>NZ_JBIVKQ010000012.1:0-252615 GCF_044750845.1 Streptomyces sp. NPDC088766 | reverse complement strand
GGCGCGGCCCCGGCACCGGACCCGAGGCCCGCGGCCCCGTGCCGCCCGGCAGGCCGCCCGGCACGTCGGCCGAGACGGCGTCGCCGGGGGCCGCGGGGGGGGGCCCCCCCCCGCGGGCCCCCCCCCCCCCCCCCCCCCCCCCGGGGGCCCCCCCGGGGGGGGCGGGGCGGGGGGCGGGGGGGGGGGGGGCCGCGCCCCCCCCCCCCCCCACGCCGGCTCCCTGCCGGAGCCGGACTTCGTGTCACGCCGTCAGCGCTGCAGCGTCAGCAGACCCGGACGGTAGGGCAGGAGACCGTAGTCGCCGCCGGAGTTGGGGCTGCGCCCCTGGTAGAGCAACTGCAGATTGCAGGGATCGACGGTCATGGTCTGATCGGGGCCGGTGCGGATCAGTTCGCCGTGGCTGATGTCGTTGGTCCAGGTGGCGCCACTGTTGGCCTTGCCGGCGAAGGGACTGTTCTCGGTCGCGGCCTGGGGTGTCCAGGTGCCGTTCAGACTGGTGGCCGTGAACGAGCGGAAGTAGCGGCCCTGCGAGCCGATCGCCTCGACGATCATGAGGTAGCGGTTCTGGCCCTGCAGCTTGTAGACCTGCGGGGCTTCGAACAGGTTGTTCGTGGTGTCGCTCATGATCACGGTCGAGGTCGTGCCGAAGCTGCCCGGGAAGTTCCCGATCGGCATACTGGCCCGGTAGATCTTGCCGTTGTCACCGGCGAAGAACAGGTACATGTTCGTCCCGTCACCGATGAGCGTCTGGTCGATGGGTCCCGTGCCGGATCCCGAGATGCTTCCGGAGAAGAGCACCTGCTGGGACGACCAGCCGTTCGGGTTGGTGGGGTCGCTCGACGTCCGGTAGGAGAAGGCGGTCCCGCCCCACTGGTAGGCGAGCACCCAGATGTTCTTCGGCGCGAAGTAGAAGAGCGTGGGCGCGACGGTGGAGTTCGACATCGTGTTCTGGCCGGCGGAGGCCATCTCCGACCAGTTGGTGAACAGGCCGAAGTTCATGGAACCCCAGCGCGTCCCGGTGTCGTGCGTCGTCGCGTAGACGAGCTGCTTGCCGTTGTACGGGGCGACGGTGAAGTCCTTGAGCGAGACCCACCCCGACTTGGGCTGCGCCAGCGCGCCCGTCGACGACCAGCGGTAGGCCGACGGGAGATCGCACGAGCCGGGGTTCTCCGCGACCACCTTGACGAGCTGCCACTGCTGGTTGGCGCCGCCCCAGTCGTCGTACTGGACGATGTTCGCGTTGTCGGCGGTGGCGGCGCCCTGTACTTCGAGGGCCTTGTTGCTGTGGCGCGAGATGAGCCTCACGTAGCCGTCCGAGCTGTCGGCCAGCCGCCACTGCTGGTTGGTGGCGTTCAGGTCGGCCCACTGGACGATCGAGCCGCCGTTCGCGGTGGACCAGTTGTTGACGTCCAGCACCTTGCCCGAGTGGCGGGACTTGATGCGGTAGTAGCCGCCCCCGGAATCGACGAACTGCCACTGCTGCTGGTTCTGGTCGTTCCTGGTCCACTGGGTGATGCGGGCGCCGTCTTCGGTCGCCATGTTGTAGAGATCCAGGGCCTTGCCGCTGTTGCGGTTGACCAGCACATACGAGGCGCCGGGATCCACGGTCGCCGCGTCGGCGGGCTGGGCACCGAGGAAGGTGGCCACGAAAAGCAAAGGTGCGAGAACGGCGAGTAATCGTCTTGGACGGACCGGGGACGGGGGGCGAAACCACATCAGAGGGCCTCCTTCGGGGGTGGGGGTGAGGTGACTCCGATGAACCGCGGAGTGGACGTACCGGGGGACGGGGGCGATCTCGAAAGTTTCGAGGAATTCCCGGATGCTTCGACGGCACAAGCTAGGAATGCGGGGCCCTCCGGTCAAGGCCTGTCGCCGATCTGTCCACAAACAGCGCCTCCCCTTCGGGCTTGACGGGCCGTCGCGCCGACCGGCGGCACTCCGGAGTTTGCGATGCGGCTCGCCGGTCCGAGGCGTCCGCGTGGAGGGGAGAAGTCGAGGAAGCGGCGTTCGCGCACTCGTCCCGGTCCCGGCCCCGCGGCATCCGCCGACGGCGGCGCCGGGGGTTCGCCTTCGCTCGCCGGGATTCCAGAAAGTTTCGGACGGGGGACCGAAATTTCTTCTGCGGGGAGTATTGACGATCCATCGTCAATACCTCAATCATCCCTGTCTGGGAAACCGGCCGTAGTTCGAGATGTCGAACCACGTCGGTCCTGGGCGATCTGTGCTGCACGGCAGACCCACGCACGGCTGCACGACAGATCCGCGTACCGGAGCACCCGCGCCACCCCGTTTCGTCCCGGTGAGGTTCGCACCAGCGCATCCTGGCTCTTCACACAGTTGGAGAGGTACGCGACGCCGCGTGGCGGTCCCCCGGCTGAGCCGCGATGGAGTACCCCGTGCCTGTGTCGAAACATCGCCGCCGCCCGCCGCACGTCACCCGCCGCCCGCCGTACGTCACCCGACGGCCGCCGTACGTCACCCGACGGCCGACCGGGTGCCGTCCGTGCCGGTTGAGATCGTCCCGGTCCCATGACCGCGGTGTCCGGTGACTCCGTGCTGCCCCGCTTCCGGCCCGCCCCGTCCCGTCCGTCCGCCGAGCGGGAGCGGACGCCGCGTTCCCCCCGCGCTTCAGCCCTTCCGTGATTTCTACCTTGGAGGCACAGTCATGGGCTCGTATGCCCTTCCCGGACCCCTCGTCCGCCGGAAGATCCGCGGCCTGCTGTTGGCGCTGGTCGTCGGCGTCCTCGGTACGGTCGCCGCACTGGTCGCGCCGCCGACCGCACACGCCGCCGAGAACACGCTCGGCGCCGCGGCGGCGCAGAGCGGCCGCTACTTCGGCACCGCCATCGCCTCGGGCAGACTGGGCGACTCGGCGTACACGGCGATCGCGGGCCGTGAGTTCAACTCGGTGACGGCCGAGAACGAGATGAAGATCGACGCCACCGAACCGCAGCGGGGCCAGTTCAACTTCACCGCCGGTGACCGCGTCTACAACTGGGCGGTGCAGAACGGCAAGCAGGTGCGCGGCCACACCCTGGCCTGGCACTCCCAGCAGCCCGGCTGGATGCAGAGCCTGAGCGGCAGCACGCTGCGCCAGGCGATGATCGACCACATCAACGGCGTGATGGCCCACTACAAGGGCAGGATCGCGCAGTGGGACGTGGTGAACGAGGCCTTCGCCGACGGCAGTTCGGGAGCCCGGCGCGACTCCAACCTGCAACGCACAGGGAACGACTGGATCGAGGTCGCCTTCCGCACCGCGCGCGCCGCCGACCCGGCCGCCAAGCTCTGCTACAACGACTACAACGTCGAGAACTGGACCTGGGCCAAAACCCAGGCCATGTACGCCATGGTCCGGGACTTCAAGCAGCGCGGCGTACCGATCGACTGCGTCGGCTTCCAGTCGCACTTCAACAGCGGCAGCCCCTACAACAGCAACTTCCGCACCACCCTGCAGAACTTCGCCGCCCTCGGCGTCGACGTGGCCATCACCGAACTCGACATCCAGGGCGCCCCGGCCACGACCTACGCCAACGTGACCAACGACTGCCTGGCCGTCCCGCGCTGCCTCGGCATCACCGTCTGGGGCGTGCGCGACAGCGACTCCTGGCGAGCGGAGCAGACGCCGCTGCTGTTCAACGGCGACGGCAGCAAGAAGCCCGCCTACACCGCCGTCCTCAACGCGCTCAACGGCGGCTCCTCCACGCCCCCTTCGGATTCCGGACCGATCAAGGGCGTCGGTTCGGGCCGCTGCCTGGACGTGCCCGGCACCAGTACCACCGACGGCACCCAGCTCAACCTGTGGGACTGCCACAACGGCACCAACCAGCAGTGGACGTACACCGCGGCCGGCGAGTTCAGGGTCTACGGCAACAAGTGCCTGGACGCCGCCGGCACCACCAACGGCACCAAAGTCCAGATCTACAGCTGCTGGGGCGGCGACAACCAGAAATGGCGCCTCAACTCCGACGGATCCATCGTCGGCGTCCAGTCCGGCCTCTGCCTCGACGCCGTCGCAGGCGGCACCGCCAACGGCACCCTGATCCAGCTCTACTCCTGCTCGAACAGCGGCAACCAACGCTGGACCCGCACCTGACGGGACCTGCCACGGACGAAAGGGTGAATCGATGAAGACCCACGACGCGGCTTCACCCGCCCCTCCAGGAAGACACCGCTGATGGTCCCGGGTCGTCGCCGTGGTGGCGGCGACCCTCGCGGTCGGCATGCGCGCCGCGGTGGATCCGGCGCCCGCCGAGGCGGCGACGGCGGACACCAACGCCTGGTAGGTCCTGGTCCATCGCAACAGCGGCAAGGCGCTGGACGTCTCCGGCGCGTCCATCGGGCAGGGCCTGGAGGGGGCCACGGCTGCAGGGCTGGCGTGGGCCGGCATCGAGAGCCGCCGCGCACAGCCTCCTTCGGCCCCGTCCGGACGGGTCGGCACCCGGCCCTCGCCCGGTCCTCGCCGCGATGTGGAACGGCAGTCGCCCATGGCGGCTCCGTCGGGGCGGCGACCCGCCGACCCTGCACTCCCACGTCCGGCTCACGCAGGTGCTGGAGTTCGATCCGGAACGCCACTCACCTCGGGCAGCGCGGTGAGGCGTCGTGCGCGGGACCGGGTCCGTGCACGACGCCTCACCTGTTCAGGACGTCAGCCCTTGACGGGGCCGCCGTTGATGGCGACGCGCTGGCCGTAGCGGGCGTAGGGGTAGTAGTCGTACGTCGCGTGGTGCTGGACGCACCGGTTGTCCCAGAAGACGAGCGTGCCCGGGGTCCAGCGGACGCGGCAGTGCAGGACCGGCCTGCGGGCGATGATGTCGAAGAGCACGTCGAGCAGGGCCCGGCTCTCGTCGGCCGAGAGCTGCGGGATGCGGCTGGTGTAGGCCTTGTTGACGTACAGCAGTCTGCGGTCGGTCTCGGGGTGCCGGGCGACCACCGGGTGTTCGCTCTTGGGGATGACGTAGTCCGCCGGCAGCGGGTATCCCGCCAGGGCCTGCGCGCCGTCGTGTATCGCGGTCAGCGGGTCCAGCAGCGCACGCATCGCCGGTGAGAGCATGGCGTAGGCGAGATGCATGTCGGCGAAGAGGGTGTCGCCGCCGCAGCCTGGCTCGGGGACCTCGGTGATGTACAGCATCGACCCCAGTGACGGTTCTGCGTCGGCGGTGCCGTCCGCGTGCCAGCCGTTGCCCGCCACGTCCGCTGCTGCTGACGTCGTGCGGATCTCCAGGATGTGGGGATCGCCCTCGGGCGGCGGCGGGTTGACGGGCCGCAGTTCGCCGAAGGCGGCGGCGAAGCGCTTGTGATGCTCGGCGGTGATCGTCTGATCGCGGAAGACGAGGACGTGGTGGTCGCGGAAGGCGGTCCGGATCTCGTCCAGTTGCTCCCCCGGGATCTCCTGCGACAGGTCGACGCCTGAGACTTCCGCCCCCAGAACGGGGGTGATCCGTTCCACGGTGAGTGTGCGGTAGGGATGCACGGGGCGCGTGGTCACCGCTTCCAGGGCTTCGCGTTCGTATGACTCCATGTCAACCTCCGTAGGGGGATGGGGCTTACCGGTCAGCGGTCCCGCGGGCACCGGCATCCGGGGACGCCAGCGCCGCCCTGATGGTCTCGGCCACCGTGTCCACGTGGGGTGCCGCCACGATGCCGTAGTGGTCCGTGGGCAGATACCTGAGCTCGGCGGACGGCGGCAGGCAGGTGTTCCACTCCTGGTCCGGCTCGCGGGGATCGGCGGGCGCGGGCATGCCCGCGGTGGGGTGTTCGGCCAGCCACAGATACGTGGGGACGCAGACGAGCGGCCGTACGCGGTGTTCCGCGAGGCTGCGCAGGTTCGCGCGGCAGCAGCGGGCCAGCCTCTCGGCGTACGCCTGTGCGTGCTCGCTCGGCGACGAGGACGCTCCGGTGCCGAGTTCGGCGGCGAACACCCTTTCCAGATGAGCCTCGTCGTAGGCGGCGACCAGTGCTTCCGCCCGGGGCGGTGGCGGATCCAGGAGGTAGAGCGCTTCCAGGGGGCGGCCGCCCGACTCGGCGAGACCCGCCATCTCCATCGCCACACGGGCGCCGTAGGACCATCCGGCCAGGTGAAGCCGGCGGTCCGGTCCGCCGAACCGCGCGCGGAGTTCCGCGTCGTAGTGATGGGCCCGCTCGGCCAGTGACCACGCGGGCGTCTCGGGGTCGCGGAGTGCCGGATCGGCGATGAGGCACACCGTCGGCGCGGGTCCGAGTGCCGCCACCAGGGAGCGGTACGCCTGGATGTCTCCGCCCACGGGGTGCACCAGGCACAGAACGGCCGAACCGGTCCCCTCCTGCCAGATGTCGAGGACGACCCGGGAGGTGCTCGCGGTCGCCTCGGTGGTCGCCTCGGTGGTGGTCTCGGTGGCGGGCTCGGCGCAGGTGAGGGCCGCCTCGATGTGCTTCAGGATCTCCGTGAGGCTGACGCGGTGGCTGAAGGAGGCCAGGTCCAACCCGACACCGTGGTCCTCCTCGACGCGGACGATCAGGCTGATCAGGGTCAGCGAGTCGGCGCCCAGATCGTAGAGGGAGGCCTCCGGGTCCAGTTCGTCCACACCCAGCAGATCCCGGACCACCCGGGCCATGGCATCCGCCCGCTCCCCGGTACCGCCGGCGCCGGAGGCTTCCCGCTCTCCGTCCGCCGGGTGCACCGGCCCGGAGAGCGAGGACTGATCCGTTTTCCCGGCAGGAGCGTAGAAGGCCCGGGAGTCCTCGATGCCGGTCGTGGACACCAGGAGTTGCGGCAGGCCCAGGGCCAGGGCATGCGCGAAGACCGCTTTGCCCTCCTCGACGGTCAGGCCGACCGCGAGGTGTGCCTGGTGGCGGCTGTCCGTGTTCAGGACCCGGGTGGCCATTCCGGTCTCGCTCCAGATGTCCCAGTCGATGCCGATCCGGACGGTCGTCTCCGTCTCGGTGGCCCGGTGGTGGGCGAAGCCGTCGAGGAGGCTCGCGCCGGCCGCGTAGTCGCTCTGGCCGACACCGCCGAGCAGGGCGGACATCGAGGAGCAGTAGACCGCGATCTCCGGGCGGAATGCTCCGATCAGGTGCTCGACGACGAGTGCGCCCCTTTCACGGACCGCGGCGGCGTCGCGCATCGCCGTGGCGTCGCGCCGTACGAGCAGCCCGCCGTGTCCCAGACCGGCCGCGTGGATGACGCCGTCCAGCCGGGAGGTGTGGCCGGCGACGGCCGCCGCCACCTCGTGGACGGACATGGCCGTGACATCCGCCGGGACGAGGCCGATGCGGTCGGCCCATCCGTTCAGCTCCTCGGGCAGCCGCGGGTTCCTCGACAGCAACAGGACCCGGCTGCGGGTGTGTTCGAGCAACCAGGCGGCTATGGCGCGGCCTATGCCGCCCGTGCCGCCGAGCACCAGGTGGACGGTGTCCGCTCCGGCCGGTACGAGGGACCGTTCACCCTCCGGCTCCGGCACGGGTGTGGTGCCCTGCCGCCACCAGTGACCCTGCCGCAGCGCGAGCTGGCGCGGTAGGGCGGGTCCGCCGGGATGCCCGGCCTCACGTGTCCCGGCGACGACCGAGGCCACGTGCCCGGCCCAGCGGGTGAGGTCGCCGTCGGGGAGGTCGAGCCAGTGGCCGCTCAGGGCGGACTCCTGAGGGGCGACCTCGACCGGCCCGGCGAGGAGCGCCAGTTCGGGTCTGTCCACCGGTCCCGCCACGGGCCGGGCGCCGTACGACAGCCACCACACGCGTGGGGAGCCGGTTCGCCCGCCCAGTGCCCGGGCCAGGGCCGCCGTGCTGTCCAGGCAGGTGTGACGGGCCTGTTCCAGGGTGACGGGACCGACCGGCCCCGTCACGCCGAGGGGCAGGGCGTGCACCCACTCCGTGTCGCCGGAGACCGGGGCGCCGTCCTCGGACAGCGCGTCGAGCAGTCGGCGCAGCGACGCCGGATCGGCGGGGTCCACGTCGTAGGCGTCCGGTTCCCTGCGGGCGAAGGTGCCGGCCGGGTGCACCCGTATCACGCGCGGCGCCACCGCCTCGAAGGGCGCGAGCGCCGTCCGCGGAGTGCTCTCGGAGGTCACGACGACCACGGCGGACGCGCGGCCGGCCGGCACGGTGGTGTCCGCGACGTGGGCACGGCGCAGCCGGACCCAGTGCGGTTGATGCAGCCAGTTCTCGCGAGGCAGCCGCCGGGGTGCGGCGGCCGGAGCCCCGCGCGGCTCCCCGGGCAGTCGGTCGAAGTCGTACTCCGACAGGGAGAAGGCCGGGGGCGGGAAGTCCCAGGGCGCCGGAGCGGAGCCTGCTCCCCAGTCGACGGTGCGTCCGGCGGCCCAGTCCTCGGCGAGGTCGTGCGCCGTGCGGCCGGCCGCGCAGACCGTCACGGCGTCCGGGTCCGCGATACCGTGCGGCACCGCTCCGGTGGCCACCGCGCGCAGCCAGTCCTCGGCCGCGGCGGCGTCCGTCACGGGTGCCGCGGCCCGCAGGCGGCGGGCGACCCGCCCGGCCTGGAGATGACGCAGCACCAACTCGTGCTGCTCCGGGTGCAGGTGGAGATATTCGGCGATCCGGGCGGCGTCGGCGGCCAGTGCGTCCGCGCTGGAGGCCGACAGCACGAGGCACGCGGGTACCTCGCGCGCCGCCACGGGTCCGGATGCGGTGTCCTGCTCCACGATGACGTGGGCGTTGGTGCCGCCGATCCCGAAGCTGCTGACCGCGGCGACCCGTTCGCGTCCCCCGGGCCAGGGCATGGCTTCGGACGGGACGTGGAAGGGAGTGGGATCGGGGCCGATCTCCGGATTGAAGGCGCGGAAGTTGAGGTTGGGCGGGAGCGTCCCGTGGTGCACGGCGAGCACCGCGCGCACCAGGCCCACCACACCGGCGGCCGCACCCATGTGGCCGAGCTGGCTCTTTACGGAGCTCAGAGCGCAGCGGCCGGACTCGCTCACGTCGAACGCCTGCCGCAGCGCCCCCACTTCGACCGGGTCGCCCAGCCGGGTCCCGGTGCCGTGGGCCTCCACGTAGCCGAGGTCGGCGCCCGTGCGTCCGGCGCGGGCCAGGGCGGTCCGGATCACCTCCCGCTGTCCGGCCAGCGACGGCGCGGTGTAACTCATCTTCGCCGCACCGTCGTTGTTGATCGCGGAGCCTGTGATCAGCGCGTAGACGGTGTCGCCGTCGCGCCGTGCCCGGCGCAGCGTCTTGAGGACCACGACGCCGACGCCGCTCGCGCCGACCGTGCCGGTGGCGTCGGCGCTGAAGGGCCGGCAGTCGCCGTCCGCGGAGAAGATGTGCTGAGGGCGGTAACGGTAGCCCTTGGTCAGCCCGGGGTCGACGAGGACCCCTCCGGCAAGCATCACGTCGGCCTCGCCCTGCCGGAGCAGACCGGCGGCGAGGTGCACGGCGACCAGGGAGCTGGAGCAGGCGGTCTGGGCGCTGAAGGCGGGGCCGGTCAGCCCGAGGTGGTACGCCACCTTGGTGGCCAGGAAGTCCTTCTCGTGGTGCAGGGCGAGCTGGAAGCCGTCGGGCAGCCGGCCGGGGTCCGCCTCGCGCAGCAGGGACTGGAAGTAGGTGTTCTCCCCCGCGCCGGCCACCAGGCCCACCCGGGTGGCCGAGGTGTCCGCCACTCCGGCGTGTGCCAGGGCCTGCACCCCGGCCATCAGCAGGTGCCGCTGCTGGGGGTCCATCAGACGGGCCTCTTGGGGGCTGATGCCGAAGTGGCCCGGGTCGAAGTCGAGCATGCCGTCGAGCGTGCTGTGCGCGCCGACGATTCCTTCCGGCGCGTCGATTCGGCGGATTCCGGTGCCGCCGGAGACCACCAGCTCCCAGAAGGCGGCCAGGTC
This sequence comes from Streptomyces sp. NPDC088766, assembly GCF_044750845.1. Taxonomy (NCBI): domain Bacteria; kingdom Bacillati; phylum Actinomycetota; class Actinomycetes; order Kitasatosporales; family Streptomycetaceae; genus Streptomyces; species Streptomyces sp. NPDC088766. The sequence continues at coordinate 242,815 of NZ_JBIVKQ010000012.1, read as the reverse complement.
CGGGGCGCCGGGCACCCGTACCGCCATGCCGACGACCGCGATCGGCTCGCCGGGTTCGGGGGCCCCCTCGTTCTTCGCGGCCGGTGGGGAAAGCGGCCGCGGCGCGGTGAGGTGGCGGGCCAGCGAGCGGACGGTGACGTGCTCGAACAGGTCCGCGATGCTGAAACGCAGACCGAGTGCCGTGGTGCAGTGCAGGTGGAAGCGCATCAGAGCGAGGCTGGAGGCACCCGCCTCGAAGAACGTCCGGTCCGGTGCGATCGGCGACCCGGTGACCTCCTCGAAGGCGGTGGTGAGGCGCTCCTCCTCGGCCGACAGGCCCGTGCGGGCGATCGCGGAACGACGGATCTCTTCCCCCGGCGCCCGGACCACGGCCTGCCGGTCCAGCTTGCCGCTGGGGGTGCGGGGCAGTTTCTCCAGTCTGCGGAAGCGGTCCACCCTTACGTAGGAGGGCAGAAGGGCGGACAGCTGCGCGCTCAGGTCGTCGGCGGACGGCGCTTCGCCACGGATTTCCAGGCCGGCCGTCAGCCGGTCACCCTCACGTGTGACGACCGCGTTGACCACGGCCGGATGACGCAGCAGGGCCGCCTCGACGGAGCCGAGTTCCAGCCGGTGCCCGCTCAGTTTGATCTGCTGGTCGTCGCGGCCTGCGTAGTGCAGCAGGCCCGCACGGTCGAAGAACGCCCGGTCACCGCTGCGGTAGAACAGGCCCGCGCCGGGGAGTTCGACGAAGCGGGCGTCGTCGGGTGCGGGTTCGCCGAGGTAGCAGCGGGTGGTCATGGTGCCGCCGATCAGCAGCTCGCCGGTGCACCCGGTCGGGACCGGGTCACCCTGGGCGTCCACCACGCGCAGGTCGGCGCCGGCCACCGGGCGTCCGATGGCGGGCCGCTCGGGCCATTGCCCGGGGTCTCCCTCCAGGCACAGGGCGCTGACGACATGGGTCTCCGTCGGTCCGTAGTGGTTGAACAGGCGCGCGCCGGGAAGTCCGGCGAACCAGCGCCGGATGCTCTCGGTGCACACCAGCTGCTCGCCCGCGGTGACCACTTCGCGCAGCCGGGAGGGATACCTGTTCAGACGGACGGCGTACTCGGCGAGCAGTTGCAGGGCCACGTAGGGCATGAAGATCCGTTCGGCGCCCGTGGATTCCAGCCGGTCCAGGAGCGCGGGCGCGTCCTGACGCCACTCGGGACGTACGAGCTGGAGCCTGCCACCCGTGCACAGCGTCCCGAAGATCTCCTGGAAGGAGACGTCGAACGCCAGCATCGAGAACTGCTGGGTGGCGGCGGGGGCGGCCAGACCGCCGGGACCGGACTGCCACCTGATCAGGTCGCACAGTGTGCGGTCGTGGATCTGCACGCCCTTGGGGACGCCCGTGGAGCCGGAGGTGAACAGCGCGTACAGGGGGCGGGCGCCGTCGTGCGCCGGCGCGTCGACCGTGCGCCGGTCACCGCTGTGCCCGTCGTACGACCCACTCGTGCCGTCGGTCCGTGGCGCCGGGTCCACCGGTGTGAGCAGGTGGCGCACCACGCCGTCCGGGAGCAGGGTGTCCAGCGTCGGCGAGCCGTCCCGTGTGGTCAGGACGCACAGCGGGTCGATCTCTTCCAGGACGCGGCGCAGCACGTCGGCCGGGTAGGAGGGATCGAGGGGGACGGCGGTGACGTTCAGCCGTGCCAGTGCCAGCAGCGCCACCACGTGTTCGGCGGAGGGATCCAGGTACAGGGCCGCCCGGCAGGGGCTGCCGTCGGCCGGGATCGGGTAGCGGTCGGCCAGTTCCCTCGCGAGGGCCGCGGCACGGGCGTCGAGGGCCGCGTAGCTCAGGATGCCGCCGTCGGCCGTGACGACGGCGGGAGCACCCGGAGCGCGGGCGACCTGCCGGCCGAAGCCCTCGGCGATCGTGGTGAAGCCGGGTTCCGGGGCGGGGCCGCGCCCGTGCCCCGGAAGGGACCGCCGGTACGGTACGACGAGGTCACGGGCGGTGGAGCGGCCACCGGCCGCGAGCGCGTCCACGCCCCGCCGGAACAGCTCCGCCATCGCCTCGACGTCCTCGCCGGTGAACCGGTCGGCGGCGTACTCCCACAGCACGTCGCATCCGTCCGCGTGCTCGACCACGGAGACGGTCATCGGGCACTTGGCCTCCGGCGCCGCCCACCACAGGGGGCGCTGGGCACAGCCGGGCAGCCGCAGCGCCCCGAAGTCGGTGTTCTCCAGGACGAACAGAAAATCGAACGGGGTGTTGTCGCCGACGGCCTCCCAGCCGGTCAGGACGTCCGTGAGCGCCACGTCCTGACGTCCCAGTACCTCCCCCGTGACCGTCCTGGTGCGGGCCAGGTGGGAGCGCAGGTCCTCACCGGGCACGACGGTCAGGGGCAGCAGCACGGTGTTCGCCATCATGCCCGCGCTGTTCTCGAACTCGTGCACGGGACGGCCCGCGACCGGGGCGGCGATGCGCGGGCGGACCAGGCCCGCCACACCGTACAGGCACCAGGAGAACACACTCAGCAGCACCTGGAACCGGGTCAGCCCGGACTCCGCGCACACCCGGTCCACCCGGCTCCGCCGAACGGCGTCGAGTGACGTGTGCAGCAGGCGCGCCCGCGGTGCCGCAGCCGCGTCCCGGGCGGGCAGCGGCTCCTGCGGCTCCTCCAGCCCCTGGTAGTAGCGGAGCAGTTCGTCGCGCTGCACCTGGTAGGCCGCGCTCGCGAACCGGTCGCTCTGCCAGACGGCGAAGTCCAGGGGGGTCGGAGCGGGTTCCCCGGGCCGGCCGCTTCCGGCGTAGGCGGCCGAGAGGTCCTGCAGGAGGATGCTCAACGACCAGCCGTCCACGGCGATGTGGTGCAGGTGCAGCAGGAGCGTGCCGCCACCGTCACGCGGCAGCCAGCAGGCCCGGAGCAGACGGGGGACGGCGAGGTCGAAGGGCTCCGCGAAGAAGGTGTCGGCGAAGGCGTGCGCTTCCTCCTCGCTCCAGGCCTGCCGGGGGTTCGGCTCGTGCCAGGGGTCGTACGGCTCGCCGACGGTCTGCTCCAGGCCGTCCGGCCCGGGACCGAAACCCGTCCGCAGTGCCTCGTGACGTGCCACCAGGCTGCGCAGCGCGTGCCGCAGGGCAGGGGTGTCGACGGGTCCGTCCACCCGGAAGGCCTGGTTGACGGAGTAGGCCCGGGAGCCGGGGGCGCGGCGCTGGACCAGCCACAGCCGCTGCTGTTCGCTGGTGGCGGGCGCGGAGCGGGCACCGGAGACCACCGGTGCCGGCAGGGCGCCCTCCCCGCCGGGAGCGACTGTGGTCAGGCACCGGGCGACGGCGGCCAGATCGTCGTGGAGGACGGCCGCCTGCGTCAGTTCGCGGCCCCAGCGCTGTCGTACGGCGAAGCAGAACCGAAGCGCCTTCAACGAGTCACCGCCGCTGGCGATCCACCGGTCACCGGGCCCGAGACCGGTGGTGCCGAGTATCTCCTCGGCCAGTTCGACGACCCGGCGCTCGGTCTCCGTCATGGCCGGTCCGCCGGATGCGGCAGCGGGCCGCCAGGGCCGGCCGGCCTGCCGCAGCAGGGCGGCCTGATCGACCTTGCCGTTGGCGTTGAGCGGCAGCTCAGCCACGAGGTGGATCTGATGGGGGCGCATGTAGGCGGGCAGCTGGGTCGCGAGGTGGCTGTCGAACTCCTCGTAGGACAGTTCCTGGCCGAGGACGACGAACGCCAGCAGTTCGTTGGGCCCCTCCTGGCCCGCGCGGCGCGTGCACACGTGGGCCCGCCGGACCGCCGGGTGGGCGAGAACACGCAGTTCCACCTCACCGGGCTCGATCCTGAAGCCACGGACCTTGACCTGGCGGTCGATTCGTCCGACGTACTCCAGCAGGCCCTCGTCGCCGGTCCGTACGAGGTCACCGGTGCGGTAGTACCGCTCCTCGCCACCGTCGAGCCATGGCAGCCGCACGAAACGCCGCTCGGTCTCCTCGGGAAGGTGGCGGTATCCGACGGCGAGTCCCGTTCCGCTCAACAGGAGCTCGCCGACCTCACCGGGCGCGGCGACCCGCTCCTGGTCCGGTACGACCAGGACCGCACCGCTCTGCGGCAAGGGCCGTCCGATCGGCACCACGTCCCCGTCGAAGTCCCGCGGGATCGGATGGCACAGGGCGAAGGTGGTGGACTCCGTCGGCCCGTACGCGTTGAACAGACGGGTGCCGCTGCCCGCGTTGTCCCGGTACCAGCGGCGTATCACCTGGGGGTTGAGCTGCTCACCGCCCACCAGGACCTCGCCGACCGCGGCGAAGCAGTCCGGCACGGCCGTGACGATCGCGTTGAACAACGACGTGGTGATGAAGACGGTGTTCACGCGACCGCGCCGCAGTGCCGCGGCGAGCCGCTCGGGGGACTGCACGTCCCCGTCGCCCAGGATCACGCAGCAGCCACCGGTCAGCAGCGGCACCCAGACTTCGAAACTCAGCGCGTCGAACGCCGGATTGGCCAGGCAGCCGAAGCGGAGACCGGGCGCGACGCTGATGTAGCCGGGTCGGGCCAGCCGCCGGACTCCGGCGTCACCGACCTCGACACCCTTGGGCCGGCCCGTCGTTCCGGAGGTGTAGAACAGGAAGGACACCTCGCCGGGGGCGGACGGTGCCTCCACGGCGGCGGCGGGGGCCGGACGTTCGGGCAGAAGGGCGTCCGCGGCGAACGCCTTCACGTCCTGCGGCAGCCCGGTGACGCTCTCGACCGTCTCGTGCACCAGGGCGACCGCGGCGGAGTCCCGGAGGATGAAGTGTCGGCGTTCGGCGGGGCTCTGCGTGTCGAGCGGCACGACCTGCGCCCCCAGCCGCAGAACGCCGAGCATCACGCAGACCAGCCGCCACGACCGCGGCAGCGCCACCGCGACGGCCTGCCCCGCGGTGATGCCCCGGTGTGCCAGTTCTTGAGCGACGGTGGCGGCTGCCGCGTTCAACGCCCCGTAGTCGATGCTGACGTCGCCGTCGGCGACCGCCTCGGCGTGTGGTGTGCGCAGGGCTCGGCGGTGAATCTCAAGGGCTATCCCGGTCGGGGCGCTCGCGCCCTCGGCCACGTCGGTGGGGGACGTTCCGACGCGCGGTTTCATCGTGCCTCCGACGTGTCTGAAGGGGTGGTGCGCTCCGTCTCGCCCTGGCCGGGGGCGGATGCCAGCCGGTGCAGCTCGGCGGTGAGGACGGCGGCGACGCGGGGCAGTTCCTTGCTCTCCAACATGTCCCAGTGACCGCAGGCGACCGGCTCGACCACGAACTCACCGCTGACGCGCTGCCGCCAGAACGCGCGTAGACGAGCGGCAGCACCCTCGACGTCCGCGTCTTCGTCCTCCACGGCCGTCGCCTGCATCAGCACGACACGGGCGGGCGACTCGGGTACGGCGTAGTCGCGCGCCGTCTCGCGATGGTGGTTGTAGACGTTCAGGTACCGGGCCACCTGGTCGTCGTCGATACCCGGGTACATGCCGTTGAAGCGCACCAGTTTCTCCCGGAACTCCGCCATGCCGACCGGCGCGACCGCGGCGCGCTGCTCGTCGTCCTGGGCACCGTGGGTGTCGAGGAGGACCACGCTCACCTTCCCGTGTCCGGCCGCCATCAGGCGGCGGCCCATCTCGTACGCGATCAGACCGCCGTAGGAGAGCCCGCACAGCACCAGTGCCTCCTCGGCGCGGGGACCGACCAGCCGCAGGTACTCCTCGGCCATCGCCTCGACATCGGGAAGGGTGGACTCGCCAGGATCGATGCCGGGCGCCTGAAGCCCCACCACGCCGATGTCGTCGGCCAGTTCGGCGGACAGGGGCAGGTAGCAGAACGCGGTGCCGCCGGCGGGATGCACACACACCACGCGCTGCCGGCCGCCGCCCGCGCGGAATTCGACCAGGTTGCCGAGTCCGGCGGACCGTACGGCATCGCCGCCGCCGCGCACCCGCGCGGCCAGCGCCTCGATGGTGGGGTGCAGCAGGACGTCGCGGACGGGCAGGGTGACGCCGAGTTCCTCCTGGACGGCGGCCGCCATCTTGATCGCCGATATCGAAGTGCCGCCCAGCTCGAAGAAGTTGTCACCGATTCCGATGTCCGGGTGCAGCAGCACCCCGCGCCAGACCCGGTACAGCGCCATCTCCACGTGGTCGCGGGGCGCGGCCGTGTTGACCCGACCCGCACGGGTTCCCGCCACGGCGCGCAGCACCTCGGGCCGGTCCACCTTGCCGCTGCGGTTCAACGGCAGGCGCGGGAACTCGGCCACCACGGAGGGGATCATGTAGTCCGGCAGGCGGTCCTCGAGGGCCGCACGCCACTCGTGCGGCATGCGCGTGGCCTCGGCGTCACATCCCACGCCGGCGACCAGGTGGGGTCCGCCGGGCGCGTCGCGATCGGCCAGGACGACGGCCTCCCGCACCCCGGGGACCGCCAGCAGTGCCGCCTCGACCTCGCCGGGTTCGATGCGGAAACCGCGCAGTTTGAGCTGGTCGTCGCGGCGGCCGACGTATTCGGCGTTGCCATCGGGCAGCCAGCGCGCCAGGTCGCCGGTGCGGTAGACGCGTTCACCGGGGACGAACGGGTCGGGCACGAAGAGTTCGTCGGTGAGGTCGGGGCGGTTCAGATATCCGCGGGCCAGACTCGCCCCGCCGAGGTAGACCTCTCCGGGAACCCCCACGGGCACCGGGCGCATCCGGTCGTCGAGCAGGTACAGGCGCGTGCCGCGCAGCGGCCGCCCGATGGGACACGACCGCTCGTACGGTTGCGGGTCGGTGTAGGCGGTGGAGTAGAGCGTGGCCTCGGTCGGGCCGTAGCCGAAGCAGATGCGCAGGCCGGGCAGCAGCTCGCGCATGCGGTGCAGGGTGCTCTCCGGCAGGGACTCCACTCCGGTGAGGAGCTGACGCAGGCTCGATCCGGCCAGGCGTACGGCCGGATCCTCGCCGATCCACAGGACGTAGGACGGGGGCAGAAAGGCCTGGGTGACCTTGCGCGCACGCATCCAGTCCAGCAATGCCCCTGGATCCCGGCGGAGTTCGTCGGGAACCAGGTGGAGCACGGCGCCGGTGGTCAACGGGACGAGGAGTTCGTGCACCGACGCGTCGAAACCGATGCTCGACCAGGCCGAGGACGCCTCGCCGGGGGCATCTCCCATGAGCTCGCGCCAGTGGTCGAGGAGATTGACGACGCTGCCGTGCGTCACCGCCACGCCCTTGGGGCGGCCGGTCGACCCCGAGGTGTAGATGACGTAGGCGAGCCGGGTCCGGTCCGCGTCGACGGCCGGCGCCTCGTCGTGCGTCCCCGCTGCCTCGACCTTCGCCAGGTGCTCCCACGGCTGTCCGTCGTCCGCGGCCTCCCCCCGGTCGGTCAGCACGAGGACCGGTGCGGCGTCGCTCACCATGGCGGCCAGCCGCTCCGGTGGCTGGCCGGGGTCGAGGGGCAGGTAGGCGGCTCCGGACTTGAGGATCCCGAGCACCCCGACGACCAGGTCGGCCGTACGCCCGGCGTGCAGGCCCACCACACGGTCGGGACCGGCACCGCGCGCGACGAGCGCATGGGCGAGACGGTTGGCGCGGCGGTCGAGCGTCGCGTAGTCCAGCTCCGTGTCGTCGGCCACCACCGCACACTGCGCGGGTCGTTCGCGGACCTGCGCGGCGAAGCGCTCCAGCACGCCCGGCGATGCCGGACCGGTCACGGCGGGCCCTGTGCTGAAGGTGGTGAGGAGTGCCCGCTGCTCGTCCTCGTCGAGCAGCGTCAGGTCGGCGATCTCGGCATCGGGCCGCTCGGTCATCAGACGCAGCACGCGCAGGAATTGACGTATGTACCGTTCGACCGTCGCCCGGTCGAAGAGCGCCACCGCGTAGTCGATCTCCCCGGTGAGGTGCCGGCCCTCGTCGGCCAGGGCCAGGACCGTGTCGAACTTCGCGGGTACGTGGGCGGCGTCATCCCTCAACTCGACCTTCAAACCCGGAAGTTCGAGTTCCTTCCGCATGGAGGGGACCCAGGCGAACATGGTCTGGAACAGGGCTGTGCAGGCGGGACTGCGCGGTGGGTTGACCAGTTCGACGACCCGCTCGAAGGGGAGGTCGACGTGCCTCAGGGCGTCACGGACCCGCTGGTTTACCCGCTTCAGGACGTCCTTGACACTGGGGGAGCCCGAGAGGTCCGCGCGCAGGGCGAGGGTGTTGACGAAGAAGCCGATCAGACCCTCGACGTCGCCGCGTCGGCGGTTCGACGTGGGGGCGCCGACCACGACGTCGTCCTGCCCGGAGAGCAGGGAGAGCAGCACGGACCAGCCGGTCAGGACGGTCGCGTAGAGGGAGACATCGTTGTCCGAGGCCAGCGCGCGCAGGGCCCGCGTCAGGTCCTCGTCGACGGTCACGGGCAACCGGTCGCCGTGGAAGTCCTGTTCGGGTGGGCGGGGCCGATCGGTGGGCAGGGAGATCACGGCCGGCGTGTCGGCCAGTGCGGTGGTCCAGTAGTCGCCGTGCGACACCGGCTCGTCTCCCGACATCCACTCCCACTGCCAGCGCGTGTAGTCGCTGTACTGCCAGGTCAGTTCGGGCAGCGAGACCTCCTGCCCCTGCTGAAGCGCGGAATACACCTGGCCCAGCTCTCTCAGCAGCAGGGAGCGGGACCAGCCGTCGAAAATGATGTGATGGACCGTCAGGATCAGTACGTGATGGTCCGGTCGGAGCGCTATCAGGCAGCCGCGCGCCATCGGTTCCTCGCCCAGGCGGAACGGGGTGCCCTCCACCTCCGACCGTATGCGCGTGAACCGTTCGGCCGCGTCCGGCAGCCCCGTCAGATCCTCGAAGGCCACCGGGAACGACGTCTCCGGCGGATCGACGACCTGAAGCGCCGAACCCCCTGAGGGGACCAGCCGGGTGCGCAGGGCCTCGTGCCGGGCCGCGAGCAGATGAAGCGCCTTCATGAGCAGGTCCCGGTCCAGCGGTCCCCGGATGTCGAAGGGCATCGGCTCGTTGTAGGCGGCGCTGGCGTCTCCGTCCATGCGTGCCATCACCCACAGACGTTCCTGCGCCAGCGACAAAGGGGCGAATTTTTCCTCTTCGCCGGAATGATTGCTGACTGCGATTCGGGGTAAAGACACGGATTACCCTTCACGAGGAGAGAACGCGACGGAAATCATTTCCGACTTTCCCGGAGCCGTTGAACCGGCGTCCGGAATGCGTGTGTTTTCATCAAAGTGCACTCTGAGAACAATGCCTGCGGGTCCGGGCCCCTCGACGGGGTGCCGGCCGGGTCGATCGGCTAAAAAGCCTGTTCAGACCGCTGGCTGTGCTGCTGCGCGAACGGGGCGGGGGGTATGTCGTTCCAGATTTCGAACCGGACTTTCACGGACTCGGCGACGCCTCGCGCCGGCTTCCGGGAATCGGCATCTGCCTGTCCGGGCTCCATGAAATTGTGCGAGGTGAACGCGGAGTGGTGGTTGCGGGCGCCCCTCTTTATTCGGTCGTCCGTGCGGTGGCTCATTTCCGTTGATGCTAAGTGCGTTCCGATTGGATGGTCAACCGTGACCAACGCCACACCTGTTCGGTGATGGAATGCTGTTTGCGCCCGGCGTGCGACATCAAGGGGTTTGCCTGAAGATAGCGGACCACATGAGGAAAATGGTTCACTTCGGTCGTGCCGCGCCCTCCTCGTCGGGGGCGGCGTATCCGGGGACGGAAGGCCACCGCAAGGTCATCACCACGGAGTCGTCCTCGGCGAACCAGGAGTGGTCCACCCCCTGGCCCCAGACGACGTAGTCGCCCTGCTGCTCCAGCAGCACGCTGCGCCCGGGGAACTCCATGCGGAAGCGTCCTGTGATGAGAACCAGCAGAGCTGTCCGCACCTCGCCCTGCACCCACTGTGCTCGTCGCTCACCGCGTGGGTGCACACCCCATTTGACCTCGACGGCGTCACTGTGACGGGGATCGTCCCGCTCCTTGAAGTGCCCGAGCAGCCATCCCCGGTTCCCTCCCGCGTCCCTGCCCGCATTGCCTGTGTACACGCCGTCATCCATGAATGCGAACGGTAGCAACCGAGGGTGCGGCGCCGGCCGCAGCGCGATCAACCGTGCGGCCGTGGTCCGCGCATGCCGAAGCCCCGGACGGGGCCACCCCGGCCGGGGCCCCTCGTCCGGACCGGCCCGGACGCTGTGGGCAGGCGTCGTTCACCACCGCCCGTCGATCAGCCGTCGCGCGGCCACCTCCGCCCCGTCGGTGCGGAGCCGGCCTCCCAGGGACTTCGCACGCGCCCGGGTCCCGGGTGACAGGGCGGTCGTGAGGGCGACGCCCAGAGATCCCACGGTCGTGGCCGGAGCGTCGAGGGCCGCACCGAGGCCCAATGCCGCCACCCGGCCTGCCCAGTACGGGTTGTCCGACAACCGCAGAGGTGTCACCACTTGCGGTGTGCCCGCCCGGGCCGCTGTGAGCGTCGTGCCCGCGCCGCCGTGGTGGACCACAGCGGCCACCTTGCCGAACAGGCTCTGATGGTTGGCCTCGCCGATGGCGAAGCAGTCGTCCCCGCCGTCGACGAGATCCAGATCCGCCCAGCCGCGGGACACGAGCACGCGGTGCCCCTGCGCGCGGATCGCCTCGACGGCCATGCCGCCGATGCCTTCGGCCGGGGACATGCTGCCGAAGCCCACATAGACCGGCGGGGTGCCGGCGTGCAGGAACCTCGCCAAGTCCGCCGGGAGGGGGCGTTCGTCCGCGAGGGTCCACGCGCCTGTCTGCACGACCTCCAGGCCGGGGGTGTCCCGCCACGATCCCAGGACCGGGTCCGCCGCCAACCACGGGCGGTCGGTGAGGACGTGGTCGCGCACGTTGTCCACCGGCGGCAGACCGAGCGCTGCCCGGTGACGGTTGAGTGCCTCGCCGAACTGCGCGTTGACGTTCTGGGCGTCCGACTCCCACAGTGTCCGGTTGTCGGCGGCCTCGGGCTCCGGCCAGCCCGGCCGCGGCGGTGGCGCGTGGTGCGGCGACGGCAGGTGGACCGCCGCGTAGCTCACGTACACGTAGGGGACACCCGCGGCCTCGGCCACGGATCGTGCGGCCACCTGCCCCAGACCTGCGGCCACCACCACGTCACATCCGGCGAACGCCGCAGGGAAGGTGCCGAACTGTGTCTCGACCAACTCGTTCCGGTAGCGGGCCAGGTCCGATGCCGAGGGCAGGGTCTTCCCGCGCATCAACTCCCTGACGGGGAGTCCGACCGGCACCAGCTGCACTCCGATGCCTGCGAGCCGCTCGGCGAACTCCTCGTCCGGCGGGGCGCACATCCTCACCGCCGCGCCGAGCGCCCGCAGCCGCACCGCGAGTGCCACCAGCGGTTCGACGTCACCACGTGTCCCGTACGTGGACAACAGCACCCGCATTCAACGTCCCCTTCCGTCGGGTCTTCCCTGCGTTTCTGTCGTTTCCGCCCGGGCTCGGGGTGTTGGTCGGCGGCGGCGACGCATCGGCCGTCAAGACTGGTCGGCAGCAGTGTAAGTCGCGTGTCGGCCAGGGCCGGCGATGGTCGCCTTGCGTCATCGCGCCTGGTTCGTGTCAGCCAACTCATCTGATTCCCGGCAGACTTGCGCCTTCGTCGGGCACGGGCAGCCATCTCGGTGGCCACGGTCGTGCGCCGGAATGCGTGGGGCCGGAGGTTCGGCGCCAGCCGGCCCTGGGCAGTCTGTGCTCGGCGAGGTGTGCAGGTCCCCCATCGTCCACACGACCGGAGTGCCACTCGATGCGTTGTTCGTTCGCACCCGTACCTGATGTTTCGGTCATCCTGCCCTGCGCCGGACACGGAACCCGTTTCGGGGCGCCCTATCCGAAGGAGCTGCACTCTCTGGCGCCCGGGGTCACCGTGCTGGACCGCAGCCTGGAATCGGTCGTCGAACTCGCCAAGAGCGGACTCAACGTGCGCCTGGTCGTCGTGTTCGGAACGCACAAGCTGGACACGGTGGGTTACCTCGCCCGCTATGCCGACACCTTCCAGATGGTCTTCGTCTACCAGGACGAGTCGTTCGGACCCGGTCTCGACGGGGCGATCCGGTCCGCCCTGCCGATGACACAGGGGACGGTGGCCCTCGTCCTTCCCGACATCGTTGTCTCGGGCGCGGACACGCCGGGCAAACTCCTTGACGCCTTACGGCAGGTGGAGGTGGCGGGCTGGAGCGTGGTGGCCGCCGAGGAGCGGGATCACGACACGCTGCGGCAGATGGGCGCGCTGGCCGTGACCGAGACGGGGGGAGTCCTGACCGTGGGGGCGGCCACCGACAAGCCGGCGGATCCCTCGGGCTTCAACGCGTTCTGGGGCATGGTGGCAGTCACCGAGAGCGAGGCGCACAAGCTGCCCGACGTCGTGGGCACGGGAGCGGCCAGCCCACTGGCCGGTGCGGTCGCTCTCCTGGTGGAGGGGATCGTCAACTACAACACCCCCGCGGGCTGACTTCTTGCGCTGCCGACGACTTCGTGCGCGACCGGCACCGCGCACGCGCGATGTCCTGGGCGTCTCCTGCGGCGAAGAGGTCTCCGCCGCAGGGGCCGTCTCCATGTCCACACGGCCGGCCCGCTCAGGTTGGGCCGGGACGATCCGGTGGGTGTGAAGCGCAGGTGGAAACAGGGGCGGGCCGGCAGCCAGGTCTTGATGGCCGGAGTCTTGTGGGTGGCGTGGCTGTCCAACACCGGATGAACATCCAGGCCCGCCGGCGCCTCCCGGTCGAGTTCGAACAGGAACTTCTTGAACTCCTCGGCCCGGTGCCGGCGGTGCAGGGAGCCGGTCACCTTGCGGGACACCGGGCATCATCGGCAGCACCGGCTGGGAGCGGTCCGGCGCCTGGATCTGGCTCTTCTCGTCCACGCAGATCACCAAGGCCCGCTCGGGCGGGGCCAGGTACAGGCCGACCACGTCGTGCACCTTGTCGACGAAGTACGGGTCCGTCGGCAGTTCGAACGTCTCGGTGCGGTGCGGCTGCAGCCCGAAGGCCCGCCAGATCCGCGACACGGTCGACTGCGACAATCCCATCTCCTGGGCCATCGCCCGTGTCGACCAGTGCGTGGCATTCGTCGGCGTCGACTCCGGCGTCTTGGTCACCACCGCGGCCACCTGCTCGTCGGTGACCGTCCGGGGGCCGCCGGGACGCGGCATGTCACCCGGCCCGGCGATCCGGTGCTCGACGAACCGCTTCCGCCGGCGGCCCACCGCATGCGGTGGGGAGCCCGACTGCGCGGCCACGTCCTTGCAGGATCGACTCGGCCTTCGGCCGCCCAGTACGTGCCACCAGGCAACCCTGGACATCTGAGCAGAATTCCTGACTCGGAAGACTGGCTGTTCTGTCCCAAGAGCCCGGACGTTCCCCACGCGCGGCACGCTGAATCCCGCCACACGCCATCTCCCCCTCGCCCGGATCGGTTGACTTCGGTCGGCCGTCACGCCGGCCCCGGCCGGGGGTCGGGGCGGGGCCGCGCATGCTCGTGCCGCGGAGCGCCGAGCGGCGCCGATTGTCATGTCCCCTTGCTTACCTGGGCGCTATGGTTGTCTCGCCCAGGGAGGGACTGATTCCGATACGGGCCACCACCGGTGCGGACCGGCGGTGCGTGGAGTGTCGACCGGGGGTCGGTTTGGCGGCTTGAGAGGCCGGACCGGGCTGCGTCGGGGGAGTGTCCGATACCTCTCCGATGTAGCCGGCCGTGTCGTGCGGTGTTGGGCCTGACGGTCCAAACCGACGATGCGGTGAACACTCGTCGGATTGTCGGCCCGTCTGGTGCATGCGGGCCGACCTGGGGAACGGATGCGATGACCACACGACACCTTCTCGACCCCGACGGAGGAGACGCCTTGCCATCCATGACCGTCGCCGACCGGTTCTGCTCGACGCGAGTCGCCTCCTGTTCACGCAGAGGCCGCGGAGACAGCAGAGGTCACGCGGCTCCCGAATACGCCGGTCGGGCTCGGGCGAATCGGCTCCCCGACGGCTGCCCGAGTCGATTCCCCTCCACCACGCCATCGACGCGCCACGTGCCGGTCCCGGGAACGGGCGGCGGCGTGTACCGCGGTCCCGCGTTACTTGTCACGGAGAGGGGATGCCGTTGAGACATGAGGTCAAGAGCCGGCCTTTCGATGTCGGCGACCGACTCGGCGGCGATGAGGTTGCCGTCTACCGGTGGCTTGCCCTGCACCGGCAGTTCGACCTCTCCCGGATGGCCGCGGAACTGGCGCTCGACGAGGCCTCGGTGACACGTGCCGTCGACGCCCTCCTCCAGATGGGCCTGCTCCAGCGGCACGCGGAGGGCGACCAGGTGATGCGGGCGGTCGACCCCCATCTGGCCGCTGCCGTGGCCACCGCCCCGCTGGAGAGAACCATACGCGAGCAGCAGATCTCGCTGCGTGCCTTCCGCGACCAGTTCGCCCAGCTCTCCTCGCACTACGAGGAGGCCCAGCGCGCCACCCCCGCACCCCTCGACACCATCCCCGCTCTGACCGAGGTGCGAGCCGCCCTGGACCGGGCCGCCGAGCTGTGCCGCGAGGAGATGATCACCGTCCAGCCGGGCGGCACGCGGGCACCCGAAGTGCTGAAGGACGCGCTGGCCAGAGACGGTGAGATGCTCGCCCGCGGGGTGCGGATCCGCACCCTGTACCACCACACCGCGCGGTTCAACAGCCCCAGCCAGGCGTACGTCGCCATGGCCAGCGCCCTCGGAGCCGAATACCGCACCGCCCACCAGCTCTTCGGCCGGATGATCGTGTTCGACCGTGAGCTGGCCTTCCTGCCCGACCACAAGGGCACGTGGGGCGCGGTCGTCATCCGCGAGCCGTCGGTCGTGCACTTCCTGTGCGAGCTGTTCGAGCAGGCGTGGACGGAGGCCCAGCCGTTCTCCGACGCGGCCACCGATGGACTGGAAGCCGTGGCCAAGGATCTCGACCGGACCATCCTGAGGCTGCTCGCGACGGGTCGGAAGGACGAGACGATCGCCCGGCGCCTCGGCATGTCGCTGCGCACCACGCGGAAGCACATCGCGGACATCATGCAGGCCCTGGGGGCGGAGAGCCGCTTCCAGGCCGGTTTCGCCGTCGCCACCCGGGGTCTGCTCGGCGACGGCCCGGACGACGAGGACGGCGACCCGCAAGACGAGTAGCGCGGTCCGGCGAACGTGCCGATGAGGAAAACCTTCTGATGGACCGTCAATAAGGATCGCTCAGGAGGAGTTCCATCAGGACCGTCGGAGTGTGGACGTCCAGCAGAGCGTAGGCGTGGTCGCGGGGCACGAAGAGTGTCCCGCCCGCGCGAAGGCGCAGATCCACGGTATTCCCCGGAGCGCCGTCCGTGCGGGTGAGCCTGCAACGGCACGCGCCTTCGAGCACAGTCACGATGTGCTCGACCGTGCTCGAAGCCTGTTGTTCGCCGACCGACATGGAGCGCATGAACCGGAAGGACGGGCGGACCCGCAGCTCCAGCAGCGCGCCGAGCGTCGATGCCAGCAGCAGCGGCTCCGCTTCCGGGCCCCCGGGCTTCCCCGGACATCCGTCGGTCCGGGGCGGCGCCGCATCGGAAGCGTACCGCCAGCGTTCCTGCTGATAAGCGGGCCGCGCGATGCGCAGCAGCTCCGGCAGTGTCTCGGAGTCCTCGGGCCACAGCAGTGCCGGTCCCCGGTCCCCGTTCGTGGCGACGCACAGCGCCAACTCCTGGACAAAGGACTCGAGCGGCCTCACCAGCCGTCTGGGCTCAGGCACAGCTTTGACTCTCCGATCTCGCGTCGGTCCTGTCCCTGGTGAGGGGCTTGTGTGCACCGTCGAGTCGGCTTCGTCTTCGTTCGCTTCCTCCGGGACCCAGATGTCCCGCTGCCGTCCGACGGCGGTGTGAGAGGCATCGTGGCGTTCGTGCCGCGAAACATGTAGTCACGTGTTCCCGCCACACAGGGGGTTGTGCGCGAGGTTGGGGGGGTGAGGTCGTGCAACCGCCCGGTGGGGCCGACGGCCGGTCTCTGTCCGTGACCGTCGGCCCCACCGGGCGGTTGCGCTTCACGCCGGGGGAGTTGTCGTCTCCTCAGGGTCCTGTTCCTCGGCCGCGGCGATGGCGAGACGCAGCAGATGGACCCGGCTCCGGGCCCCTGACTTCTCCCGGATCCTGCGCAGATAGGTGTCGACGGTGTGCGGACTCAGGTCCATTCGGCGTGCGATGGACGTGTAGGTGAGGCCGTCGGCGAGGTGTCGCAGGACCTCGCACTCACGGTCGCTCAGTGACGCGAGAGCTTCGGCAACCAACGGTCGACGTGTGTCCATTCCGTCTTTCCTCGTCGCAGGGAAACCCTGACGTGAGCCGGCCCCCCGGCGGAAGGGCGGACCGGTCGTTTCTCGGGTGGTGCGGGGAACCTCCGGGCGGGAAGTCCTGCACGGTGCGCGGAGCACCCCGCGTGCCCGGCTCAGCCCCAGCCGCTGTCGTCCGTCGGGGTCGCCGTGCGCAGCCGGTCCGATGCGACGGGGGGTTCCACACTGCCCCAGCCGCTGTCGCCGGAGACTACTACGGCGACCACGGACTGGAGGGCCGAGCTCTGTGCGCCGGATGTGGCGCCGAGGGCGAGCAGCGCGACTGTGATCACTGTGGTGACGGGACGGCTGACTTTCACTTTTGCTCCTGTAATCTGACGATAAGTGCGGGGTTTCCGGGCTGTGATCCCTGCTGAGTCAAGGTTCTCCAGATCGCGACTCGCTGACCATGGGGGAAGGTGCTCACCAAGCTGCCCGACAGCAAAGACGAATGGGTGGCGAAAAGAGCGTAGTGGAAGAAACGGGTGTGAACAGACTGTGAGAGAAGGGTAGTTCGAAAGAATTCGGGCCGGGAGACGCACACCGGGAGCCGGCTGGGTGACCGCCGACCACAACCTGGTGGTGGGCCGGTTCGCCCGAGGCCGGCGTGAACACATCCTCCGCCGACATCAGCGGGTGCGGGTGCGGGTGCCGGCCGTCTTCTCCAGCGCACCGCGGTCCAGTTTGCCGCTGAGGGTGAGAGGCAACTCGGGCAGCGGCAGGAACCTGGCGGGCACCGTGTCCGTCGGCAGGAACGCCGCCGTCTCGCGGGGCAACCGCTCCGTGAGCGTGTCGCGGGCCTCGTCACGAGGGACGAAGCACGCGACCAGCATGGGTTCCCCGCGCGGACTGGGCACCACCACGACGGCGCCCGAGGCCACTTTGCGGCAGCCGAGGAGACCGCTCTCCAGCTCTCCCACTCGACTCGCATACCGCGTACCTGACCTGACCTGACCTGACCGGCGGCCCGGCCCGAGGCAGAGCAGGGTGCCGTCGTCCGGCTGAACGCGCCGATCGGCCTCGACCTCGCTGCCGCGACCCCACAGGAGACGGCGGTGTCCATCGCCGCCGGGATCCTCGCCCGCACCCGCGGGGTCAGGCGCCCCGCTCGGCGGCACCGCCGGCCCCATCCATCCCCGTGCGCGCGAAGTCATGCATCCCGCGCAGCGGTGAGCACACCACCCACACCGCGGCCAGGCAGGTGCCGCAGGCCGCGGTCCACAGGGTGCCCCGGACACCGGCCGCCGACTCGCCGAGCACGCCACCGGCCAGCGCACCCAAGGTCATCGCGCCGAACCCGACGAAGCGCACCGAGGCGTTCACCCGGGCCAGCATCGCCTCGGGGCACACCACCTGCCGGTAGCTGACCTGGGCGACGTTGTACACGACGACGCCGTACCCGGTGACCAGGAGCCCGACGAGAGCCGGGACGAGCAGCGCCCCGCGCCCCGCGAGCGGCACCAGCAGCAGAGCCGGGAAGGTCACCAGCGGTACCAGCCACACCGCCCGAGCCTGGCCGACCCGGCGCACGACGCGGTACGCCGTTAGCGCACCGAGTACCCCTCCCAGACCCAGCACGCTCAGGACGGCCCCGGCCGCGGACCCGGAGAGGCCGAGCACCGCGGTCAGGAAGAGGACCTGCACGGCGCTCAGCACACCGGCGAAGAAGTTCGCGGTCGCCGTGCAGCCGGTGATGGCCAGCAGCGTGCGGCTGCACGCCAGGAACCGCAGCCCGGCGCGTATCTCGGCGAGCAGCCGCCGGTCGGTGCCCTGCGCGGGGCGCGCCGGGTCCGGCTCCCGGACGCGGCGCAGCAGCAGGGTCGAGGTCAGGTAGCCGAGAGCCGTGGCCAGCACGGGCAGGGCGGGCCCGGCGAGCTGGGCGAACGCGCCGCCCACGCCGGGCCCGGTGATCTGGGCGAGGGACTGGCTCGACTGGAGACGGGCGTTGCCCTCGAGGAGACGGTCGCGGTCGACCAGAGCGGGGAGGTGGGACTGGTAGGCGACGTCGAAGAGCACGGCGAGGACACCGCACAGCAGGGCCACGGCGATCAGCTGGCCGACCGTGAGCAGGCCGGCCCACCAGGCCACCGGGATCGTGCACAGCAGCAGGGCCCGGCCGCTGTTGGCGCGCCGCATCAGCAGCCGCTGCCGGGCCCGGGCCACCCACACCCCCGCCGGGAGCCCGATCAGCAGGTACCCGGTCGTCTCCGCGGCACTGAGTAGGCCCATCTCCAGCGGGGTCGCCGCCAGCCTGGTGGCGGCCAGCAGCGGAAGCAGCGCGTTGCCGACGTACGTCCCGAACTGGCTGACCGACTCCGCCGCCCAGAACAACCGGAACGCGGGGTGGGCGCCGAGCGAGGCGGGCGGGGGTGCGGGCGTGGTGACCTGCTCGCTCACCACCGGGCCCCGGGCGCGGTGGCCACGACGTCCGTGAGGACCGTCACGGCCCGGTCGACGTCGGCGGCCGTCACCCCGGAGTGGGTGACCGCGCGGATGCGGCCCCGTCCCAGTTCCGCCAGGTGCACGCCGTGGGCGCGCGCCCCCTTGATGACGGAGTCGGTGGTATGGGCGGTGAGGTCGCCGTCCACGGTGAAGAACACCATGTTGGTGCGCGGGGGTTCGGCGTCGAGGCGCAGTCCGGTGATCCTGGCGAGGCCGTCGGCGAGCCGGCGCGCGTGGGTGTGGTCGTCGGCGAGGCGGTCGGTCATCTCGGTCAGGGCGACGATCCCGCACGCCGCGATCATGCCCGCCTGACGCATGCCGCCGCCGAGCATCTTGCGGTACCGGCGGGCGCCTGCGATGGACTCCTCGTCGCCGACGAGCATCGACCCGATCGGGGCGGACAGCCCCTTGGACAGGCAGAACTGGACGGTGTCCGCGGGGGCGGCGATGTCGGCGGCCGGCACCCCGAGGGCGAGGGCCGCGTTGAAGACGCGGGCCCCGTCCAGGTGCAGGGCGACGCCGTGCGCGCGGGCCAGGGCGCCGGCCGCCGCGAGGTAGCCGGTGTCGAGGGGGATCCCGCCGAGACGGTTGTTCGGCGTCTCCAGGCAGAGCACCGCGGGCAGCGCGAACTGCGGGTCCTCCCGGTCGACCTCGAAGGCCTCCGCCACCGCGGCCAGCGGCAGAGTGCCGTCCGCGGCGGCAGGCACGGGTTCGTAGACGAGGCCTCCGAACACCGAGGCACCGCCCGCCTCGTAGACGTAGATGTCGGACTCGGCGCCGACGACGGCCTTGCCGCCGCGCGGGCTGTGGGTGAGCAGCGCGGCCAGGTTCGCCATCGTGCCGGTGGGCATCAGGACACCGGCCGCCTTGCCCAGCAGCTTCGCCGACAGCTCCTCCAGCTCCCGTACGGTCGGGTCCTCGCCGTAGACGTCGTCGCCGAGGCGGGCCGCCCTGGCGGCGTCGAGCATCCGGGGGGTGGGCAGGGTGAAGGTGTCACTGCGCAGTTCAACGACGTGGCTCATGGGTGGGGCTTCCTCACGGTCGGCGGATCAGGGCGGACACGACGTCGCCGAGGCGGCGTTCGGCGGTCGCCCAGTGGGTGCGGCGGGCCTCGGCGGAGGCGGCCAGCCGGTCGAGTTCGCCGTCGGCGTCGTCGAGGGCCGCGGTCACGGACGCCGCGGCGGGGCCGCCCCCGGCGACGGCCGCGGCGGCGATCGACGCCGGGTCCAGGGCGTCGAGCAGGTCCCCGGGACGGTCGGCGAGGTGTGCGGCGGCGGTGTCCTGGAAGGTGCGGCCGGTGGCGAGGGCCATGGTGCTGATCTCGCCGACCGTGTGGTGCGCCGTGCGGAACGGCACCCCCGCCACGACCAGGCGCTCGGCGAGCGCGGTGGCCGCCGTGTGCCCGTCGGCCGCGCGCCGCAGCATGAGGCCGGGGTCGGGCTCCGCGCCCTCGAACATGAGCCGCAGCAGCACCACGGCGTCGGTGGTGGCCTCCAGGGCCGGCCACAGATGACCGACCGCCTCGGTGCCCACGGCGATGGCGTTGGTGTAGCGGGCCGTGGACATCGCTGCGGTCGCGGCGGTGAGCGCCCCGAGCGCGGCGGCCGCCTTGCCCTGGACGTTCTCCAGCAGGAACGGGTTGCGTTTCTGCGGCATCATCGAGCTGCTGCCGACCAGGTCGTCGGGGAGCAGGAGCAGGGGGTTCTCGGCGCTGGTCCAGGACTGGAGGTCGTGCGCGGTCCGGGTCAGGAGCACGCCGAGCACGGTGCAGGCGGCGAGGAGCCGCAGCACCACGTCCCGCGAGGCGACGGCGTGCAGGGAGTTGGACAAGGGTGCGGTGAACCCGAGCAGTTCGGTGGTGCGCGCCGCGTCGACGGGCAGGGTGGTTCCTCCGGTGGCGCCCGCGCCGAGGGGGTTCTCGCCCAGCTCGCGGCCCGCGTGCTCCAGGTGGTCCATGTCCCGTACGAGAGCGGCGGCAACCCCGGCGAGGTAGTGGCCGTAGGTGATGGGCACGGCGGGCTGGTGGTGGGTGTACGCGGGCATGACGGTGCCGGCCCAGCGGCGGCCCTGTTCGACGAGGACCCGGCCCAGTGCGTCGGTCTCGGTGAGGAGCCGGTCGTAGGGGCGCCGCAACTGGAGCCTGAGGACGGTGGCGTTGAGGTCGTTGCGGGACCGGCCGCTGTGCAGGACGCCGCCGGTCTCCTCGCCCAGGGTGTCCACGAGGTAGCCCTCGTAGGCGAGGTAGCGGCCCCGGGGGGCGGGTAGGTGACGCAGGGGGGCGAAGTCGGCGCCGCGCAGCTCCTCGATGCCGGAGAGCAGCCGGGCCGCGGTCGCGCGCTCGATCACCCCCTGCTCGGTGAGCATCACCACGTGGGCGCGGTCCACCTCGCTGGTGGGCCGCAGCTCGGCGGCCACCGGGTCCGGGGGCACCCGCAGGTGCCGGTCGAAGAGGATGTCCGCCGCCGCCGGTGTCACGGCGGAGGACAGACGTCCGGTGACGGAGACGGTCATGCGGTGTCCTCCGGAACGGTTCGGGCGCGCAGGGAGGCGCGCAGCAGGCTCAGGGCCGTGTCAGCGGCCAGTGCGGCGGTCGAGGCGTCGGGGGCGGTGGCGACGGCGTGGCCTACCCGGTCGCGGTGGTCGTGCCGCGGCGCGAGCGGCACGCCCCTGCTCCCGGTGAGGACCGCGGCCGTGACGTGGGGCGGCGGATCGGCGAGGGCGGCAGGCGGATCGCCCAGCACCGAGGGCTCGTCGACCACGAGGAATCGCAGGCTGGAGTGGTGCGCGGAGCGGGCCGTCAGGTCCGGGCGGTGGCCAAGGGCCGCGCCGACCTGGGCGGCGACCAGGTCGATCCCGAGGGCGGCGCGCACCAGTTCGGGGATCATGCCGCCCGCGAGGCGAGGGTTGACCTCGATCACCACGGGCCCCCGGGCTGCCAGTCGCAGTTCGACGTGGGCCGCGCCGTGGCCGAGGCCGAGCGCCTCGACCGCGGCGACGGCCGTGCCGGCCAGGGACCGTGCCGTGCCGTCCGGCACCGGAGCGGGGACGTCGTGCCCGGTCTCGACGAAGTACGGGGCGGCGCCGAGGTGTTTGCCCACGACGGTGACAGGGGTGTCCCCGAACACCTCGACCGAGAACTCCGGCCCGTCCACGTACTCCTCGACGAGAAGGCCGGGCACGGTCGGGATGCCGCGCTCGTTGTGGGTGCGGGTCAGCAGGACGGCGGCGTGCTCGGCGGCTTCCGCCAGGCTGGCACACAGCCGCACTCCGGTGCTGCCGGACCCGTCGGCGGGCTTGAGGACCGCCGGCAGTCCGGTGCGCCGGACGGCGTGGAGAGCCGCGTCGGCGTCGGTGACAAGGGTCTGGGCGGCCACCGGTACGCCCCGCGCGGCGAGCGCGGCACGCTGGTGGCCCTTGTGCCGGCAGCGGATCGTGGCGATCGGGTCGGGTCCGGGCAGGCCGAGGGCGCGCGCGGCCTCGGCGGCGACGGGGACGAAGTAGTCGGAACTCGTGGTCACTCCTGCCGTGGGTCCCGCGTCGAGCGAGGCGACCGCGTCGAGGACCGACTCGGCGCTCGACGTGTCGGCCTCGACCACGTCGATCTCCTCGGCGCGGGCGTAGCCGTAGCGGCCCGGGTCCTCGGCGAGCAGCACCGGCCGGACGCCGAGGTCCCGGGCACGCCGCGCGAACAGGGGGCCGGTGCCTGAGGTGTTGGACTCCACCAGGACCAGGAAGGGATCGGTCACAGGTCCTCCACGGGTGCGGGGGCGGAGCGGCCGACGCCGTCGCGTGTGGCGTCGTCGAGGGAGCGGCGACGCCAGTGCATGCGCGCCCACCCTCCGACGGCGTCGTGCGGGTCGGTGACGGTGCGGGGAGCGGGGGCGGCCGGCGCGTCGAGCAGACCCTGTTCCGCCAGCCACTCGTCCTGGTACACCGTCCCCTGGTACCGGTGCCCCTCGTCGGGCAGGAACGCGACCACCTGCGCGTCGGGGTGGCGTTCGGCGAACCAGCGGGCGACCAGGAAGGACGCGCCGCTGGTGGGGCCCATGTAGAGGGCGTGCAGGGCGTGCAGTTCACGGGTGGCCCGGAAGACCTCCGCGGGGCCCGCCCAGTGCACCTCGTCGTAGGCGTCATGACTGACGTTGGACGGGACCAGGCTGTTGCCGAGGCCGCGCACCACCCGCGGCCCGTCGGCCTGGCCGAAGATGGCGCTGGGCGAGGTGTCCACCCCGATCAGGCGCATCTGCGGCTGGAGCAGCCGCAGGAAGGCGGCGGTGCCGCCGGTCGACCCGCCGGAACCGACAGGGCCGACCAGGCAGTCCACGGCACCGACGGTCTCCGCGATCTGCTCGGCCACGGCGGCGTAGGCGTTGGGGTTGTCGGGGTTGTGGTACTGGCCGGGGACGTAGTGGTCGGGGTGCAGCGCCCGCAGCTCCTCCAGCCGGTCCAGACGCGCCTGCTGGAAGCCGCCGTTGGGGCTGGGCTCGGCGCAGATCTCGACCTGCGCGCCCAACTCGTGGAGCCTGCGGCGCAGCGCCGGGTCGATGGCGGGGTCGCCGACGATGACCAGGGGGTAGCCGCGTAGTCGGCACACCATCGCGAGGCCCAGGGCGAAGGTGCCCGAGGACGTCTCCAGGACCGTGGTGCCGGGGGCGAGTTCGCCGCGCTGCTCGGCCCGGTCGATCATGAAACGGGCCGGGAGCAGTTTCATCAGGGTGAACGCGGCCACGCAGAGGTTGGGGCCGATCCGTATGAGCCGCGGCAGGACGGTCGCCTCGACGACCGACGCACTGGCCGCGGGCAGAGTGGATGATCGCATGCTCTCCGTTCTCATCATGTCGTCGTGAAGTACCAGGTGTCGTGGATGCCCAGGGCGGCGAGGCGCTTGCGGGCGCCGTCGGTGCGGGCGGCGAGGTCGGGCACGGCGGGGTCGAAGAGGAGCCCGGCCACGTCACCGCTGTGCGCGACCTGGAGGCCGGCCGCGCCGACCGCCTCGCTGACCCGCAGGAGGCCGCTGAGCCCGGGGACCGCAAGGTGACGCTGGTTGATGCGGGCGCTGGCGGTGGCCACCCGGCCGAGCAGGGTGACGTCCCCGGTGCGGATGGCGCGGCGGACCGTGCCCAGCAGCGGGCGGAACGCCTCGATCTCCCAGACCGAGTAGCGCGCGGGCGGCAGGGTCAGGGTGTCGGTGCCCAGGCTGTCCGCGCTGGTGCCGAAGCCCAGCACGGCCAGCGGCATCAGAGGCCCGCCCAGGTCCTCGATGACCTCGCCCTCGCGGTGCGCGAACAGGACGGTGCGGTGCGGGTACATGAGCGCGTCGGACGCGGTCTCGGCCGCGACGGCCAGGGCGGCGTACTGCGCGGGGCTGGGGCGGCGCCCGCCGGCCTCGTAGACCGCGCCGATGGTCGCCACGACGTCCGCGGTGGACGAGCCGAACCCGCGGCTGGGCGGGATGTTGCTGGTCAGACTGAGGGTTCCGCCGGCGGGCACGCCGCCCAGGGAGCGCAGGGTCAGCTCGGCTGCCCGGCGCGCCTTGGTACGCCACGGGTCACGCATGACGATCCCGGTCGCGGTGTCGGACGGCTCGAAGACGGCGTGGGACTCGTAGAGGGGGCAGGGCAGGGTGATCAGGGCGCGGCGCAGGCGTCCGTCGGACTCGAAGACGCCCTGGAGGATCTCTCCGTGGTGGCCGACGCTGTGGTGAGCTCCCCGGATGCGGACCGCCGTCCCGGCCGGGCCTGTGGACATGTCGTGCAGCATGGCTTCCCTCAGGGTTGGTGGATGGGGGCGCCGGTGCGGGTCACGCGCGGCCGGTCGGCTGCGGCGCGAGGGGGCGGTCCGGCCGTACGGGAAGGGTGGGCACCGCCGTGAAGCGGGCGGGGATCTGGTAGTCGGGCAGGGACTCGGAGAGGAAGTCGATGAGTTCCTCGCCGTCGGGGACGGCGGAGCCGGTGGGCGGTACGAGGTAGGCGTGGAGTTCGCCGTCGGCCGTGACGACCGCCGCTTCGGCGATCCGGCGGTGGGCGGTGAGGCGGGAGCGTGTCTCGTGGGGCGCGACGCGGAAGCCCGAGACGGTCGGCCAGGACCCGGCCGGGCCCAGGATCTCGAAGCCGTCGTGGACGGTGTGCCGGGCCCGGTGACCGGTGGGCACGAGCCCGGACGCGTCGCCGTGGGCGAGGTGGAGTTCACCTGGGACCCCGGCGGGCAGCGGTTCCCCGCGGGAGTCGAGGACGGCGGCCGTGACACCGGGCACCGGGTGACCTACGGGTACGACGGCCGCGGTGGGTTCCGGGGCCGGGCCGAGTGGCCGGTACAGCGCGAGCGGCACCCCGGTGGTTCCGAACCCGACCGCGAGGCGGACACCGGAGGGCTCCCGCAGCGCGGAGGGGTCCAGGTCGGGACCGAGGGCGAGGACCGCCTCGGCGCCCCGGGCCAGGGTGTCGCGGTGGTGGGCGAGCAGCGTGGTGACGGTGGTGTCGGGCAGGAGCAGTGCGGAGAAAGGTTCCTGACGGTCAATCAGGAGTTCGGCCAGCGCTGCGGGCGAGTGCGGCGGTGTCGGCGGGACGACGAGCGTGCCTCCGCGGGCCAGCGTGGTCCACACCTGGAGCAGGAACAGCGCGCTGTCGGTCGCGGCGCTCTGGAGGACCTGCCCCGCCCCGAACCCGAGGTCGTCGAGTGCGACGAGGGCGCCGGTGAGCGCGGTGCGGGTGATGCCCGCCTCGCCCACCAGGGCCAGGACGTCGTCGCCGAAGGACCGGAAGCGCCTGTCCCGGCCGCCGGAACCGGCGGCGGCCGGGGCAAGCGCCGGGTCCCCGGTGAAGAGCGTCTCCGTGGCCGCCGGTTCGGCGCCGGGCGCCAGCACCCGCGCCGGGGCGCCGGTACGGGCGGCGGCCAGCAGCGCGGCGACCAGGCCGGGGCCGGGTTCCAGCCGCAGGGCGACGGGACGTCCTGGGCCGGCTCCCTGCCGGGACAGGGCCTGCGCCAGACGGTCGGCACGCAGGCCCAGTTCGTGGTAGGTGACGGAGCCGGAGTCCGTCCTGACGGCCGGCGCGTCCGGGTGCTCCGTGATGCCCCGTTCCACCAGGTCCACGACCGTGGCCTCGACGGACCCGGCCTCGGTGGTGCTCGCCGGGGCCGCCCCGGTCAGCGGGAACCGGGACACCGGCAGGTCGGGCTCGTCGAGCGCTGCGCGCAGCAGGTCGAGATAGGCGCGGACCATGCTGTGCATGGTGTCCGCGTCGAAGAGGTCGGTGGCGTACTCCCAGATGATGGTCAGCGCGTCGTCCTCGCTGCTGGGGCGCTTGCCCACCCGCTGCTCGGCGCGCGGGATCGCGACGATGTTCAGGTCCGCCTTGGCCGACCCGTTGTGCTCCATCCGCACCTCGCCGCGCAGGCCGGCGAATTCCAGGTCGGGGACGGCGGAGTCGTGGAAGCTGAACATGGCCGAGAACAGCGGGTTGCGGGAGAGGTCACGCGCCGGGGCGATGGCCTTGACGAGCTTCTGCAGCGGCACGTCCTGCCACGCGTACCCCTCCACCGCCGTGTCGTGGACCCGGCCGAGGAGCTGCCGGAACGTCGGGTCGTCCTCCAGCCGGACCCGCAGCGGCACCGTGTTGACCATCATCCCGATCAGCCGCTCGGCCTCGGCGAGCCTGCGGTTGGCCACCCCGATGCCCAGCACGAAGTCGGTCTGGTCCGCGTAGCGCGACAGCAGGGCGGCGAACGCGGTCAGCATCGTCGAGTAGAGGGTGACGCCGAACTTGCGGGCCCCCTCGCGCAGCCGCTTGTACTCGTCCGGTTCGAGGGTCACCCGTACGACGTCGCCGCGGAAGGTGAACTCCGGCGGGCGGGGCCGGTCGGTGGGCAGTTCCAGGGCGGGCGGGGCCCCGTCCAGAACCTTGGCCCAGTGACCGACGTAGCGGTCGATCACCGGGCCGTCCAGCCACGACCGCTGCCAGGCGGCGAGGTCGGCGAACTGGAACCGCGGCTCCGGCGGAGCCTTTGTCCCCTCGGCGAACACCGCGTACAGGCGGGTCAGTTCGCCGACGAACACCGCGAACGACCAGCCGTCGTGCACCAGATGGTGCTCCACATGGATCAGCCGGTACGCCTCGTGCGCGTCCTTGGCCACGACCCAGCGGGCCAGCGGAGGCTTCTCCATGTCGAACGGCTCGGCCTGCTCCCGCGCCGACAACTCCTGCCAGGCCCGCTCTCGTTCCTCCTCGGACAGGTCGGAGAGGTCGACCAGCGGGACCTCGATGTCGATGGCGTCCATCTCGACCGGGCACTGCACGGGCACCCCGTCGACCTCGCGGAACGCGGTGCGCAGGATCTCGTGCCGGCGCACCAGTTCGACGAGGGCGGCGCGCAGTGCGGTCATGTCCAGGGCGCCGCGCAGGGTGAGCGTGGCCTGCATCCGGTACGCCTGGTTGCTGGGCGAGAGCTGTTCGAGGAACCAGACCCGCTCCTGCGGGAAGGACAGGGGGATGTGCCGGGACCGGTCCGCGTGCCGCATCGGAGGCGGCGCGGGCACGGATGCCGCGTCGTCGAGGGGAGCGTCGCTGTCGACGAGCGCGGCGATCTCGCGGGGGGTCGCGAGGCGGAAGAGGTGGGAGAGCGGGATGTCGGCGCCCAGGTCGGTGCGGATGCGAGCGGCGAGACGCCCGACGAGCAGGGAGTGGCCGCCCAGTTGGAAGAAGTCGTCGGTGGCGCCCGCCGGGGTGCCGCCGAGAAGCTCCGACATCAGCGCGGCGACCGCGGCCTCGGTCGGCGTGGCCGGCTCGTCGCCCTGGCTCACCTCGGACCTGTACGGCGACGGCAGCGCCTCCCGGTCCACCTTGCCGCTCGGTGTGAGGGGCAGCGCGGGCAGCGCGACCATGGTGGAGGGCACCATGTGCGCGGGCAGGGTGCGCGCGCACCAGGCCCGCAGGTCGGCGGGGTGCGCCTCGTCGTCCGGGGTGGCCACGTAGCCGACCAGGACGGTGCCCCGCGCGACGACGACGGCGTCGGAGACCGCCGGGTGCGTGCGCAGCACTTCGGCGATCTCGCCCGGCTCGACGCGGAAGCCGCGGATCTTGACCTGGTGGTCGGCGCGCCCGGCGTAGAGGTAGCGGCCGTCGGGGAGTCGGCGGGCGAGGTCGCCGGTGCGGTAGGCGCGGCCGTCGGCGACGGGGACGTACCGCTCGGCGGTCAGGGCGGGCCTGCCGAGGTAGCCGCGCGTCACCCCGGCTCCGCAGACGACGAGTTCACCGACTTCGCCCGGGGCCACCGGCAGCCCCGCCTTGTCGAGCAGGTCGATCCGCACGCCCGGCAGCGGACGTCCGATGTCGGGTGTCGCGGAACCGGTCACCTCGCCGGTGGTGGCCACGATGGAGATCTCGGTCGGCCCGTAGGCGTTGAAGACGCGCCGGCCCGGACTCCAGCGGGCCACGATCTCCGCGGGCAGCGCCTCCCCGCCGCACACCAGGGTGCGCAGCGCGGGGAGTTCGGCGTCGGGGAGCGCGGCGACCACCGATGGCGGCAGCAGCGTGAAGGTCACGCCGAGCCGGTCCATCAGGTCCACCAGGCCGGGGCCCGGCACCACGCTCTCGGAGTCGGTCAGGACGAGCGTCGCGCCGCCGGTGAGGGCGACACCGGTCTCCAGGACGGATGCGTCGAAGCTGGAGGGGGCGAACTGCAGGACGCGGTCGCCCGTCCCCACCTCCCACTCGGTGCGCACCCCGGCGATCGTGGCGGCGACGCTGCCGTGCTCGACCAGGACGCCCTTGGGCTTACCGGTGGAGCCGGAGGTGTAGATGACGTAGGCGAGATCGCCGGGGCCCGCGGAGTCCAGGGGGGCCGGGGCTGCGGAGCCGGCGGCGTGCGGGTCCAGGACACGGACGTCGCCCGGCAGCCGGAGTGCCGCGTTCTCGTCGGCGATGACCAGGGAGACACCGGAGTCGCGCAGCATGTACTCCAGCCGGTCCTGCGGGTAGGACGGGTCCAGCGGCACCCAGGCGGCTCCGGCCCGCATCACGGCGAGCAGCGCGGTGGGCAGAAGGGGGCCGCGGCTGACGCAGACCCCGACGAGCGCTCCGCGGCCGGCACCGGCGGCCACCAGGCGGCGGGCCAGCAGGGCCGAGCGGCGCTCCAGGCCGCCGTAGGTGAGAGTGCCGTCCGCCCACAGCAGCGCCGGCTCGTCGGGGGTACGCAGGGCGTGCTCAAGGAACGCCTCGTACAGCAGAGGAGTCTTCATCGCGTCGTACCTCGTTCGTTGTCCGCGGGGCTGGTGGCCGGGGAGACGTCCGTGAGGAGCCGATGCGCCTCGTCGTCGGACAACGCCTCGATCTCGGCCAGGATCATGTCGTGGATGTGCTCCGCCGTTCCGGCGACGGTCGGCCGCTCGAAGATCACGCTCAGCGGGAGCGGGACGTCGAAGACCTGCCGCATCCGGTTGACGGCCCGGGTGGCGATCAGCGAGTGGCCTCCGAAGGAGAAGAAGTCGTCTAGGACGCCGATGCGAGGAACGGACAGCACCTCGGCCCAGATGTCGGCGACGGCCCGCTCTGTCTCGTCGCGGGGCGCGACGTACTCGTCGCTCTCGTGGTCGGCGGGGTCGGGATCGGGCAGCAGTGAGGGGCTGAGCTTGCCGCTGGCCGAGCGGGGCAGCGCGGGCAGCACGGTGAGTGTGGTGGGCACGGCGTACCCGGGCAGGCGGCTGGACAGGTGCTCGCGCAGCTCGCGCACCGAGGTCCCGCCCTCGTCGTGGACGGCGTAGGCGGCCAGGCGCAGATCGCCGGAGGCGGCGCGGCGGGTCACCACCGCGGCGTCCGTCACCGAGGGGTGATCGCGCAGCGCGGCCTCCACCTCGCCCAGTTCCACCCGGACCCCGCGCACCTTGACCTGGCGGTCCATCCGCTCCAGGTAGGTGAAGGTGCCGTCGGGGTGCATCCGGCCGCGGTCCCCGGTGCGGTACACGCGCTCGCCGGGCCGGTAGGGGTGCGGGACGAAGGCGCCGGCGGTCTTGGCGGGATCACCCAGGTAGCCGCGGGCCAGACCGGTCCCGGCGATGCACAGCTCGCCCGGGACGCCGGGCGGCAGCGGCGCGAGAAGGTGGTCGAGGACCATGACCTCGTTGTTGTCCATGGGCCGTCCGAGGCTGACCGCGCCGCTGCCGTGGGTGTCGCGGGGGCCGCAGACGTGGAAGGTGGAGTCGATGGACACCTCGGTGGCGCCCCAGGTGTTGTCCAGGCCGACCGAGTCGCCGAACGCGGTGCGGAAGCGTTCCACGAGGGCAGGGCGCAGGGCCTCGCCGCTGGAGAGGACGCTGCGCAGGTTCCGGCGCAGCGCGGTGGTGTCGTCGGGGGTGAGTTCCTCCAGGAAGAGGTCCAGGACGCTGGGCACGAACTGCACGTGGACGGCGCGGTGGCGCACGGTCGCGTCGACCAGGGCGCGCGGGTCGCGGTGCAGTCCGGGCGGCAGCAGCGCCACGGTGCCCCCGGTGATGAGCGGCCAGAGGATCTCGACGGCGGCGTCGTCGAACGGCAGGGTCGTCTTGTGCAGGACCGTCTCGCCGGGACGCAGCCCGTGCCGGTGCTGCATCCACGCCATGCGGTTGACCCAGCCGCGGTGGGTGCAGGCCACGCCCTTGGGGCGGCCGGTGGAGCCGGAGGTGTAGTAGACCGCGCACAGGTGGTCGGGGTGGACGGTCACGGACGGGGGCGCCGCCGTCTCCTGCGGGTCCACGCGGAGCGGGACGGCGCCCGCGGCGGTGACCGTGTCGGCGTGCTCGCCGGCGATCAGGCAGACCGGTGCGCCGGCGTCGGTGAGCAGGGTGACGATCCGGGCGGCGGGCGTGCCGGTCTCGATCGGCAGGTAGGCGCCGCCCGCCTTGAGGATGCCGAGCAGGCCGACGACCATCGCCACCGACCGGTCGATCAGCAGGCCCACCGGCACATCGGGACCGACCCCGTGGGCGGTCAGGCGGCGGGCGACGGCGTTCGCCGCCGCCTCCAGGGCCGCGTAGCTCGTGGTGGTGCCGTCGGCTTCGACCAGGGCGACCGCGTCGGGCCGGGCGGCGGCGCTGAGGGCCACCAGCTCGTGCAGGGTCTGCGCGGGCGTGTCGACGGCCGGACGCAGCACCAGGGCGCGCAGGGCGTCCCGTTCGGGAGCGGACAGCAGCGGGATGTCGTCCAGGAGGGTGTCGGGTGCCTCGGCGACATGCCGCAGCAGCCGTTCCAGCCAGTTGCCGAGCCGCTCCACGGTGGCGTCGTCGTAGAGGTCGACGTCCCAGTTCACCCCGCACCACAGTCCGGCGGCGCCCTGCTCGAAGCTGACGCAGAGGTCGTACTTGGCGCCGTGGTACGGCATCGGGAGGTCGGTCACGGTCAGACCCGGCATCCGGGGCGAACGGCGGCGGCCGGTACGGAAGTTGACGAGAATCTGGAACAGCGGTGTGCGGGACGGGTCGCGTTCGGGTGCGCTCTCCTCCACCAGCCGGTCGAAGGGCACCTCCGCGTGCTCGAACGCGTCGAGCGCCACGTCACGGAACTCCTCGACGAACCGGCGGAACGTCAGCTGCGGGCCCGGCCGGCCGCGCAGGGGCAGCATGTTGATGAGCAGGCCCAGCAGCCGCTCGGTCGCCGGGTCGTCGCGGCGCGCATAGGTGGTGCCGGTGGTGACGTCCTGCCGTCCGGTGCTGCGGTACAGGACGGCCTGGACCGCGGCGTTCAACAGCATCGCGGGTGTGGCTCCCGCGGAGCGGGCCAGCACGGTGAGCGGCTCGGCGACCTTCGGCGGCAGCACGAACGCGGTCCGTGTCGCCCCCCGGCCCGCCCGTACGGCCGGGCGCGGGCGGTCGGCGGGCAGTTCGAACGCGGTGAGGTCGGCCAGCGTCTCGCGCCAGTGGCCGAGCCCGGGGCTGCCGGGCCGCCCGGCCTCGGCGGCGCGGGCGTCGAGATGGGCCGCCACGACGCGGTACGGCTCCGCGGGCGGGGGGACGGGGGAAGGGGCGCCGGTGGTGAAGGCCGTGTAGTCGGCGGCCAGTTCGTCGTAGACGAGGGCGCACGACCAGTCGTCGGCGGCGACGTGGTGCAGTGTGAGGACGAGGGTGTGCTCGCGCTCACCGTGCCGGATGAGCAGGGCGCGCACGGGGAGTTCGGTGGCCAGGTCCATCGGGGTCGCCGCCTCGGCGGCGAGGGCGGCGTCCAGCGCCTCGGCGTCGCCCGCCTCGATCTCCCGAAGCGTGAACCGGTCCGGGGGAAGGACCACGCCCACCGGTCCTGCCTCCGCGGCGAGCACGCCGGTGCGCAGCACCTCGTGACGGGCCACCAGGGCCTGGAGCGCGCGGCGCAGGGCGTCACGGTCGAGGGGGCCGGCGAAGTGCAGCCGGAGCGGGATGAGGTAGTCGGACGTCGAACTGCTCATCTGGTCGACGAACCAGGTCCGTTCCTGGTCGCGGCTGAGCGGCACCTGGACCCCGGTGAGTCCGGGGGTGGCAGACATGGGCGATCAGATCCTCTCGGGCAGGGCGGCCGGGGCGGCGGGAACGGGGACGACGTCGAGGACGGCGCGGCTGCCGCGCCCCCAGGCGGGCTCGGGCAGGCGGCGCCGGTCCTCCTTGCCGTTGGCGTCCAGGGGCAGCGCGTCCAGGGCCACGTACTCGGAGGGCAGCATGTGGCGCGGCAGCCGCCCGGCGAGGTAACGGTGCACGTCGGCGGCGCGCAGCGGCCCCGTGTCACGCGGGACGACATAGGCGACGACACGTTTGTCGCCGGGCGGCGCGACGCGCGCGGTGACCAGGCAGGAACGCACCTCGGGTGCCTCGCCGAGCGTTGCCTCGATCTCGCCGGGCTCGATGCGGAAGCCCCGGATCTTGACCTGGCTGTCGGCGCGGCCGACGAACTCGACCGTGCCGTCGGGGCGTTTGCGGCCGAGGTCGCCGCTGCGGTACGCGCGCCGGCCGGTCCCGGGATCGGTGACGTAGCGCTCCGCGGTGAGCCCGGGGCGGTCGTGGTAGCCGCGGGAGACGGTCTCCCCGGCGATCCACAGCTCGCCGGTCGCACCCGGCGGGAGGGGCCGCCCGCGCTCGTCCATGACGTGCAGGCTCGCGCCGGGGATCGGGGCGCCCAGCGGCAGCGGGGACTCCACCTGGTCCGGGTGGGTGAGCAGCCGGCGGCAGATGGCCACGGTGGTCTCGGTCGGCCCGTAGATGTGCGCCACCGTCAGCCCGGGGTTGGTTTCGAGGACGCGCCGCACGCAGGCCGGGGACACCACGTCACCGCCGGTGATCACGGTGCGCAGCGGCGCCAGCGCCTCGGGCACGTCGTCGGCGATCCGGTGGAAGAGGCCCGACGACAGCCACAGGTCGGTCACCTCCTCGCGGGCCAGCACCTCGCCCAGCTCGGCGGAGGTCAGCAGGCCGTCCGGCGGGAAGGCCAGGCATGCGCCGCGCAACAGCACCCCCCAGATCTCCAGCACCGACGCGTCGAAGGAGAACGAACTGCTCTGGAGCATGGTCCGGCCGGGCCCGAGGTCCGCGAAGTCCTGCCGCAGCGCGAACGCGGTGACGTTGCGCTGCTCGACCAGCACCGCCTTGGGCAGGCCCGTCGAGCCCGAGGTGTACATCGCGTACGCCAGGTCCGCGGGCGCGGACAGCCCCGCCGCACCGGGGCCGAAGGGGTCGTCGCCGTCGGTGTCGGCTGCCGGGTCGAGGACCACGCAGTCCGCCAGGGCGGGCGGCAGGCCGCCGCCGTCGCCGGAGGACACCAGAACGCGGATGCCGCTGTCCCGGCGCATGTGCGTCAGCCGCTCCTGCGGGTACGTCAGATCCATCGGCAGATAGGCGCAGCCCGCGCGGAGCACCGCCAGGGCCGACACCACGAAGCCCGGTGACGGGGCGGCGGCCACCCCGACCAGCTCCCGGGGCTTCACCCCGAGCCGCAGCAGACCGCGGGCGACCCGGGTCGCGGCCCGGTCCAGTTCGCCGTAGGTCATCCGGGTGCCGGGCGCGCGCAGCGCCACGGCGTCCGGAGTGCGCGCCGCCCACAGGCGGAACGCGGCGTCGATCGTCACCATCGTGCGTCCTCCAATCCGACCCCGAGGTCGTGCAGCAGTTCTCGAAGGAAGTCCTCACCGGCGTCGGAGTTGGCGGTGATGACGAGGCCCAGACCGCGGTCCGGGTCGGCCCAGGTCAGCGAACGGAAGCCGGGGACGCCCCCGGTGTGTCCGAACCAGCGGCGTCCGCCGTACGGCTTGCCCGCGGTGCCCAGGCCCCCCGGCGTGCCGGGGTGGGGGCGGAGCATCTCGGCCGCCGCCTCCGCGCCCAGCAGGACCGCCGGGCCACCGGTCACCGCCCGCTGGATCTCGACCGCTACCCGGGCCAGGTCCCGGGGCGTGGACCACAGGCCGCCCGCGGCGGACTCCGGGTACAGGTGCCAGCCCTCCGGGTAGGGCGCGCCCGACGCCTGGTGGTTGCGGGCCAGCGTGGTGCCGGGCAGATCCGGTACGCCCGGCGCGAAGTCGCTGTCCCGCATGCCCAGCGGGTCCAGGACGAGCGCGCGCATCAGCGGCGCGAACTCCTGCCCCGTGACGTCCTGGAGCACCTGCTGCACCGCGGTGAAGTTGCTGCTCGAGTACAGGTAGGGCGATCCGGGCGGGCCCACGGGACGAACCGGCGGGGTCAGCGAGGGCGGGCCGCCGGCGAGGACCTGCGCCGGGGTGGGCAGCGGCAGGCCCGCGCGGTAGCCGTCGTAGGACTGTGCGCCGAGCCCCGCGGTGTGGGTGAGCAGATGGCGCAGGGTGACCCCGTCGCCGGGCAGCCGCCACGAGGTGAGCATCCTGTTGACGTCGGTGTCCAGGTCGAGACGCCCCTCCTGGACCAGCGCCATCACGCCCAGCGCGGTGACGTGCTTGCTGATCGAGCCGACCTGGAAGACGGTGCGCTCGTCGACCGCGACGGGGTCGTCGGTCCCGAGGACCCCGAAGCCCCAGGCCCCGCGCAGGTCGCCGTCGGCGATCAGCGCGATCGCCACGCCCGGTACCCGGTGCCGCAGCATCGGCAGCCTCGGGGCCGGTGCCCCGGCGAACAGCCGCCGCACGAACGGCTCGGCCGGCACACGTGTCTCCTCGGGCGGCGCGGCGGCCAGCTCGGTGAGGTGTTCCAGGTGCCGTTCGGCCAGGTCGCGCACGGTGCCGGGGGCGAAGTGGTCGGCCGCGTAACGCCATTCGAGGTGCAGCTCGCCGTCGAGGATCACCGCTTCGATCTCCACGAGGTGGGAGCGCCGCTGCTCCGGATCGACGTGCTCGCCGAGCGACCGCGGCAGGGGCCGCAGCGGCATGTCCTCGGCGGGGCCGGTGTCCCGGCGGCCGTGGTAGTTGAACGAGAGCTGCGCGGCGGGTGCGGTGCTGTCGTCCCCGCGCAGGTACCGGGCGAGTCCATGGCCGATGCCGCGCCCGGCGGGCGTGCGGGTGTGCTCGGCGACCACGTCGATCCAGGCGTCGGTACCGCCGCGCTCCGGCCGGGTGATGAGCAGTGGTTGCACGCTGGTGAACCAGCCGACCGTGCGGGTGAGGTCGACGTCGTCGAACAGCGGTTCACGGCCGTGCCGTTCCACGTCGATCGCGCAGGTGTCACCGCCGGTGGCCTCGGTGAGCGTGCGGGCCAGGGCCGCCAGCATCAGGTGCTCCGGCTCGGCGCCGCGCCGCGCGGCGGCCTGACGCAGCAGGACCGCCGTGGCCGGGGCCGCGAGGACGACCCGCGTGGAGCGGGCGCGGCCCTCGGTGTTCTCACCGCCCTCACGATCCGCCGGAAGCGGCGCGACGGACGGCCGCGGCAGCGCCCAGTAGGCGGCCTCGGGTGCGAACTCGACGCTGTGCGCGTGTTCGCGCAGCCGTCGCGCCCAGTGCTGCACGGACGTCGTCTTGGCGGGCAGTTCGCCCCCGGTGCACAGGGTGGTGAGGTCCTCGACGAGGATGTGCCAGGACACGGTGTCGACCGCCACGTGGTGGGCGACCAGCAGGAGCTGCCCGGTGTGCCGCAGCAGTACGGCACGCAGCAGCGGGCCGTGGGCCAGGTCGAGTCCGGTGTGCGCGGCCTGCACCGCGGCGTCGGCCTCGTGCGGGGTCTCCACGACCGTGAGCGGATTGTCATGGCCGCCTGCCGGCGCCAGGTCCTGGTGCCAGTGGTCCTCCCGGCGGCTCCAGCGCAGCCGGAGCGCGTCGTGGTGGTCGATCAGGGTGCGCAGCGCGGCCCGCAGGGTGTCGGGGTCGATCTCGGGAGCGGCGTGCAGGAGCCGGCTCTGGTTGAAGCGGTCGCGTGGCCCGACGGCGGCGTACTGGTGCTGGATCGGCCCGAAGGGGACCTCGCCGCTGACCGGGCCCTGCTCGGCGTGGACGCTGGTGGACCGGCCCTGGGCCGCCGCCTCGTCCGAGGCCGCGGCGAGGGCGGCGACCGTGGGGTGCTCGAAGACCATCTTCGGCGTGACGGACAGACCCGCCTCACGCGCCTTGGCGACCGTGTGGATCAGCAGGATGGAATCCCCGCCCAGCGCACGGAAGTTGTCGTGCACCCCGACGCGCGGCCTCCCGAGGACGGCGCACCAGATCCGGGCGACGGCCTCCTCGGTCGCGGTGCGCGGCGCCACATGGGACTCCGGTGCCACCTCGCGGGCGGCGAGGTCCGGATCGGGCAGGGCGGCCCGCTCCACCTTGCCGTTGGCGTTCAGCGGGACCGAGTCCAGGGCTACGAGGAACCTCGGCACCATGACGTCGGGCAGCTCCGCGCGCAGGGCGGCGAGCGTACGGTCCGGGTCGTCGCCGCCGACGGTGTACCCGACGAGTGTCCTGGCACCGGCCACGGTCCGTACGTCGGCGACCGCGTCCTTGACCCTCGGTGCCCGGCGCAACGCGTCCTCGATCTCGCCGAGTTCGACGCGCACCCCGCCCAGCTTGACCTGGTGGTCGGCACGGCCGGCGAACTCCAGTACCCCGTCGGCCCGTCGCCGCCCCAGGTCGCCGGTGCGGTAGAGCCGGGAGCCGGGCGGACCGAAGGGGTCCGGCACGAACCGCTCGGCGGTCAGCCGGAACCGGCCGTGGTAGCCGCGGGCCAACCCGGCGCCTCCGATGAAGAGTTCGCCGATGGCCCCGGTCGGCAGAGGCCGCATGGCCCCGTCGAGCACATGGACCGTGTTGTTGTCGATGGGCAGCCCCAGGGCCACCGCGCCCGTGTCGGGAACGGCGTCCTCCACGGTGCACACACGGCAGGTGGAGTCGATGGACACCTCGGTGGCACCCCACGTGTTGTCGAGGCTCACCCTCTCCCCGAAGACCTCCAGGAACCGGCGTACCAGGGCCGGGCGCAGGGCCTCACCACTGGTGAGGACGGACCGCAGCCGGGCCATCGACCGGGCACGCTCGGGGGTGAGGATGTCCAGGAACACCTCCAGCACGCTGGGCACGAACTGCACGTGCACCACGTCGTGCCGGGCGACGGCTTCGGCGATCGCGTGGGCGTCACGGTGCGCCCCCGGCGGCAGCAGCACGACCTGGCCCCCGGTGATCAGCGGCCACAGGATCTCCACCGCCGCGTCGTCGAAACCGAGGGTGGTCTTGTGCAGGACGCCCTCACCGGGCCGCAGCCCGTGCCGGCGCTGCATCCACGCCATGCGGTTGACCCAGCCCGCGTGGTGCGAGGCCACCGCCTTGGGCGCGCCGGTCGAGCCCGAGGTGTAGTACAGCGAGCACAGGTCGGCGGGGAGCGCCTCCGGCCGGGGACCGGTTCCGGACTCCTCCGGCCAGGCCGTGGGGTCGTCCAGCGCCAGGACACGGGCGGCGGTGTCCTCGGGCAGGGCCGAGAGCAGCCGGGTCTGGGTGAGCACCACCCGGGCCCCGGAGTCGGCGAGCAGATACGCCTGGCGCCGCGCGGGGTGGTCGGGGTCGACGGGCACGAAGGCGGCACCCGCCTTCAGGATGCCGAGCAGACCCACCACGTGCTCGAAGGAGCGCTCGGTGCACAGGGCGACCAGATCGCCGGGACGCACACCCTCCCGGTACAGCCGCGCGGCCACCCGGTCGGCCCGCACCCCGAGTTCGGCATACGTCCAGGTGTCGTCGCCGAGGGTGACGGCGACGGCGTCCGGGGTGTCGGCGGTCTGTGTCTCGATCAGGGAGTGCAGCGTGCGGTCGTGGGGGAAGGGGACGGCGGTGTCGTTCCAGGCGACGACGACCCGCTCGCGCTCCTCCGCCGACAGCATCGGCACGTCGGCGACCGGCGTCGGTGCTTCGGCGGTGCCAGCACTGCCCGGTCCTCGCCGGTCCTCGGTGAGGCCGGTCAGCAGCTGCACGACCTGGGCGAGCAGACGGTCGGCGGTTACCTGGTCGTAGTGGGACCGCCCGCAGCTCAGGCTGAGGGTCAGCCGGTCGGCGCGGGTGGCCTCCAGGACCAGGGGGTAGCCGGTGTCACGGACCTCGCCCTCGGCGACCGGAACGACGCCGTCGGGCAGAGTGCCGGGGCCGGTGTCGGTGTAGACGAGCAGGCTGTCGAACAGCCGCCGTCCCGGCGCCACCTCGCTCGCCCGTTGCACGGCCGGAAGTGCGACATGGGCGCGCCCCGCGACCTCGGTTACCCGCTGCTGGACCTCGCGCAGCAGCTCGGTGAGCGGTGCGCAGGGGTCCACGTCGACCCGCAGGGGCAGGGTGTTCATCAGCAGACCCACCATCCGCTCGACCCCCTCCACGTCGCCGAAGCGGCCGGAGACGGTCGTGCCGAAGACGACGTCCCGCTCCCCGCTCGTCCGGCTCAGCAACAGGGACCACGCGGTGTGCACCAGGGTGCCGACGGTGACGTGATGGTGGCGGGCGGCCCGCTCCAACGCGTCGCAGAGCGCGGTCGGCAGGGTCTGCCGGGCGTGCCACAGGCCCGCGGCGGCTCCGGTGGGACGGCTGCCGGGCAGGGGAGTGGGCCGGGTGAAGCCCGCCAGGCGGGAGCGCCAGTGTGCGCTCTCGCGCTCGGTCTCCTCGGGGGTGTCGTGCCCGGCGAGCCGGCGCAGGTACTCCCGGTACGGCGGCGGGTCCGCGAGGACGGGCAGCCGGCCCGTCTCGTGACGGCCGCGGTAGACGGCGAACGCCTCGGTGAGCAGGCTGTGCAGGCTCCAGCCGTCGAAGACGACATGGTGGGTGGTCCACACGAACCGGTGCCGGTCCTCGGCGATCCGGATCAGCAGGAAGCGGGAGGGCGGAGCGGCACCGAGGTCGAAGACGGTCGCCTCCTCCGCCGCTGCCAGCTCGGCGAGCCGCCCGGCACGCCCCTCCTCCGGGAGAGCCGTGAGGTCGGCGTACCGCAAGCGCGGCGGCGCCGAGCTGCGGACGACCTGGACCGGGCGGGGCAGGTGCGCCCAGTGGAAGGTGGACCGCAGGATCGCGTGGCGGTCGACCAGATGGGCCCAGGCGTCCTCGAAGGCGGCCTGGTCGAAGTCGCCCTCGATGTCGACGGCGAACACGCGCACGTAGTCGCCGGTCTCCGCCAGCGTGTCGAGGAACAGCCCGGTCTGCAGCGGGGACAGGGGCAGCACGTCCTCGGTGTCTTCCCTGCCCACAGTGTCCAGGAGCCCGTCCAGGGCCTCGGCGTCGAGCCCGGTGAACTCGAACGGCCGGGTCTCGGCGGGCGCCGCAGCCGGTGCCCCGCCAGCCAGGCCCGAGAGTGCGGCCACGGTGGGGTGGGCGAAGATCTGCCGCGTCGTCACGGTGAGTCCGGCCTGCCGGGCCAGCGCCGAGACCGCCACCGCCTTGAGGGAGTTGCCGCCCAGGGCGAAGAAGTCGTCGTCCACGCCGATGTCGCCGGTGCCCAGCACCCGGGCCCAGATGTCCGCGAGAGCCTGTTCGACGGGGCTACGGGGCGCGGTCCGCGTGGACGGGGCCGCCGGGGCCGCCTCGGGGGCGGGAAGCGCGGCGCGGTCGATCTTGCCGGCCGGGCTGAGCGGCATCCCCTCCAGGACGACGAGCCGGTCGGGCACCATCGCCCGGGACACCTCGCCCCGCAGGAACGTCCGCACCTCGGCGGGGTCGGGCGCGTCGCCGGCCACGTAACCGACGAGGAACTCCTCGCCCGCCGCGTCCCGGTGGACGGTGACGGCGGCAAGCCGCACCGCCGGATGGCGGGCCAACGCATCCTCGATCTCACCGAGCTCGATGCGGTGGCCGCGGATCTTGACCTGGTGGTCGTCCCGGCCCAGGAAGCGGATACGGCCGTCCGGCCGCCGCGCGGCCAGGTCACCGGTGCGGTACAGCCGGGTGCCGGGGGCGCCGAACGGGTCGGGCACGAACTGCCGCGCCGTCAGCCCGGCGCGCCCCAGGTATCCGCGGGCCACCCCCGCGCCCCCGAGGTACAGCTCGCCCGCCACGCCGATCGGCACGGGCCGCAGGGCCTCGTCGAGGACATGGGCGGAGGTGTTGGGCAGGGGCAGCCCAATGGTCACCT
Organism: Streptomyces sp. NPDC088766; assembly: GCF_044750845.1. Lineage (NCBI taxonomy): Bacteria > Bacillati > Actinomycetota > Actinomycetes > Kitasatosporales > Streptomycetaceae > Streptomyces > Streptomyces sp. NPDC088766. Next base: position 202,670 of record NZ_JBIVKQ010000012.1, on the reverse strand, counting down.
CGTCCTCGGCGGGGTCGACGTCGTCCCAGGTGGACCAGACGGTGGCCTCGGTCGGGCCGTACACGTTGACCAGCCGGGACAGGCCCGCGCGCAGTTCGCCGGCCAGGGTGTGCGGCAGTGCCTCGCCGCCGACGAGGCCGACCTCGACCCCGTCCGCCGCGCCGAACCCGGCGGCCAGCAGCAGCCTCCACCCGGACGGGGTGGCCTGGACATGGCTGACCCGGCTGGTGCGGATCAGGGCGCGCTGGGCGGCGGCGTCCCAGCGCGCCTCCTCCGGAACCACCACGACCCGGCCGCCCGTGGTGAGCGGCACGAACATCTCCACGGTGGAGATGTCGAAGGACAGCGCGGTCAGTCCGAGCCACGTCTGGGGACCGGTGGGCTCCAGCACGTGCGTCATGGCGGCAGTCAGATGGGCCAGCGACGCATGGGTGACCTCGACGCCCTTGGGACGACCGGTCGAGCCGGAGGTGTAGAGGACGTAGGCCACGTCGTCGCCGCCGGGACCGTCGCCGGTGTTCTCCGTCGCTTCGGCGGACACGGGCTCCGCGTCGTCGCCGGTGCCGACGCGAACGACGCTCACCCCGTCCGGCACCGACGGCGCGGGAGGTTCCTCGCTCGCCAGGAGGACACGTACTCCGGAGTCCGAGAGCACGAAGGCGGCCCGGGCGTCCGGGTATTCGAGGTCGAGCGGCACATAGGCGCCGCCTGCCCGCCATACCGCGAGCACCGCGGCGATCATCGTCGCCGAGCGGTCCAGACGCAGGCCCACCCGGTCACCCGGCCGCACCCCGGCGGCCCGCAGCCGCCGCGCCAGCCGCGTGGCCTCCTCGTCCAGGCGGGTGTACGTCCACTCCTGGCCGTCGTACACCACCGCCGCCGCGTGCGGGGTGCGCGTGCGCTGCGCCTCGATCATCGCGGGCACGGTCGTGGCGGCGGGGAAGTCGTGCGCGGTGTCGTTCCAGCGGCGTACGACGGTGTCGTGGGCCGCGTCCGGAAGGATCGCCAGTTCCCCGACCCTGGCGCCGGTCCGCTCCACGAAGGCGTCCAGGAGACGGCCGAAGGACGCCAGCAGGCGCTCTGCGTCACCGGGGTCGACGCGGAGGCCGTCGTGGATGAGCTGGAGGACGGCCCCCGTCGGGGCGGTGCGGATGTTCAGCATCAGCGGATAGCCGCTGCTCTGGTGGACGGGACCCATGCGAAGCGACAGCCCGCCCAGGTCGGCGCGCTCGGCCACCGCCAGGTTCTGCAGGACCAGGATGCTGTCGAACAGTTTCTTGTCGCCGGGGACGTCCGACCAGCCGTGGATGTCGGTGAGCGCGGTGTGCTCGACGTCGCGCAGTCCGGCCAACTGCCCGGCCAGGCGGCCCAGCCAGTCGTCGAGCCGCTCGTCGTCCTCCCAGCGCACGCGCACCGGAAGGGTGTTGGAGAGCAGTCCCACGATCTGCTCCACCTGTGGAAGGTCGACCGAACGCCCGGAGACGGTCAGCCCGAAGAGCACGTCACGGCTCCGGCTCCACCGGCCCAGCAGCAGGGCCCAGGCACCCTGGAGCACGGTCCCGAGCGTGCAGCCCCGCTCACGGGCGAGCCGCGACAGCGCCTGTGTCAGGTCCGGGGTCAGGGCGAGTTCGACCGCGCCGGCCGCGCCCGCGGGGGCGTCCGGGGACGTCGGTCGCACCACCGGGAGCGAGGTGGGCTCGACGAAACCGGCCAGGGCGTCGCGCCAGTAGCGCTCGACGGCACGCGGGTCCTGCTTTGCCAGCCACTCCACGTAGACGCGATGCGACACCGGGGCGGGGAGCTCCCGTGCGGGGCGGGCGGCAGGGCGGTGCGTGGTGGCGGTCGCGGTCGCGGAGGTGATGGCTGTCGCCGTCGCGAAGACCTCGTTGAGGAGCGGACCGACGCTCCAGCCGTCGGCCAGGATGTGATGGTTGTGCCACACCAGGTGGTGACGGTCGGGTCCGGTGCGGATGAGATGGAACCGCTGGGGCGGAACGCGGAACATGTCGAAACCGGCGTCGCGTTCCTCGGCGAGCACCGCCTCAAGGCGCTCCGGGACCTCGTCCGTCGGGACTTCGGACCAGTCCAGGACGGTGAAGTCGGCCCGCACCTCGCGGTGCACGATCTGGAGCGGACGCTGCAGCCCCTCCCAGCGGAAGGAACAGCGCAGCGCGTCGTGCCGGCCCAGGACGTGCTGCCAGGCGGCGATCAGGCCGTCCTGGTCGAGGTCGCCGTCGATCTCCCAGCGGTACTGGTTGAAGTAGGAGTCCCCTCCGCCGTCGTGCAGGCTGTGGAACAGCATGCCCGCCTGGAGCGGGGTGCAGGGGTAGATGTCCTGGACGTCCTCGGGGGAGAGCCCGGTCAGGACACGCTCCAGCCCTTCCCGGTCGAGACCGGCCAGCGGGAAGTCGCCCGGGTCCACGCCGCCGGCTGCCGCCCCGTCGCCCGACGCGACGGCGACGGAGGCCAGTTCGGCCAGGGTCTGATGGGCGAAGACCTGGCGCGCGGTGAACACGTACCCCGCCTCCCGGGCCCGCGACACGAGGAACACGGCGGTCACCGAGTCGCCGCCCAGGGTGAAGAAGTTGTCCTGCGCCGCCACCGAGGGAACGTCGAGCAGCCGGCTCCAGATGCCGGCCAGGACCCGCTCGGCACCGGCGGCGGGCGCCCTGCGCTCGGCGGGAGCCTCGGTGCGCGGGGCGGGCAGACGGCGGCGGTCGACCTTGCCGTTCGGCGACAGCGGCAGACTCTCCAGCGGCACGAGGACGGCGGGCACCATCGCGACGGGCAGGGCGGCCGTGAGGTGACGCTTCAGCGCGTCCTCCGTGACCTCCCCGACGACGTAGCCGACGAGCCGGTCCCCGGCGGGACTGCGGTCCACCACGACCACGGCGTGCGCCACGTCCGGGTGTGCGGTCAACCGGGCCTCGATCTCGCCGAGTTCGATGCGGTGGCCGCGGATCTTGACCTGATGGTCGTCGCGCCCGAAGAAACGGATACGGCCGTCGGGGCGTCGCGCGCCCACGTCACCCGAGCGGTACAGGCGCGCCCCGGGCGGTCCGAACGGGTCGGGCACGAAGGCACCCGCCGTCAGTCCCGGCCGGGCGTGGTAGCCGCGCCCGACCCCGGGCCCGCCCACGTAGAGCTCACCGGGGACGCCGACGGGCACCGGACGCATCGCGGCGTCGAGGACGTGGACGGCGATCTGGTCGACGCCGGTGCCGACGGTAATGTCGGCGGCCGGGTCGGTGACGTCGTCGTACGTGGCCCACACCGTGGACTCGGTGGGCCCGTAGCAGTTGAGGACGCGTCCGGCGGTCAGGCGCAGCTCGGCGGCCAGCGCGGGCGGCAGGGACTCACCGCCGGTCATGGCGACCGCCAGCCGCGGCAGCCGCTGGGTCGAGGCGAGCAGGACCCGCCAGCCCGACGGCGTCGCCTGCACATGGGTGATCCCGTGCTCCCGGGCCGTGCTGACCGCAGCGTCACCGTCCTGTGCGGCACCCTCCGGAGCCAGGACCACCCGGCCGCCGGTGATGAGCGGCAGGAACATCTCGACCAGCGAGATGTCGAACCCGATGCCGGTCAGACCGAGCCAGACATCGTCCGCGCCGGAGTTCAGCCGACGTGCGGTGCTGCTGCAGAAGTTGACGAGCCCCCGGTGCTCGATCGCCACCGCCTTGGGGCGGCCGGTGGAGCCGGAGGTGTACATGAGATAGGCGAGGTCGTGGGCGTGCGGTGCGGCTTCCTGGAGGGCGGGCGCGTCGCTCGCGGCGAAGTCGTCGGAGCCGGGGCCGACGTACAGCGACGGAACCGTACCGAACAGGGCCTCCCGTCCCCGTTCGGTGACCACGAGCACGGCCTGCGTGTCCTCGACCATGGTCCGCAGGCGTTCCTCGGGGTGGTCCAGCGGCAGGGGCAGGAAGGCGCACCCTGCCTTCCACACGCCGAGCAGCGTGGCCACCAGCCGCTCGGAGCGGGGCAGATGGATCCCCACCAGCGCGCCGGGCCCCGGCACGGCCGCGCGCAACCGTGCTGCCGTGCGGTCCGAGAGCTCGTCGATCTGCCGGTAGGTGAGACGGTTTCCGCCCGCGGTGACCGCGACGGCGTCGGGTGTGGCGGCGGCGACGGCCGCGAAGAGGTCCAGCACGGTCCCCTCGGGCGTCGCGGCTCCGGAGCCGAGGGAGGCGTCGACCACGCGGGCGAGGTTCTGGTCGGAGAGCAACTGCACCTCGCCGACGGTGGTGTCGGGGGCGGCCACCGCGCGGGTCAGCACCTCGACCAGCGAGTCGAGCATCCGCTCCACCGTCGTCGGCTCGAACAGCGTGCTCTCGCCCACCAGGTCGAGCCGGACCCCGTCGTCGAGATTCGCCCCGACCAGGGACAGGTCCACCTTCGCGGACGCCATGCCGATGCGCTCGCGCTCGACCGTGACACCGGGCAGGTCCCACACGTGCTCACGCGACTCGATGCACTGGTACATGACCTGCGACAGCGGGTTGCGCGACGCGTCCCGGGGGTTCCCCGAGTCCGCGACCAACTGCTCGAAGGTGACGTCCTGGTGCTCCAGAGCTCCGAGGACCACCGTGTTCATCCGCCGCACGAGCGCGGCGAACCCGGGGTCGTCGCTGACGTCCACGGCCAGCGGCAGGGTGTTCGCCATCATGCCGATGAGCGGCTCGGTGTCGCCGACGACCCGGCCCGAGACCGGCGTCAGCACCGAGAAGCGGCCCTGGCCGCCGCTCCAGCGGTGCAGATACCCAGCGAACACCGACAGCAGGGCGGTGAAGAGGGTGACGTTGTGCCGCCTGGCGAAGTCCCGCAGCGCCGAACTGACTTCGGGGGACAGCAGCCGGCGGGCGCCGTGCCCCCAGAACGACGGGGCGGGCGGACGCACGTGGTCGGTGGGCAGTTCCAGGACCGGGGGCACGCCGTCGAGCGCCGAACGCCAGTAGGCGAGCTGCCGCTCCAGCAGGTCACCGGAGAGCCGCTCCGCCTGCCAGTGCGCGTAGTCCCGGTACGACACGGGAAGCTCCGGCAGCACCGTCGTCAGGTCGCTTTCGCCCCGGGCGGACGCCCCGTACAGGGCGCCGAACTCGTGGCCCAGCACACCGCACGACCATTCGTCGGCGACGCAGTGGTGCAGGTTCAGCACCAGGACGTGGGTGCGGTCGTCGCAGGTGACCAGGACGGCCCGGAAGACGGGGCCCTGCTCCAGGTCGAAGGGCTGCGCGATCTCCTCCTCTGCCACCCGCACGGCCGCCGCCGACCGCGCGACCGGGGGAAGGTGCGACAGGTCGACCGTGCGCAGCGCGGCCGGAGCGGGCGGGAGCGGGACCTGGCGTGGCGGACTGTCGTCCCGGAACACCATGCGCAGCGTCTCGTGCCTCTCCACCAGGGAGTCCAGCGCCCGGCGGACCGCGTCGCGGTCCAGTGCCCCGGTCAGGCGCAGGACGCGGTGGACGCTGAAGGTGGAGTTGTCGGACAACAGGCGGTCCGCGACCCACAAGTTGTGCTGGACGGGCGCCAAGGGGGCGTCCTCGGTGCCAGGACGGCGCGGCACGGCACTCGGTGCGCCCGTGGGCGCCGCAGCGGTTCGGGGCCTCCCGAGCAGCCTCTGCCTGAGCAACTCGCGCTTCTCGGTGGTCAGTTCCCTCTTCATCGCAGCCGGCTCATCCACTCCGGCCGCTTCTCCGGTCCACGTCGTCATGGCAGTTCGGTCACCGCGCCCGGCGGAGGCTGAGCGGCCGCATGTCGGTCCAGACCCGCTCGATGTGGTCGAGGCAGTCCTCCTTGGTCCCGGAGGTGCCCTCCTCGAACCAGCCCTCGGGCAGGTCCCGTCCATCCGGCCAGATCGAGTACTGCTCCTCGCCGTTCACCACCACGCGATACGTCTGAGCCACCATGTCCTCACCTCTCGAAAAGTCATTGCGGACGTGCGATCGGACGACCGGACCCGTCACGGGCCGGCCCGGAGCCCGCCGTGCCGGATCGGCCGGGCGGGTCCGCGTTGTCGAACGGGCGGGTCGAGCCGGAGCGGCCCACCGCCCCGGCTGTCAGGAGGCCAGGCGGCGCAGCGCCACGAGGGCGAGCGCGTCGGCGTTCTGCTTTTGGAACAGGTCGCGGACGGTGATCCGCACGCCCAGCCGGGAGCTGATGAGGGACACCGCGCGGGCGGCCGTCAGCGAGTCACCGCCGATCTCCAGGAACCCGCTGCCGGTGTCGGGCACCTCCGTCGCGCCCAGCACCTCCTGGAAGACCACGGCGATCCTCCCGGCGATCTCCTGGGCCTCCTGTGTCGTGATTTCCACCGTCACCCTCTGCTCCCTTCAGGGCCGAATCATTCGGGATTCTGCGATTCTGTGATGCCGCGATTCCGTTGTATTGCGACCGAGGTCGTTTTCTTGCCTCGACGCTTCCCCACTGTGACCGCGAGACGGATGCCGGCTCCAGTCCCGTCCCCGCTCATCAACCTGCACGGCATGAAAGTGAGTGGGCGACATAGGACCCGGAGGGAGGGGTTTTAGGGTCACTGACCAGCGCTGACAGGTGACTCTGATGGCGCCTTCCCGCTCAGGAAGAGGCCTTCTCGTGATGTCACGGAAATTCGCCTCTACCGGAACTGAAATTCTGCTGGAATGCTCGTCGATCGCCGCCCAGGATCCTCTGGAACGGGCTCACGTCGGTCGGGAACGGGCCGATTGCCATGGCTTGCATCGAATTTCACGTGCCCGCGTACGGCAAGGCTCGGGAAATCCTCGGCAGCCGTGTCACCCGTCGTCGTCCGCTCGTGGTTGAAGACCAGAAGGCGCCCACCCCGAAAGGCGACAGCCATGTTCCGAACCATGCTCAAGTCGAAGATCCACCGAGCCACGATCACCCAGTGCGATCTGAACTACGTAGGCTCCCTGACCCTCGACGCCGACCTCATGGACGCCGCCGACCTGCTCCCCGGCGAGCTGATCCACCTCGTGGACATCAACAACGGCAGCCGGCTGGAGACCTATGTGATCGAGGGCCCCCGCGGCAGCGGCATCATCGGCGTCAACGGCGCCGCGGCCCGCCTCGTCCAGAACGGCGACCTCGTGATCATCATCGCCTACGGGGCGGTTCCGGACGCCGACGCGGCGAAGGTCGAGCCCCGGGTGGTCTTCGTGAACGAGCGCAACGAGATCATCGACGAGGGCACGGCCCTGAGCACGGCTCCGGCCGGCCACGGCCTGGTCGACGGTGCGGTGACCCGCACGGCCTGACCGGCGACATGTGTGAGTCTTCTTGGAGGTTCCACGGATCCAGCGCCATGCCGAGAAACCAGGCGGCGGGGAACCGGGCCGCGTCGGGGCACCGAGCCGGTGAGCGACGCCGTGGCTGAGTACGATGCGGTTGCCGAGCAGTTGGCGCGAAAGGTTCACCTCTGCCTGCGGGAGGACGATCTCGACCCACGACAAGTCGTCGCGCCCGCCTGCGAACTGCTCGACTGGTTTCTCCGCGGCGACGCCATCGTGGAGGTCGTCGGGCGGAACCCGGCCGAGGTGCCTCCGGCGGAGATGGCCGCGCTGGCCCGGCATGTCCTGGACGAGGCGGGCTTCGATGCCGGCTTCGATCCCGGCTTCGACCTCGCCCCCGAGCGTATGGAAACGTTGCGGACCGCGCTGAGCATCATGGTCCGTGACCTGACCACGCACGGGATCGAGGGCGAACCGGAGATCGAGATCCTGGAGGAATCGTCCCCCGTGGGAGCCGGAGTCCGCCTCGCCGATGGCCGGCTGCTCAACTGGGGCAACCCCGTTCTGCCGACGAAGTGCGACGACCGGCCTTTGCGCTGGCCGGTCTGGCGGTTCTGATCCAGGAGAGCCGGCTCGAACGGGCCTGGCGGGTCTGGCAGGTGTGCCCACGACACGATCTCGGCATCCACGGCTCGGAGCGGGACGGTACGGCCGTGTGGTGGTGCACGGGTGGGGTGGGCACACGCTGGCGGCCGTCGGTGAACTCGCGCGACGTCGGCGCGTGAGTTGATTCGGCCCGCACTGTCAACTGCGTTGTTCCTCGGACGGGTTGAAGCCAGGAAAGTCGATCGGTTCGGGCGATGCGGAGCATACGGTCTGGTGAAGGTCACCTCCCCGTCGTCACGTCCCCCGACCGTCGGTGTGCTGGGGGATCGGCGGTGCGGCACTTCGCCCGCGTCTCCCGTTCCTTGTCCCGTCCCCCGCGCCCGGGAGCACTCCCCGGCAGAGTCCAGCAATGGGAATGCGAGCCTTCCGGACAAGTGGTACCTGGTGTGCGCCGTGGACCCCACGCCAGGTGATCTGCGGTGGTTTCAATCGTCACCATGGCCGTATTCTTGCTGGCTCAGCCGGACAGGCGGGCCTCTTCTTGCGGTCTGCACGGGCAATCCGAGAGTACGGCGGCACCCGGGCTTGCTCGACCACTCGGTGTCAGTGGCGGCGCTCATCGTGCGCGACGGTTACCGAGTCGCGCCTGGGGAGCAGGTTCCGCACGCGGTACGGCCTCCTCTGATGCTGGTCAGGGTGAGCGCAAGGTCCGTGCTGCAACCGCAGCGGCAGCGCCACCGGTCCGTGATCCTCCCCGGACAGGGCTCCAACGGTTCGCACCCGGCGGCCCGCGCTTTTGCGACGGCTGTCGCGGGATCGGTCCGGCCACCGGATCGGGGGCACTTCCTGCAGCCGGTCGTTGCCGACCGGATGGAGGACAGGCGCGTCGCGACCTCGTTCTCACGGGAGCAGCGGCAGCGCCAGGGCTTATCGCTTCCTGGACAGGGCTCCAGTGGTTCGAGCCCGGCATCCCGCAGAACCAGCACCGGATCGCGTGGATCCTTCGAATGCGGTGGGTACCTTTTGCGGCGGGTTGCCTGGAGCGCAACGATGCCCCAGGCAACCCGACTTCAGGCTCCAGAAGAAGCCCAGCTTCTTCGGCGAGTACGACACCAGCAGATTCTTCGTCTGCTGGTGGTACACCCTCCGCTTGGCTCTGACCAGCACAAATGTGCCTTGTGGAGGGGCATGGGTGGACCTTGGCCCGTATATGGTCCGGATCTTGGAGGGGGACCGAACAGCGGTCTCAGCGCCTTGGCGTCGACCTGCGGTTTTCGCCGAACCATCGGCCACCGTCGCCTCGGTGTTCTCTGTCCGCCGACCGACGGAACGCGAACGGCGCGCAGGTGACTCCTTGGCAGAGTTGCTCCTGCCCCTCGTCGGACACCCCCGGAGCGCTCGTCCTCGACGAGCTCTACCGGCAGGGCGGTCTCGTCATGCCGTCTCCTGACATGAAACGAACATCCGAAAGGTCTGGTCGACGGGCCGTACTTCCCTGCTGTTCACGTGGCGGGAAGCACGGCACCGTCGTCGGTCTCAGTCGTTCCGAGTCGGTTCGGTTGTGAGTTTCCTCTGGCGGGCGGCCTCGATGTAGCGCGGGGCGAACTTCATCTCGTACGCCTCGGGCACGTCGTACGGAGATTGCCAGTGGTCCGGTACGAAGCTGTCGCCGTCCTCGTGGCAGAGGTGGCATGAGGCGCACCACTCGGTTCGCCATCCGTAGGCGACGGCGTGGACCCCGTCGAACGTCTCGTCCAGCGGACCGTCCGCCCGGTACCAGCGGTGGAGATCGGTCGCGCCGCAGTGCGGACAGGGTGCCGAAAGGTCGGGAGCAGCCGGTTCCGCGTCGAAGGCCGCCCGCCAGGCGTCCCGCAGTTCGGGCGGAACGAGCCGCCAACCGCCCGGACCCGGCAGGGCGAGCTCATCGTCGTCGAACAGGTCCATCTCCCTGGCCTCGACAGAGCCGAGCATTCTGCATTCGCCCGTCGCCAGATCGACTCGGACGGGGCCGATGCCGATGGTCATCCGGGACGGGTCCCCGGTCTCCAGATAGCCCCGGTTCTGAAAGCCGAAGTAGACGGCCTCGCCGACCACGGTTACGGCGCCCTCGACGGACACCAGTTCCACCCGGGAGTTGAGCGGATCCTCGGCCACGTGCTGCCGGGCCAGTTCCGCCGCTCGTTCGAGACTGATCATCGGTCGGTCCTGAGGAATCCACAGCTCCGACAGACGCCTGGTCCAGCCTGCTCGGATTGTCCGTCGAGGAGGATCACATCGTCCGGATCGATGTCCGCGGCGTGCCTCTCGGTCGGTGACCCGTGGCTGAGCGATGTTACGGGCCGGTGGTGTGCGTCGCACCTTTGCCGTGTGCCACCGGCCCGTTCCCCCCGACGTCACGCCACGGGGCGTGACCGTGCGGGTTGGAAGAGGTCGAGTCGGGCGGACTCGGTCGCTCCCGGCATGCAACACTCCCCTGTTGCTCCATTGACGCACACGTGGCCCGTGCCGACAGCCATGTCCCTGAAGTCTCCGCTGCTGAGGTAGGCGACCGACTGACAGGCGAAGTAGAAGGTGCTTCCCACCTGGGCGTGCTCTCCTTCGGCGAGTGCAAAGGGCATGCCCGCATTACTGACTTTCTCGTCCAGGAACACCACCTCTTCTTACAAGGCGAAAGGAGTGTAGGTCAAAGCAGTGTCCACGACTTCTTCCGCCGTCAGCTCGTCCGTGAAGCCTTCCTCATCGGGGTGGTAAATGAGATTGAGTACGCGAGGATGAGGCACGTTCGCTTCGAGAATCTCAACAAGTCTGTCGTCTTCCTCCTCCGTCCCGTTTGCAGCCATGATTTTTCGAACGAGCTCGACGAGCTGATCGCGGGTAAGGTCACGCACTTCCACCACGCCTCACTGATGATAGTCGGGGTCCAGTACTTCAGCATGATACCGAGGGGTCACGACTATCAAGTTGTCCAGATCGTAGACACCGCCGCCATGTTGAATTGGTTTCACGTGGTGCAGGACGTACTTGTTGTTCTTTCCTACGGATTGCTGGTTCGTCACAAACGGTGCTCGGCCAGCAGCCATGCGTGTCCTGTTTGCTTTACTGAAACTTGCTGCCAAGGCCGGGTCGTTGGCGACGGCCTTCCAGAAAGCTTCGCGAAAATCCCCGAATGTCTTGAAGGATTTTCCTTGCAGCTGTCGACCGATCTGTCCTGGAATTTTTCCTGTATTTCCATGGGTTCCCTTGAGTCATCCGCCCGATACGTCGGACAGACGCCCGCCACCTGTTACTGCGCCTGGAGAGTTCCTCAGCTCTGTGGCCGTCCTGGTCCCCGTTATGGCCAGGCGATCACTCAGTCCTTCGGCACCCAGGACCGAGGTCTCCGGCTCGACCGCTTGTCGCCGCCACCCCGTCAGGCCACCGATCCCCACGAGGGCGATCTGCTGGGTCAGTTCTTCGGCTGCCTCCGCGTAAAGGTCGGCGAGGGCGTCGCAGCCCTGTTGGCGGAGCATGTATTCGGCGCGGTAGAGGCGGTAGGCGGGGCGGACGGGGAGGTACTTGTCGACGAAGGCGCCGGCGCCGCCGTTCTGGCCGGTGAATGCGTCGTGCGCGTCACCGAGGAACACGAAGGGGGACGTGAAGACGTCGACGAAGGCGTCACCGAAGATGCCCGCTGCCTCGCCGAGGCTGTCGACGCGGTCGTTGTTCGGGTCGTCTGGTGTCAGGCCGCTGGGGTCGGTCAGGAGGGCGGGGGCGTTGTCGGCGTAGGCGTAGGGCGAGGTGTACGGGGTCGTCCGGGCGCGGGTGGCGGGGTCGGGTCGGGTGAAGCGGCCGGTGGCGGTGTCGTACTGGCGGGCGTGGAGGTCGAGGTTGCCGGTGGTGGTCTCGTAGCGGGCGCCGGTGTACGACGGGGTGCTCGCGGGTGCGCCGCTGGTGGTGGTGTTCAGCACGCGGGTGCCGAAGGGGTCGTAGGCCCAGCGTTGGTGCAGGGTGCCGGTGCTGCCGGTGACGTCGACCGGGGAGCCCTGGGTGTCGTGGTGGTAGTGGAAGAGTGTCCCGGTGCCGGTCTTGGTGGCGGTGTGCTGGCCAAGTGGGTCGTAGCGGTAGGACTGCTTGACGGTCCAGGCGCTGTCGTATTCGGTGGCCAGGATCGGCAGGGGGGCGTTGGGGTCCCACTGGGCGCGGTGGGTGACCACGCCGTCCTTGAGCGTGGTGACCTGGTTGCCGCTGGCGTCGTGGTCGTAGGTGTAGCCGCTGCCTGCGACGGTGGCGGCGGAGATCTGTCCGGCCAGGTCGTAGGTGTAGGTGTCGGCGCCCTTCTTGGTCTGGTTGCCCTCGGCGTCGTAGCCGTAGGCGGTGGTCGTGGTGCCGGTGGTGGCGGAGGTGAGCTGGTCGGCGGCGTCGTAGGCGTAGCCGGTGGAGGTGGTGCCGAGGGTGGAGGTGAGGCGGTTGCCGACCTTGTCGTAGGTGTAGGCGGTGGTGCGGCTCGCGGCGCAGCCGGTGACCCAGGGCTGCGGGAAGCAGCCGGAGGTGAGGCGGCCGGCCGTGTCGTAGGTGAGGTCGTAGCCGCCGGTGCCGACATTCGCGCGTGTGACGTCGATGTGGGTGGGCAGGCCCGCGGGGGAGAGGGTGAGCGCGGTCTTGGTGACCGTGGTGCCCGCCTTGGCGGAGGCGACGGCGGTGAGGCGGCCGGCCCGGTCGTAGGCGCGGTCCTCGGTCTCGGTGTTGGGCAGCGCGGACCTGGTGAGGCTGCCGGCCGGGTCCCACGTGTACGTGGTGGTCTTGCCGTCGGCCAGCATCGTCGCGGTGCGGCCGTCGTTGTCGTACGTGTAGGTGATCGTGTTGCCGTCGGCGTACTTGCGGGTGAGCATCTGCCCGGCGGCGTCATAGGTGTAGGTGAAGCCGCGGGTCTTGGTGAGGTTGCCGACCGCGTCGTAGACGAAGTCCTCGGAGATCTTCGCGTTGGCGCGGGCGGTCAGCTGTCCGGCGTCGTCGTAGCCGAACGTCGCGTCGGGGGTGGAGTCCGAGTAGTCGACCTTGGTGAGCAGGCCGCGCGGGTCGTAGGTGTAGCCGGTGGAGCCGCGGGGCGTGGTCTTCTTGGTGAGGTTGCCGGCTGCGTCGTAGCCGTACGTGGTCTCCCGGTTCAGCGGGTCGGTGACCGAGGTGAGGCGGCGGGCCGCGTCGTAGCCGTACGCGGTGACGTGGGCGTTGGCGTCGGTGCGGGTGGTGACGTTGCCGGCTTTGTCGTGTCCGTAGGTGGTGACGGCGTCGCCGGGTGCGGTGACCTCGGTCAGCCGGTCCAGCTTGTCGTAGCCGTAGGTGGTGACGCGCTTGTCGGCGTCGGTGCGCTTGGTGACGTTGCCGGCCGCGTCGTAGGCGGTGGTGGTCACGCCGCCGAGCGGGTCGGTGACGGTGGTGGGATTGCCTGCCGGGTCGTAGCCGTAGGTGGTCGTGTACTGGGCGGGGTCGGCGCCGGTGGCGTTGCCGCGGGGGTCGACCGCGGTGGCCCGGCGGCCGTCGGCGTCATAGGTCCAGCTCGCCTTGTGGCCGAGCGGGGAGGTGCGGCTGAGCAGGTTGCCGTCGGCGTCGTAGGCGTAGGAGGTGGTCTTGCTCAGCTGGTCGGTGCTGCTGGTGAGCCGGTTGTTCTTGTCGTAGACGGAGGTGACCGTCTCGCCCGCCGCGTCGGTGGTCCTGGTGACGTTGTCGTTGGCGTCGTAGGTGTAGCCGGTGGTGTGCCCCAGCGGGTCGGTGACCACGAGCGGCCGGTTGACCGCGTCGTAGGTCGTGGTGACGGACGCCCCGGTGGGGCCGGTGACCTTGGTGGTGTTTCCGGCCGCGTCGTAGGTGTAACTCGTGGTGTACGCGGCCGGGTCGGCGCCGGAGACGTTCCCCCGTGGCGAGACGCTGCTCAGCAGGCGGCCCACCTTGTCGTAGGTGTAGGTGGTCCTGCCGCCGGCCGCGTCGGTCTCGGAGGCCAGGCGTCCGCTCGCGTCGTAGGTGCGGGTGACCGCGTTGCCCGCAGGGTCGGTGGTGCGGGTCGGATGCCCGGCGTCGTCGTAGGCGAACGTGGTGGTGTCACCCGCCGGGTTGCGTGCAGACGTGAGCTGCTCGGCGCCGTTGTACTCGTAGGCCGTGGTGCGGCCCAGGGCGTCGGTGGCCGAGCTGAGCAGACCGCGCCCGTCATAGGTGTACGTCGTGGTGTACGCGGCCGGGTCGGCGCCGGCGACGTTGCCGCGCGGGTCCGTCTTGGACAGGATCCGGCCGGCCCTGTCGTACGTGAACGTCGTCCTGGCGCCCAGTGGGGTGGTGACCGACGTGCGGTTGCCGGCCACGTCGTAGCCGTAGGTGGTGACTTTGCCGCGCGGAGTCGTCACGGTCTCCAGGGAACCGAGCGCGGTGTACGTGTAGAGGGTCTTGCCGCCCATCGGGTCGGTGGTCGAGGTGAGTTGGTTCGCCGTGTTGTACGCGTAGATCGTCTTGTTGCCGCGTCCGTCGGTGTGGCTGGTGATGTTGCCCGCGCTGTCGTAGGTCCAGCTCTCCGCGTAGCCGAGGGCGGTGGGCGCGGTGCGGGTGAGCATCCGTCCGGCGCTGTCGTACGTCATCTGCGTCGTGTGGCCGCGCTGGTCGGTGATGGCGGCGGGGCGCAGGTAGCGGTCGTAGTCGTAGCTGATGCTCTTGCCGTACGGGTCGATCGTCTCCATCAGGACGTTGCCGGCGTACACGTCGGTCCACACGCCGCCGTCCGGCGCTGTGGTGTGCGACGCGCTCTTGCCGTCCCAGGTGAAGGTGGTGGTCTTGTCGTTCTGGTCGGTCTGGGACTTGATGCGGCCCGTCGTGTCGTAGACGTTGGTGACCTTGCCGCCTGCCGGGTCGGTGTAGGAGGACAGCCGCTCGTTCGTGTCGTACGCGTACGACGACGTCCTGCCGGCCGGGTCGGTCACCGAGGTCAGCAGGCCGTCGGTGTAGCCGTACGACACCGACGTGCCGTCCGGCAGGCCCACCTCGGCCAGCAGTCCGTCGGTGCCCGTCGTGAAGACGGTGGTGCGCCCGGCGGCGTCCTTGACGGAAGTGAGCCTGCCCGACGCGTACGTCAGGCTCAGTCCCTTGCCCGCGGTGTCGACCACGGAGGTGAGCAGACCGGCGCTGTCGAAGGTCCGCCTGGTGTGGTCCGGTGTGGTGATGGTGTACGTGCTCGTGCCCTTGACCAGCTTGGCCGCGGAGCCCGCCGGGGCGGTGTACGTGCCGTCGCTCGCCTGCGTGAACACGAACGACGCCCCGTCGTCGGTCCGGTACGTCACCTTGCCCGTCGCCGGTGTCAGCCTCGCGTCGAACGGGGTCGCCCAGCCGCGTCCCAGCAGTCCGACGGCGCTCGAGTCGGAGCGGTAGGTGCGTTCCAGGGCCAGGGGCACGCCGGGGCTCACCAGGGAGGCGTCGGTGAGCTGTTCGTAGAACACGCCGGTGGCCGTGTTGACCGGGTCGGCGCGGTGCGCCTGTGCGTAGCAGGTGCAGATGCCCGCCTGCGCGCCGGGGATCACCGGGGTGTAGAACGCCTCCACCAGCGGCGAGGTGGTCCCGCCCGGGCTCGACGTCCCGTCGGCACTGTCCAGGAAGACCCAGGCGTAGTATTTCTTGCCGTCCTGCAGGATTCCGCCCAGTTCACCGGTGGCCCACCAGAAGCACTGGTCGGTGGGGTAGGAAGTGCTTCCCCACCAGTCGTAGCACCAGGCCCCGGTATCGGAATCCACGCCGACCGGATCGTCCGTGGCTTTCTTGATCTCCTGCTGGACGACGAAGTTGCCCGCCTCGTCCCGCACATACAGCCACATCCCGGTGTACGACGAGCCCCGCTTGGGCAGTTTCACCTGACCGCCGATCGACAGTATCCCCGGGTACGCCTCGGCCCAGGACGACACCCACGTCGGGTTGTCGCCCGCCGCCGCGAGGGGCTGGACGGCTGTACCTCCCCCGGCGGCTGGACCGCGTTCGGCACCGTTCTTGCCCGGCCGACTGTGAGGCTTGCCTTGGGGCCCGCGCTCGGGCGAGTTCATGTACTCGCGCATCGGCGACCGTTCGTGCCGGTCCTCGTCGACCTGCTTGCGGCGCTCGGCCAGCGTCATGGCCCTGGGTGGCTTGGGCAGGTCGGCGGCCGTCCGGGCCTGCGCTTGTGCGACGGCCGCGGTGGCCGTGGAGGGCGGACGGTCCCGGGGGGACGCCCAGGAGGGGACGACCCCCGCTATGGCCAGCAGAGTCAGGGTCAGAACGGCCGTGACGAGTCTTCGCGCTTGTGTGTGCACAGTGCATCACCTGCGGGTCAGGAGTGAAGAGAGGTCGCGGTGATGCATGATCAGGAGAACCGTCGAACTAACGTGCCGTGGGAATCGGGGCCGAAACACGATGGGGTCCCACTCGCCCTGGGCCATAACTTTCCTGGCCGAGTCGGCGAAGGGCTCCGACTGGCCGCTCCATTTGGCGCGAAGGTGATCCCGAACGCCAGATGGTGTGGGTAAACGGAGTATCGACGGTGGGCCAAGGGAAAGCGGCGGGCTGGAAACGGGGGAAGGAGCTGCTTGAGCGGGATCCTTCTCCGGCCTTGAGCAGGCGGTATACCTGTCTGCCACACCTGAGGGATTGAGTTCTTCGCTGTCGCAGTCGAGTGTGGCTGCTTCGGCCGGAACTCACTTGCCGGGCTCCGTTGGACGGAGGGTGCCCCTCAAAGGGATCGCCCGACGGGCCGGCGTGAGCCACGGCACCCTGTACAACCTCTTCGGCACCCGCGAGGCGCTCATCGACTCAGTGGTCGCCGACTTGGCCGTCGACCGGCTCGATGAGGCCGCCGGGTACGCCCTGGCCTTCAGGGACGCCTGGGGCAGATTTGTCGACTATGTCGAGAAGGTGTGCGAACTGCAGGCCACCGATCCCGCGGTCGCCGACGTGGTGAGCGGACGGTATCCGCGTGCCGAGCGCCTGATGGCCGTCTGTGTCAGGGCGCAGGACGCCACCGCCCGGATCATCGAACGCGCCCGGCGGACCGGTGTCCTCCGTCCGGACGTCACCAGCGAGGATCTCATGCTCGTCTTCGGCACCAGGGCCCTGCTCGCCCGTGTGACAACGGCTGCCGCGCCGGACCTCTGGCGCCGCCACGTCGCCTTCCTGCTGGACGGGCTGCGCGCGGAAGCCGCACGAGGTCCGCTGCCCGTCGCAGCAGATGCTCGATGCACTGGGTGGACTCACCGGACAGGGGTGAGCGGGATCGAAAGCAGTCGGCCCGCCCCCGGCGCGCGGAGCGTGCGGACAGCGGTCGGCCCCGGTGCCGCCTCCCCCGGGAGGAGAGGGGTGGCACCAGGGCCGAGGATGCCCGACTTTGCAGCGGTGGTCTGCGGGAGGCGGTGCGTCAGTGGCCGACGGCGAGTTCACCGCCGGGCGTTGTCACGTTGCCGGGTGCGTGAGTCTGATGGCGCGTCGGGGCGTGGTGGTCGACAATCCGGGTCTGTGCTCAGGCCGTGGTGGGCAGGTTGGCAGCGCTGGTGTCTCTAGAAGAAGCCCAGCTTCTTCGGCGAGTACGAGACGAGCAGGTTCTTCGTCTGCTGGTAGTGCTCCAGCATCATCTTGTGCGTCTCGCGGCCGATCCCCGACTGCTTGTAGCCGCCGAACGCCGCGTGCGCCGGGTAGGCGTGGTAGCAGTTCGTCCAGACGCGGCCCGCCTGGATGGCCCGTCCCGCGCGGTACGCCGTGTTGATGTCCCGCGTCCACACTCCGGCGCCGAGGCCGTACGACGTGTCGTTGGCTATCCTGACGGCGTCCTCGAAGTCGTCGAACGAGGCCACCGAGACGACCGGGCCGAAGATCTCCTCCTGGAAGATCCGCATGCGGTTGTCGCCCTCGAAGATGGTCGGCTGGACGTAGTAGCCGCCCTTCAACTCGCCGTCATGGTCAGCGCGTTCGCCGCCGGTGAGGATCTTGGCGCCCTCCTGCCGGCCGATGTCGATGTACGAGAGGATCTTGCTGAGCTGGTCGCCGGACGCCTGGGCGCCGATCATCGTGTCGGTGTCCAGGGGGTGTCCGGGCTTGATCAGTTCGGTGCGGGCGACGGCGGCCGCCATGAACTCGGAGTAGTTGCCGCGCTGGACCAGTCCGCGCGACGGGCAGGTGCACACCTCGCCCTGGTTCAGCGCGAACATCGTGAAGCCCTCCAGGGCCTTGTCGCGCAGGTCGTCGTCCTTCTCCCAGACGTCGTCGAAGAAGATGTTCGGCGACTTGCCGCCCAGTTCCAGCGTGACCGGCTTCAGGTTCTCCGCGGCGTACTGCATGATCAGCCGCCCGGTCGACGTCTCACCGGTGAACGCGACCTTCGCCACCCGCGGGCTGGACGCGAGCGGCTTGCCCGCCTCCTCGCCGAAGCCGTTGACGATGTTGACCACACCCGGTGGCAACAGGTCCGCGACCAGGCTCATCCAGTAGTGCAGCGAGACCGGTGTCTGCTCGGCGGGCTTGATGACCACCGCGTTGCCGGCGGCGAGGGCCGGCGCGAGCTTCCACGTCGCCATCAGGATGGGGAAGTTCCACGGGATGATCTGCGCGACCACCCCGAGCGGCTCGTGGAAGTGGTACGCCACCGTGTCCTCGTCGAGCTCGCTGAGCGAACCCTCCTGCCCGCGGACCGCACCCGCGAAGTAGCGGAAGTGGTCGATGGCCAGCGGGATGTCCGCGGCCAGCGTCTCGCGGACCGGCTTGCCGTTCTCCCAGCTCTCCGCGACCGCGAGCGGCTCCAGGTGGGCCTCCATACGGTCCGCGATCTTCAGCAGGATGTCGGAACGCTCGCTCGCCGACGTCCGGCCCCAGCCCGGCGCGGCCGCGTGCGCCGCGTCGAGCGCCCGCTCCACGTCCTCCGCCGTACCGCGAGCCACCTCGGCGAACGGCTGCCCGTTCACCGGGGACGGGTTCTCGAAGTACCGGCCGCGGGCCGGAGGCACGTACTCGCCGCCGATGAAGTGGTCGTAACGCGCCTGGTAGGAGACGATCGCGCCGTCGGTTCCGGGCGCCGCGTAACGGGTCATGGTGGATGGCCTCCCTCAGCAGCGCTGCCCGCCGTTGGGCAGCTCTGCGCGCGAGGCTAGGCAAGCCGACGTTGCATGCACGTTGCGGAGGGCGAGGGCGACCGGAGCCGTCCGGAGCGGGTCGCCCGGGTGGCGCGTCGCGCCGACCGCGCCGGACCGGGCGGGCGGCCGGTGATCAGCGGCGCGTCCATGACGTCGGCGCCGCCAGCTCCGACTCCAGCGCGGCCAGCCGGGCCCGTGCCGCGGCCGTCGGACGTGCCGATGCCAGTGCCCGCCACACGTCGACGTCGTCCTCGCCCCACGGCGCGTGCGCCCAGTCGGCGAGCAGGTCGGGGTCCCGGCCGGCGATCAGCGCGGCGCGCAGGCCGTCGGCCAGGCGGTTCCGGAGCCGCACCACCGCCGGTGCCTGCGACGCCGGCAGCGGCGGCCCGGTGTACGCCGTGATCGCGGCCGTGACCGCCCCGGCCGCCAGCCGCCGCTCCACGACGGCGACGTCCGACTCGACGGGTACGGTGAGCCGGTACGGCCGTGAGGCCAGCAGCCCCGGGCCCAGCACCCCGCGCAGCCGGGCGAGTTCGACCCGCAGCGTCACCGGGGTCACCGACTCGTCCTCGTACAGCGCGCACAGCAGCTCGTCCCCGGTCAGGCCCTCCGGACGGCGGGCCAGCAGGACCAGGATCTCGCTGTGACGCCGGCTCAGCCGGATCCGTCGCCCGCCCACGGCGAGGCACGCCTCGTCGCGCCCCAGCACGGTCAGCTCGGGCGGGTCGGTCTCCGGCCGCTCCGGGGCGAGCAGTGCGAGGTGCGACTCCGCGGCCCGCGCGACCGCCTGGACGAAGCCCAGACTGTGCGGATGTGCCAGCCCGTCGCCGCCGGTGATGTCCACGGCGCCCAGGACCCGCCCGGTCCGCGGATCGTGCACCGGCGCCGCCGCGCAGGTCCACGGCTGCACCCGCCGGATGAAGTGCTCGGCCGCGAACACCTGCACCGGCCGGTCCACGGCGACCGCCGTCCCCGGGGCGTTCGTCCCCACCGCGGTCTCCGCCCACCGCGCACCCGGCACGAAGTTCATCAGCCCCGCCCGCCGCCGTGCCGCCGGGTGACCCTCGACCCAGAGCAGCCGGCCGTGCGCGTCGCAGACCGCGAGGAGATGTTCTCCGTCGGCGGCGAACGTGCCCATCAGTTCCCGGAACAGCGGCATCACCCGCGCCAGTGGATGCTCGGCCCGGTAGGCGCCGAGGTCCGCGTCGGTCAGCTCCACGTCCGCGGTGCCGTCCGGCCCGACGCCCGCCCGCGCCGACCGCCGCCACGAGTCGGCCACCACGGAGCGCACCGGCCGCGGCACTCTGCCGGCCCGGGTGAACGCGTCGTGCGCCCGCCGCAGTGTCCGTACACGCTCGGCGGGGTCGGCCCCCGGTTCCAGGGCCACCCAGGGATCGGTCAAATCGTCCTCCGGAAGGCGATGCGGCTGGGGACATCGTCACGCCGGGGGTGCGTCCCGACAACCGTTTGGACCGGGGTCACCCGAAAGAGGGAAGTAGGCGCAACCCGCGGGGACGCCCTTGCGCTCCGGTTCCGTCGATGCATCAGACGTCGGCCCGGGCCCTCAGCCCCGCCCCGACACTCCCGCCGGGTCGTCCAGCACCGCCCGCACCACGGAGTGCGCCGCGCCGAGCAGCGGGCCCTCCGGGCCCAGCAGGGAGACGGACACCGGCCAGGGCGGGCCGGCCGTGCGGCGGGCGAGCTCGGACTCCAGGGACGGCAGCAGCCAGGGTGCCAGTCCGGCGAGGGCCCCGCCGAGCACGACGGCCTCCGGGTCCAGCAGGTTGAGGGCTCCGGTGAGGGCGACGCCCAGCGCCGTGCCCGCCTCGCGCAGTGCCCCGCGTACCTGCTCGTCGCCGTCCGCCGCGCGTCGGGCCAGCAGTCCGACGCGGTCCTCGCCCGGTTCCAGGCCGGCCGCGCGCAGGACCGCCTCCTCACCGGCGTACTGCTCCAGGCAGCCACGGCCGCCGCACACGCAGTCCGGCCCGTCGGGATGGACCGGAACGTGCCCGAGTTCGCCCGCGAAACCGCGGGTCCCGCGCAGCAGGCTGCCGTCGACGACGAGTGCGGCACCGATGCCGATCTCCGCCGAGACGTGCAGGAAGTCCCGCGGGGTGTCCGCGCCGAGCCAGAGTTCCGCGAGGCCGCCGAAGTTGGCCTCGTTGTCCACGGTCAGCGGGAACCCGCCGGGCAGCAGGGCGCCGAGATCGACGTCGTGCCAGTCGAGGTTCGGGGCACGGACGACGGTGCGGGCGTCCCGCCCCACCAGCCCGGGGACGGCCACCGCGAGCCCCGCCGGCCACAGCCCCTCCCGTTCACCGTCGGCCACGACCCGCCGCACGAGCGCGGTGAGTTCCCGGAGCACCGGTTCGGGGGCACGGCCCCGGTTCGTGCCGTGCCGCACGGCACGCGCCCGCACCTCGCCGCGCAGGTCGACGGCGCAGACCGCGAGGTGGTCCACGCCGATCTCCGCGCCGATCCCCGCCGGGCCGCGCCCGCTGATCGCGAGTGCCGACCCCGGCCGGCCCACCCTGCCGGGCCGCTCGGGGCCCAGTTCCTCGATCAGGCCGGTGCGTATGAGTTCGTCGACGAGCGTCGAGACCGCCGCACGGGTCAGACCGATGTGTGCGGCGACCGCCGCCCGTGACAGCGGCCCCTCGGCACTGACGGCGTGCATCACCCGGGCGAGGTTGCGGCGGCGCATGCCCTGCTGGGTGTCGGGCAGCGTTCGCCCGGGGCCGGTCGGGCGGGCCTCGTGCGGCGGTGCGCTCATGCCTGCGTCGATCCTCAGTGGGTGTCCGTGCCCCGCTCCAGCAGCGGGGACGCGTCGGAGAGTACCCCGGCGATCCTGGCCAGGGCCGCCTCGTCCCGCTCCACGGCGTCGAGGACCGGGCCCCGCGCGGTGTTCCAGCGCCGGGCGACGGCGGCCGGGTCCTCGCCGGTCAGCAGGCCGGCCGCCTGTGCCGCGGCACCCAGCGCGACGAGTTCCCTGGCGTCCGGGATCTGCACGGGCCGCCCGGACAGCCGGCGCACGGTCTGCTGCCAGGCCGTGCCGCGGGCGCCGCCGCCGATCAGCAGCAGCGGGGCGGAGCGGTCCGCGTCCTCGTCGAGGACCAGGTCCAGCGCGCCGAGCAGGGAGTGCACGGCACCGTCGTAGGCGGCCTGGAGCAGCTGGCCGGCGGTGGTGTCGTGGCGCAGGCCGTGCAGCAGACCGGAGGCGTTCGGCAGGTTCGGGGTGCGCTCGCCGTCCAGGTAGGGCAGGAGCGTGAGGCCGGCGGCGGGCTCGACGGCCTCACGGTCGAGGCCGAGCAGGGTGGCGACGCGGTCGACGGCGAGGGTGCAGTTCAGCGTGCACGCCAGCGGGAGCCAGTCGCCGTGCGCGTCGGCGAAGCCGGCCACCGTGCCCGTCGGGTCGGTGGGGCGCCGCTTCGACACCGCGTACACCGTGCCCGAGGTGCCGAGGCTCAGCACCGGGCTGCCGGGGCGCAGTCCGAGGCCGAGCGCGGCCGCCGCGTTGTCGCCGGTGCCCGCGGCGACCAGGGTGCCCTTGGAGAACGGCAGGTCGTGACTGTCCCGCACGGTGCCCGCCACCTCGCCGGGCCGCACCACGCGCGGCAGCAGTGCCGGGTCGAGACCGACATGGGCCAGGATCTCGTCGTCGTACGCCTCGGTCGCGGACGCCCACCAGCCGGTGCCGGAGGCGTCGCCGCGGTCGGTCGTGCCCTCGCCCGTGAGCCGTCCGGTGAGGTAGTCGTGGGGGAGACGGACGGCCTTGGTCGCGCGCAGGGCGTCGGGCTCGTGCTCGGCGAGCCATGCCCACTTCGTGACCGTGAAGGAGGCGGCCGGCACCAGGCCGGTGCGCTCCGCCCAGAACTTCGCACCGCCCAGCTCCTCCGTGAGCCTGCGGGCCTGCGGGGCCGAGCGCACGTCGTTCCACAGCAGCGCCGGGCGCACCGGTTCGCCGCGCTCGTCCAGTGTCACGAGCCCGTGCTGCTGCCCGCCGATGGACACGGCAGCCGCTTCGCGCGCCGCGTCACCGCACTGGCGCAGGGCCTCCTGCAGGGCGTCCCACCACTGGCGCGGGTCGCTCTCCCGGCCGGCCCCGGAGGTCACCGTGTGCGGTGCCTGGCCGCTCGCGACGACCTGGCCGGTGGCCGCGTCGACGACCAGCACCTTGGTGGACTGGGTGGACGTGTCCACGCCGACGACGAGCGGACCCTCGGCTGCTGACATCGGGATCTCCCTAACTTTTTCCGCGGCTCCGCGGGATCTGACTTCCCAGAGATGCTTCCGCATACTAATTTGTAAACGGCCATGACGAAATAGTCTGCAAGCAAGGAGCCGCGGCAATGAGCTACCAGCCCACCCCCGAGGACAAGTTCACTTTCGGTCTGTGGACCGTCGGCTGGCAGGGACGCGACCCGTTCGGTGACGCCACGCGGCGTGCCCTGGACCCGGTCGAGACGGTGCAGCGCCTGGCCGAGCTGGGCGCGCACGGCGTGACCTTCCACGACGACGACCTGATCCCCTTCGGGTCCTCCGACAGCGAGCGCGAGGAGCACATCAAGCGCTTCCGCCAGGCCCTGGACACCACCGGCATGAAGGTGCCGATGGCCACCACCAACCTCTTCACGCACCCGGTCTTCAAGGACGGCGCGTTCACCGCGAACGACCGCGACGTACGCCGCTACGCGCTGCGCAAGACGATCCGCAACATCGACCTGGCCGCCGAGCTGGGTGCGAAGACCTACGTCGCCTGGGGCGGGCGTGAGGGCGCGGAGTCCGGCGCCGCCAAGGACGTGCGCGTGGCCCTGGACCGGATGAAGGAGGCCTTCGACCTCCTCGGCGAGTACGTCGTCGAGCAGGGCTACGACCTGCGCTTCGCCATCGAGCCCAAGCCGAACGAGCCGCGCGGCGACATCCTGCTGCCCACCGTCGGGCACGCGCTGGCGTTCATCGAGCGCCTGGAGCGCCCCGAGCTGTACGGCGTCAACCCCGAGGTCGGTCACGAGCAGATGGCTGGCCTGAACTTCCCGCACGGCATCGCCCAGGCGCTGTGGGCGGGCAAGCTCTTCCACATCGACCTCAACGGCCAGTCCGGCATCAAGTACGACCAGGACCTGCGCTTCGGCGCCGGTGACCTGCGCTCGGCGTTCTGGCTGGTCGACCTGCTGGAGAGCGCCGGCTACGAGGGCCCCAGGCACTTCGACTTCAAGCCCCCGCGCACCGAGGACCTCGACGGCGTGTGGGCGTCGGCCGCGGGCTGCATGCGCAACTACCTGATCCTCAAGGAGCGTGCGGCCGCGTTCCGCGACGACCCCGAGGTCCAGCAGGCCCTGCGCGACTCCCGCCTCGACCAGCTGGCCCAGCCCACCGCCGCCGACGGCCTGCGGGCCCTGCTCGCCGACCGTGCGGCATTCGAGGACTTCGACGCCGACGCGGCCGCCGCCCGCGGCATGGCCTTCGAGCGCCTCGACCAGCTCGCCATGGACCACCTGCTCGGCGCCCGCGGCTGACGGCACGCGCGCGTGGGTGCGTCCGGACCCTTCCGGTGCCCTCACGCGCGCCGCTCGCCACGTACGCGCGTGTGCTGATCACGATGCACGCGGGTGTGCGGCTCACCGCGCACGCGGGTGTGCGTGCGGCTCACCGCGCACGCGGGTGTGCAGTCGGGACGTACTCGCGTGTGTGCCGTCGAGCACGTCGAGTCGGGGGCTTTCGTGGGGAGTGCGCCGTAATGATGCCGTCCATGGCATGAGTCGGTATCGACTTCCGTCCAGGGGCCGCGCGTCGGCGCGTCCACCGCGCCCCTGGACGCCATGGCCTTGCCGCCCGTACCGCCCAAGCCGCCCGGCCCGCCGGGTGACACGCCGCCTCCGGGCGGCTTCGGACCGCCTTCCCCGGGCTTCGGCCCCGATCACGGCGAGGGAGGCGGCGACCGGCCGCCGTCCCAGCCCCCCGGCCCGGCGTCACCGGCCGGCTGTCACAACCCCCTCGGCAGGCGCACGTACGTCACCTTCGTCTCGATGCCGCTGTCGACCAGCCGGCCCTGGGCGTCGAACGCGCCCGCCCCGTCCGTCATGCCGAAGTCGTTGTCGTTGATCAGGGCGAGCGTGTCGCGGTTCACGAGCGCGACGCCCTCGATCTTGCCGGGTACTCCGGCGACCGTGCCGAGGTCGACGACCAGACGCTTGGAGAGCACCGGGACGCCCGCGGCCGCCGGGTCCGCCAGCTGTTCCAGTGACGGCGACGTCGCCCCGTCGTCCCAGCGGCCGCCCAGGACGTCCGCCTTGCGGTCCAGCCGCACCAGGTGCAGGCGGGCGGCCTTGTCGGTCCGTTCCTCGACCAGCAGCCGGTCACCGCCCACCGCGACGACCGAGGAGATCTTGAGTTCGGAGGTGTCGTCCTCGCTCGGGTCGACCACCGCCACCGGGTCGAAGCGGTACGCGTACTCGGCGGTGACAGCCTTCTTCTTCGGCGAGAAGCGCAGCAGACGCACCGTGCGCGAGGCCTCGCCGGCGTCCTTGTCCGGCAGCGACAGCGGGCTCTGCATCGCCAGCACGAGGTCACCGCCCGGCAACTGTGCGAGCCCCTCGAATCCGCGGTTGATCTTGCGGTGCAGCAGCACCCCGGGCAGCGCCTCCACCACCGGATGATCGGCGCCCCTCAGGTTCAGGCCCTCGGGCACGTAGCGGGTGAGGACCTTCCCGCGCGCGGAGACGTGGACGAGCGAGGGCCCGTACTCGTCGACGAGCCAGAAGCTGCCGTCCGCCGCCGGCACGACGCCCTCGGTGTCCAGCCCGTTCGGATCGAACGGCAGCGGCGTCCCCGCATCGTAGGAGTACGGTGCCTCGTCGCGTTCCGCCTGGTTCGGCAGGCCCGTCACGGGCCTGCCGGACGAGGTGGTGAGCGGGATGGATTGAAGCACCCTCACCGTGTCCCCGGACACCTTGATCCGGACGATCGCCGGATCGAAACCGGGCACGGGGAACGTCCGGCGCTTCGTGCCGTCCACCTTGATCTGGCCGTTGGGACCGCGGTCGGTGACCGTCCAGTACTCGCCCTTGCGGCCCGCCGGGTGGATGTCGCTGCCGATGCCGCCGAGGTCCACGCCCCGGTCCTCGGCGACGGTGCCCGGCAGAAGCGCGTTGCTGAACGTCCCGAGCGGGATGTCGCCGAGCGTTGCCGTCGAGATGACGTGCGCCTCCCCGGACCGCGTGTGGGCGGACGCCGGGCCGGCGGTGGCGAGGGCGGCCAGCACGGCGAGCGGTACGACCGCCGCGACGGAACGGTGGACCGCGCGTCGGCCGGTGGCATGCGGGGACATCGAGCCTCCTGAGGAGCATCTGTGGTGACAGCGGACAGAATCGGTTCGCCCGCGGAACACCGTGCGACGCCCCGGTGAACGCGTGCCGTCGGCCGACCGTCGGCCCTGCCCGCCCGTCTCCACCGGAGCGGTTCCCGCCTCAGGAAGGGCCTTCAGGAAGGCCCTTCAGGAAGGTCATTCCTCCCCGTCGGACCGGACGGCGGCCAGGGCCGTCGCCGGATCCCGGGCCGCGTCCCCGGCCGGCACCCAGCGTCCGCGCTCCTTGCGATACGGCCACCAGCGGCCGTCCCGCCCCAGACGCAGCTGACCGGCCGACCCGACCACCGTCCACCGGTTGCCCCGCGCCCGCAGCTTTGGCCGCTCGTCCTCTGCCCAGGCGGCGTCCAGGGCGGCACGCGCGCGTGCGAGAGCCTCCCCCTCGACGGTCCACTCCTCCTCGAGCACCGCCAGGGCTGCCCGGCCCCCGATGCGCCAGGCCCGGACGGCCCGCTCCAGCTGCTCCCCGCCGCGCCCGGAACCGGCGGCGAGCCGGTCCGACACGGGGCGCGGCGTCCCGGCGTCCCGGGGACCGTCTGCCGCCAGCCGCACCGCGTCCTCACCGACCGTCAGCGCTCCGGCCGCAGGACGCCGTTCCGTCCCGCTGCGCAGCGCCTCCGCGAGCAGGGCACGGGCCCGTACGGCCGTGCGGGCGGCCAAGAGCTCCAGGGCGGCCGGCTCCACCTCCCCGGTGGGCGGAACCTCGGTGTCCAACGAGGGCGGCACGCCGGGCTGTTCGGGCAGCTCGGGAACGGCGGGCAACGCAGGCAGGACATGCCCGGCGAGGTACGCCTCCAGCGCGTCCACGCCCTCCTGCGGGGCGGGCGCGGTCCCGGCCGGTGCCGCGGTGGTGCCGCGGGCCTGGAGGTCGGCGAGGAGGGCCCGTTCGGCGCCGCCGCGCAGAAGCAGCAGGACGAACGGATCCTCGTCGAGCAGCCGCGCCACCTGGTAGCACAGGGCCGCCGTATGGCCGCAGTGGTCCCACGCGCCGCAGCCGCATTCCGCCTCCAGGTCGCCCGGTCCCGGCAGCAGGTCGACACCCGCAGTCCCCGCGTCCTCGACCAGATGCGGCGGCAGCTCACCGTCGAGCAGCGCCGCCACGTGTCCGGCCCGTTCCACGGCCAGGTCCAGGAACCGGTCCCACTGGCCGTCCGTCAGGACGTCGAACAGCACATCTGCCCGGTGCCCCGTGCCGTCACGGTCCTTGACGACGGCCGTGACCCGCCCCGGCCGTACCGACACGGCGCCCACCGCTCCCGCGCGCGCGAGTTTGCGGCCCGTCCGCACCTGCTCCCCGTCCAGCGCCCCGTCCTCCAGGGCGGCCAGCCACGCCCGCCCCCACCACGACTGTGCGAAACCCCTGCCCCGCGCGGGAGGCAGCGTCTGAAAAGTACGTTCCCGCTCGCTGTCGTACGAGTTCACCGCGTTCCCCCTCGCAGTTCCACCAGCTCGGCCAGTTCGGCGTCCGACAGCTCCGTGAATCCCGCCTCTCCGGAGCCGAGCACGGCGTCGGCGAGTTTGCGCTTGCGGCGCAGCATCCCGGCGATGCGGTCCTCGACCGTGCCCTCCGCGATCAGCCGGTGCACCTGCACCGGCCGGGTCTGTCCGATGCGGTGGGCCCGGTCGGTGGCCTGCGCCTCGACGGCCGGGTTCCACCAGCGGTCGTAGTGCACGACGTGCTCCGCGCGGGTCAGGTTGAGTCCGGTTCCGGCCGCCTTGAGCGACAACAGGAACACGGGCACCTCGCCGTCCTGGAAGCGCGCCACCATGGCCTCGCGCTCCGCGACGGGCGTGCCGCCGTGCAGGAACCGGGTCGGCACGCCCCGCGCGGCCAGATGGCGTTCGAGAAGCCGTGCCATGCGCACGTACTGCGTGAACACCAGGACGCTCGCCCCCTCGGCGAGGATCGTGTCGAGCAGCTCGTCCAGCAGTTCGAGCTTCCCGGAGCGCCCGGCGGTCCTCGGCCGTTCCTCCTTGAGGTATTGCGCCGGGTGGTTGCAGATCTGCTTGAGGCCGGTCAGGAGCTTCACGACCAGCCCGCGCCGTGCCATGTCGTCCGCCTCGGCGATCGCCGTGAGCGTCTCGCGCACCACGGCTTCGTACAGGCCCGCCTGTTCCCTGGTCAGGGACACCGGGCGATCGGTCTCGGTCTTGGGCGGCAGCTCGGGCGCGATGCCCGGGTCCGACTTGCGGCGGCGCAGCAGGAACGGGGTCACGAGCCGGGCGAGCCGCTCGGCCGCGGCCGGGTCGCCGCCTTCCTCGACCGCCCGGGCGTACCGGGTGCGGAACGTGCCCAGCCGGCCCAGCAGCCCGGGGGTCGTCCAGTCCAGGATCGCCCACAGCTCCGACAGGTTGTTCTCGACCGGCGTGCCCGTGAGTGCCACACGCGCGCGTGCCCCGATCGTGCGCAGCGCTCGCGCGGTCTCCGCGTACGGGTTCTTCACGTGCTGCGCCTCGTCCGCCACCACCAGCCCCCAGGACACCTCGCCCAGCCGGCCCGCGTCCACGCGCAGGGTGCCGTAGGTGGTGAGGACGAACTCCCCGTCGGCCAGGTCCGCGAGCTCGCGGCGCGGCCCGTGGAAGCGGCGCACGGGTGTGCCGGGGGCGAACTTCTCGATCTCCCGCTGCCAGTTGCCCAGGAGGGACGTCGGGCAGACCACCAGGGTGGGACCGGCGGCCGAGGGATCGGTCCGGCGGTGCAGGTGGAGGGCGATCAGCGTGACGGTCTTGCCGAGACCCATGTCGTCGGCCAGGCAGCAGCCGATCCCCAGGGACGTGTTCCTGGCCAGCCAGCCGAGGCCACGTCGTTGGTAGTCGCGCAGCGTCGCGTGGAGTGCGGCCGGCTGTTCCACCGGTTCCTCGTCCTGCGGGCGCGTCAGACGCTCCCGCAGGACCGCGAGCCACCCCGTGGGCCGGACCTCGACGCGACGGCCGTCGACCTCCGTGGAGCCCGTCAGAGCGGCGGCGAGCGCGTCGATCGGGGTCACCTTGCGGTCCCGACGGGCGTGAGCGCGACGCACTTCCCCGGGGTCGATCAGCACCCACTGGTCGCGCAGCCGCACGAGCGGCCGGTTCGCCTCGGCGAGGCGGTCCAGTTCGTCGCTGGTGAGGCGCTGGTCGCCGAGCGCGAACCACCAGCTGAGGGTGAGGAGCGCGTCCGCGGACGGGAACGACGGTGTGTCTGGTGTGCCCGAGGCGGCCCGGTCCGGTCCGGTGACGTCGTCGGGCGGGCCCACCACCGTGCGGGTGGTGAGCGTGCGGGCCAGTTGCCTGGGCCAGTGCACCTCGACTCCCGCCGTGGCCAGCGCCCGTGATCCTTCTCCCAGGAGTTCCGAGATCTCCTCGTCGACCAGATCGACGGCGTCCGGGACGGCCGCCGACAGCAGGGGCGTGAGCGCGGGCCACGCGCGGGCGGCACGGCGCAGGGCGAGGAGCGCGTCCCTCCGCGCGTGGGGGCCGAACGCAGGACGGCCGGCACCGGAGCCCTGCCAGATCTCGGCGGCGTCCGCGACGAGCGCGGGATCGCTCACGCTGTGCACCTGCGGCACGGCGCGGAAGGACGGTGCCGCTTCCTCGGCACCCGAGGCGAGCCCGGAGATCTCGATCCGCAGCGAGACCCGCACCCCGGCGTCGTGGCCGGCCGCCACGTCGGCGGCCCAGGCCCGCAGCTGCGGCACGTGCAGGGGCGCCGGCGCCGCGTAGGCCGGTCCGCCCGTCAGGAGCGGCGCGGCGGGGGAACGGGGGAGAGCGTCCGCGACCGCGTCCAGGAAGGCCCGCAACAGCCGTTCCTGGTCCGGCAGCCGCAGGGGCGGGACGTGGTCCAGCGGTAGGGCGTGTGCCTCGGGAGGCATGGCGGCGGCCAGTCGGCGCACCCGCTCGACGTCGTCCGGCCCCAGGGGGCCCGCGCGCCAGGCGTCGTGATCGTCCGAGGAGAGCCCGGGTAGCAGCAGCCCGCGCGCGGTGAACTCGAGGGCCGTCAGAGCCGCCGCGCCCCAGAAGGCGACCGCCCGGTGCGCCTCGCGAACGGCACGCGCGCGGGTGAGGACGGGCAGGGCCTCGTGCACCGGCAGCAGTACGGCCGGCACGCGGACCAGTGCCACGCCCGCACCGGAGGGCCGGACGACGGACAGGTCCTCCAGCGAGCCCGGCCCGGCGACGGGCGGGGCCTCGCCGTCGTGCTGCCAGAAGGCGAAGCGGCCGGTGCGTGCGGGGACGCCGGGCACGAACACGGCTGGCCGACGCGCCAGTTCCACGATCTCGGACGGTGTTCCCGCGGAAACCCACTGCACGGAGATACCCACTCCTCAAATTTGACTACTGGCGTCGGCGGCCGAGGGTACAGCACTCCGCCACCGAACGCGTGCCACCGCCGGAAGGGGACTTCCGGGAGGACTCCCGGAAGGGGACTCCCGGGAGGTGCCCGGCCGAGAGATCTCAGGGGCGTCTCGGGGTGGACGTCAGGGACGTCTCAGGGCTGATGCTGGAACCGGGCGCCGCGCAGAGCCGTTCTCACACCAGAGAGCGGCAGTGGCCGCGAAGGAGGCGACGCACATGTCGAAGAACGCGAAGATCGCCGCAGGGGGTGTGGCCGTAGGGCTCCTGCTGCTGATCTGGCTGCCCTGGTGGGCGGCTCTGCTGATCGTGCTGGGAGTTCCGGCCGTGGCGTACCTCACGCTGGATCCCTCGCAGCGGCGCAGGCTGCGCCGGGTCACGCGCAAGGAGATCGGCCGCTGATCCGCGGGGGCCGCGTCGCGGCCCCCGCCGTCCGGTATGCGTGCGGGCTCAGCTGGGCCGTACGGCCATCTTGTCGAGCGCCTCGAGCAGGCCGGGCAGTTCGGGCCCCCGTCCGACCGGCAGCACCTCGCCCGGTTCGTCGTCGAGCAGGACGAAGGCGATGTCGTCGGTGCGGGCCACCAGAGACCAGCCGGGACCGTCCGCGCGCAGTGTGCGCGCGTCACCCGGAGCGAACGAGGAGCGCACGCGTCCCAGCGGAGGCGGTGTCTCCATGTAGGCGCGGACCTCCGCGAGGACACGCCGGACACCGCCGTGCCCCGCCGGGGTGTTCCTGCCGCCCTCTTCCCCGCCATCGGCCGGCTCGGCCGCCTCCGCCCCTTCCGGTGCGGGCGCGAACTCGGCGTCGTCGATCTGCTCTCGCCACAGCGCCCACTGGAGCGCGATCTCGTCGGCTCCCAGCCGCCGCTGCGCGGGGCCCCAGGCGGTCGTGTCCGGCGGGCGCAGGGCGGGGCCGTCCGCCGCCTCCAGCTCGGGGTCGTGAGGCGCCGGCACGCCGGGCGCCGCGACGGCCACCGCCAGGGGCCAACCGGGCAGGGCGGCGACCACCGTCCGCTCGTCGGGCGACAGGTCGTACTCCATGCCGCAGTCCCACGACGCGATGGCGACGGCCACCAGCGACACGTCGTCGATGACGACCGTCCACCGGGCGCCCTCACCGTCCTGGCCCAGCACCAGGCCGTAGCCGTCGGCGAGCGGCGCGAGGCCGAGCGCCGCGCAGGCCTCCGGGTAGTCGTCGCCCAGCACACTCGGGAACTTCGCCGGCGTCAGCAGCACCGCCGTGAGCACGTAGAGCGCATCGTCCGCGGCGGCGACGGCGTCCTCTTCCGTCCCTGCCATCCCAGCCTCCCCATCGGTTCGTCCATCGGCGCGCACCCTAGTGCGGCGAGAAGGCGCTTGTCACGACTCCCCGACCCGCCCGGAGCTGCAGTTTTCCGACCGGACGGGGGCGAATCGCCCTCTGGCCGCCGACAGTGTCACGCCGACGGCAGCCCCAGAAGAGCCCGTGCCACCGTCCGCGGGGACTCGTCGCGCTCACGCGCGAGCGCGATCACCGCCCGGCACGCCAGTTCGTTGACCCCGAAGGACAGTGCCTCCGGGGACACCCAGCCCGCCGCCTCCTCGATCCCGTCCTGATCGTCCTCCGCGCACGCCGCCACGTACGCGGCGGCCGCCTCGAACAGGTTGGGCGCGCGCTTCGTGCCGGACCCCCGCGGATCCCCGGCGGAACGCGACTCGCCCGGACGCGGCCGCCCGCGCGTGGCGCCGAGGAACCGCCCCCAGATCCTGCGGACCGAGTCGAACATCGCCGACCGCCTTCCCCTTGGCTGGTTGTGCCGACCGAGTGTTCACCGGCTGTCACTCAAAGTAGAGTCGAAGTTCCGGCGGCAGAAGGGGGACGGAGCGGTGAAGCGCTACGAGCGGCTCGGACGGATCCGGCGCATGGACCCCGTGACGCAGGCCTCCGAGATCTACCGGCTGACCGTCGCCCACGAGTTCCCCTGGGACGTCACCCGAGCCCTGGAACTCGCCCTCTACCGCACCTACGCGGTGCCGAGCATCGGCCGTCTGCTCGCCCGCACGGCGGAACTCACGGAGCACTCGCAGAAACGCTACGACGACACCGCGCTGCTCCTCGACGCCGTCGTCGAGCACGGATTCGACAGCGAAGAGGGCCGAACGGCCGTCCGCCGCATCAACCGCATGCACCGCAGCTACGACATCAGCAACGACGACATGCGGTACGTGCTCTGCACCTTCGTCGTCGTGCCCAAACGCTGGATCGACGCCTACGGATGGCGCAGGCTGTCCCGCCACGAGATCGTCGCCTCCACCGTCCACTACCGCACCCTGGGACACCGGATGGGCATCAAGGACATCCCCTCGTCCTACGAGGAGTTCGAGGCCTGCCTCGACGCCTACGAGGAGGCCCACTTCGCCTGGGACGAGAACGCGCGGGCGGTCTCGGACGCCACCCTCGACCTGATGGCCTCCTGGTACCCGAGGCCGCTCGCCCCCGTGCTGCGCACCGCCACCCTCGCCCTGCTGGACGAACCGCTCCTGCGGGCCTTCCGGTACACCTCGCCCGCCCCCGCCACGCGCGCGCTGGTCCGTCGGGCCGTACGCGCGCGCGGACGTGCCGTCCGGCTCCTCCCGCCGCGCCGCGCACCGCACTTCGCGCGCCAGAACCGGGAGATCAGGAGTTACCCGGACGGCTACCGCCTCGAGCAGTTGGGCACCCGGCCGACGCCCGGACTGCGGGGCTGCCCCGTACGGCACGGTGACGGCTCAGCCGTCCAGTGACTTCAGGGTTTCGCGCAACCACGTGAGCTCGGCCCGCGAGGTCGCTCGCGCGACGGTCAGTACCCCCTGCCGGAACGGGTCGTCCAACTCCTCCGCGCACAGAGCCCGTTCGCCGTCGTAGTCGTAGAAGAAGCTCGCGGGCTCCTCGAGGAAGGCCAGCCGGCGACGCGGCACCGCTGCCTGGGCCGGGCGTCGTCCAGGTGCCGCAGGAAGGCGAGCTCCGTGAACCACCGGTTCTCGTCGGTGATGTCCCGCTGGTCGGGCTCGGCGAGCCGACGGCGCAGCTCGAGTCGTCCCTCGCGAGTGAGGCTCAGAACGTGCCGGGGAGCGGCCACGGCGCCCGGCTCCGTGGCGCGCACCAGCAACCCCGCTCTCTCCAGGCGCTTGACCGCCGGACACGAGGTGCTCCCGGCCACGGGCCGCACAGGGCCGGTCAGCGCCGAGATGTGCTCGCGCGGTTCGTAGCCGTGCAGCGGGGCGTCGTACAGGAAGCCGAGTCCTCGCCCACCGCCGGCCCGGCCTGGTCGCACGGCTGGTCCTCACCGAAGCCGACCTCGACGCCTTCCCGCCCGTGACCGCGGGCAGCAGCGGCATCGCCTCCTGGACGGAGGCATCGCCGTCCTGGACGGAGGGCGAGTTCGTCCACAGCGGCCACGCGCGCGTGCTGGACGGAGTCGGACCGCTGTGGGCGGCGACCGCGCGGTTGGCCGACCCGCGCGGCCTGCACCGCACCGCCGTCGGCCTGCGACGAGGATCCCGGCCGGTCATGCGGGAGATCCTCATGGGGCTCGACAAGGTCGAGCACGTCTATCTGCAAGGCGAGTCGAGCAGTCCGCTCGATGGTGCCGACGCCCTGAGCGCGGCGGGCGCACGGGTCGAGACCGTGCCGGCCGCCGGGCACAACGTCATGTTCGACGACCCCGACGCCTTCGTGAAGGCGGTCGCCGGAGACGGGTGAGCCTCAGTCCTCGCGCACGGCCAGTGCCAGGAACCGGGCGTCCTCGTCGACGTACGACGTCATGCGCCACCCCGAGCCCGCGAGCAGCGGCCGCAGGTTCGGCTCGGCGCGCAGGTCGTCCGGGGTGATACCGCGGCCCTGGCGTGCCGCGAGGGCCGCCCTGCCGATCGGATGGAAGAGGGCCAGCGCGCCGCCGGGACGGACCGCCCGCGCCAGTTCGCGCAGGTTCCGCGAAGGGTCGGGCAGGTGGGCGACGAGACCTGCGGCGAACACCGCGTCGAGCGAACCGGAGCGCAGGGGGAGCGCGGTGACATCGGCGAGCAGCAGTCGCCCGGCACGGTCGCGTCCGGCCCGCACGGCGGCTTCCAGCATCGCCGGGGTCAGATCCACCCCGACGACGACCCCGGAGGGTCCCACGGCGTCGCGCAGCGGTGGCAGGGCCCGTCCGGTGCCACAGCCCGCGTCGAGCACACGGCCGCCCTCGCGCAGACCGAGTTCCGTGACCGCGGCCGCGTAGACGGGGGCGTCGTCGGGGAACCGGCTGTCCCAGTCCGCCGCGCGCGGAGTGAAGAACTCCTGGACGTGTGTGTGGTCGTCGCTCATGTTCCGCATGATCCCTCACCGGCACGGAGGACGTCTCTGTGCACACGCTCGAGCGCGAGGCGATGCCCCGGCGCATTTTCGTGTCATGTTGCGGAAGCCCTCGAAATGCGCCCCCCTGAGCTTCCGTGCCCCGACCGGCGTCCCCGAGCCGTGGGACACCTGGACCACGCCGCCTTCGGCCGGCTGACCTCCGTGCTGTCGTACGCGATGGCCTGCATCGGCGCCGCCCCCGGGCTGCGCTGCAGCGTCCGTGCGCTGGGCGCGACCGGGCGCTCGCGCCGCAACCGGCTCGTCACGGCGGCCTCGGCGATCGGCACCGGCATCTGGACCGTGCACTTCGTGGCCGTGCTCGGGTTCGGCGTCGGCGGGACCGGCATCCGCTACGACGTTCCCCTCACCGTCGCGCTGCGGGCCGCCGTGGAGCGCGCCGAACTCGCCGCCGGTCTCGCCTCCGGCGCCTCCACCGGCCTCGGCCGTGCGGACGCCGAACACCTCGCCACCGTCGCCTCCGGCTTCCACAGCCTCGCCGAAGGCGCCGGCCGGCACTTCGGCGCCGGCGGCGTACGCCAGACCGTGGTGGAGATGGACGACGTCTTCCCGTTCGCCGCCGCGCTGACGGTTCCTGCCCGGCCGTCCTCACCGTCGTGACCACCGACATCGGCCTGGTGGAGTACGAGACGGCGAGGCTGGTCAAGGGGGTCGGAGAGCACCTCCGCACGGCGCCGCGCGGGTCCGCGTGACCGCCCACCGCCCGATGAGGCGAGAGGTGAGCCGCGCGGATGAACGAGGAGAGGACATGACGGCCGTCGCCCCGCACGAACAGGGGAGCCAGTGGTACGACACCGAGGCCGGGCCCCTGGTCCGCCCGTACGCCATGACGGGTGGACGCACGCAACCCGGTCCCACCGGGGGTGCGCTTCGACCTCATCGCCCTGGTCGCCCTGGACCGCGCCGTACCGGGTGCCGACGGCACGGGGCTCGGGCTGCAACACCGCGTCCTCGTCCACTTGTGCCGCACGGAGAGCCGGTCCGTCGCGGAACTCGCGGCGGACTCGGACCTGCCCGTGGGCGTGGTCCGGGTGCTCCTCGGTGACCTGCTGGAACTCGGCCGTGTCACCGCCAGCCGCCCGGTATTGCCCGCACGACTGCCCGACCAGCGGATCCTCCGCGAGGCCGTGGAGGGACTGCGGGCCCTGTGGCGGGACGGCGGGACCGGCCCGGAAGCGGACGGAACCGCCCCGAACCGAATCGGGCACGTCCTCGGACAGCGAAGCGACATGAGGCGGTCGCATCGCGCAGACAGCGGTCGAACCAGCCGCCGACGGGACGCCGTTGCCATGATGCTGCCTTCGTGACCCACGCGCCGCAGCGCGCGGCCCGCCCGCCGTAGCGCTGGAACCCCGAACCGACGTCGACCGAACGCGACCGCGACTCGGGGAAGCGCGACTCGGGGAAGGCTGTGCTGATCCGGCTCGTCGAGTAGGCCGGGCGGATGCACACCGCCCGGCTCCTCGACTCCGTGAGCTGGAGGAGGCCCCCCTCGCGTCAGTCCGCCACGGCCTTCTGCGCCAGGACCTTCTCGATCCCGACGCGGACCACCAGTTCGCCCGGGACGCCGTTGCGGGCGCCGAACGCCTCGGCCCGGTCCTCTCCCATGTACCGCGCCGCGATACGGGTCGCCCACAGCCGCACCTGGTCGAGGTCCTCCGAGATCCGGGCGCGACCCTGCAGCACCACGAAGTCGAACGGCGGCCGGTCGTCGTCCACGCACAGGGCGACCCGGCCGTCCCGCGCCAGATTGCGCCCCTTCACCGTCTCCTTACCGGTGTTGAACACCACCTCGTCCCCGTCGAGCAGGAACCAGACGGGTGCCACGTGCGGGCTTCCGTCGGCCCGTACCGTCGACAGTTTTGCGGTGCGGGTGCCCTGCGAGACGAACGCCCGCCATTCCTCGTCGGTCATCTTCTGTGCCATGCCCCCATCCTCCTTGTCCGGCGGCCGGAGGTGGGGAAGGCTGGCGGACGGACCTGCCGGCCAGGCGGGAACACCACACGGGGAAACATCACGGGGAGACGGACCATGGCACAGAAGCAGAGCCTGGGATGGCTGCTGGACGACCTGACCGAGCGCGTCGAACAAGTGCACCACGCGCTGGTCCTGTCCAACGACGGGCTGGTGGCGGGCGCGAGCACGGGACTGCGCAGGGAGGACGCCGAGCACCTCGCCGCCGTCTCGTCCGGACTGCACAGCCTCGCCAAGGGATCCGGCCGTCACTTCGGTGTCGGCCGGGTGCGCCAGACGATGGTCGAGTTCGACGACGCGGTGCTGTTCGTCACGGCCGCCGGCAGCGGCAGTTGTCTCTGCGTGCTCAGCGCGGCCGAGGCCGACATGGGACAGATCGCCTACGAGATGGCCCTGCTCGTCAACCGTGTCGGAGAGCACCTCACCGTCGACGCACGCCGACCCGACAGCGACCCCCACCCATAGCTCTGACCTGCGTGTTCGCCATCCCCTGTGGACTTATCCACAGGCCGCCAAGAGTTTCGCGAATGCGGCTACGGTTTTTCCCGAGGCCACCGCGGACGGCGCGGGGCCCTTCACTCCACGGGGGAGACCGGCCATGTCAGGCAACACCGTCGCGTCACCGCACGCCCTGTCCTGCACCTACAGCCGCGCGGCACGGGAACTGGGCCTCAAGCGCAGCCAGTTCGATCTCGCCGTGCACCTCGGACGCATCAGGACCGTGCCCGACGACGGAGGCGGGGGCCGACGGGTGACCCGCGGCGAGATCGACCGCCTGCGCGCGGCGCCCGGCTTCCCCGACGCCCTGACCAGGAGCGTCGAGGCCGTCGGCACCACCGAGGCGGCGGCCGTCGTGGGAGTGCCTCCGAGCCGGTTCACCCGCCTGGCGAGGATGGGGCTCCTGGTGCCCGTGACGTTCTGTCTGAATCGCTACCGCGCCGTCGTATGGCTCTATCTCGCCGATGAGCTGCGGCAGTTCGCCACCGACAAGGACAATGCGACCCTGCTGACGGGGCGCGCGCCCGAGGGGATGCGGGACCGGTTGGCCGCCGGAGTGGACCTACGGGCCCGGAACTGGCGCGGACGGCACCTCGGATCCCTGCTGCGGCAGGCCGAGGGTCCCTGGCAGCGGGCCGGCGCCGTGGCCGCCTTCCTGGACCCGGCACAGATCGCCGACATCGCCAGGGACCCCTATGAACGCTCCCACCTGAACCGCTTCCGGCCCGGACCGCCGACGTACAGCGCCCCGGGTTCACCGGCAGCGCAGCTGGCGGAGAGGATCATGACGGCGGCCGACCCCGACGAGATCGCCTGGCTGCGCTCCGACCTGGCGCACGCCCTCGAACAGGCCCGCGCACACCGACCGGCACCACGACCCACCGTGGAGCCCGCCCCGCCACGGCCGACCGGAAAACGGGAGCCGGCCCCGCGGACCGGGCGGCCCAGGACCGGACTCCTGGGCCGGCTGCTCCGCAGAAGCGTCCGAGGCACCGGGGCCTACAGCTTCCGGAACAGGCCCTCCTGCACGACGGACACCAGCAGCCGCCCCTGAAGGTCGTAGATCCGCCCGCGGGCCAGACCGCGACCCCCGATCGCGACGGGCGACTCCTGGTCGTAGAGGAACCACTCGTCCGCGCGGAACGGCCGGTGGAACCACATCGCGTGGTCCAGGGACGCCATGTCGAAGTTCCGGGGCCCCCACAGCGGTTCGACCGGAAGACGCACGGCGTCCAGGAGAGTCATGTCGCTGGCGTACGTCAGGGCGCAGGTGTGCACCAGCGGATCGTCACCCAGCGGACCGACGGCACGCATCCAGACCGCACTGCGCGGCTCGGCGTCCTTGATCTCCTCGGAGCTCCAGCGCAGCCGGTCCGCGTACCGGATGTCGAAGGGCTGCCGACGCGCCATCCGCTCCAACTGCTCCGGCAGCGCGCCCAGATGTGCCCGTACCTCATCGGTGACCGTCGGCAGGGACTCCGGATCCGGCACCTCGCGGGCCGGCGGCAGCTGGTGCTCGAAAGGACCTTCCTCGGGCTTGTGAAAGGAGGCGGTGAGATTGAAGATCGTGCGCCCCTGCTGCACCGCGGTGACCCGGCGGGTCGTGAACGACCGCCCGTCCCGTACCCGTTCGACCTGGTACACGATCGGCACCCCCGGCCGGCCCGGCCGCAGGAAGTACGCGTGCAGCGAGTGCACGGGCCGGTCGCCCTCCGTCGTCCGGCCGGCCGCCACCAGCGCCTGGCCGGCGACCTGTCCGCCGAAGACCCGCTGCAGTGACTCCTGCGGGCTGCGGCCGCGAAAGATGTTGACCTCGATCTGCTCGAGGTCCAGCAGGTCCACGAGCCTCTCGGCCGGATTCGTCATGTGTGTGCTTCTCCTGTGCCGCGCCTGCCTCGTCCTGTGCTCACAACTGGCCGACGTCGGTGACGCGGACCACCGCGCGGCCCTCGGCGTCCGACGCCGCGAGGTCGACCTCCGCGCTGATGCCCCAGTCGTGATCGTCGTTCGGATCGTCGAAGATCTGACGGACCCGCCACAGCCCGTGCTGCGGCTCCTCCTTGATGACCAGCAGCTTGGGACCGCGGGCGTCCGGACCGGTACCGAGGTCGTCGTACTCGTCCCAGTACTTGTCCATCGCCTCGCCCCACGCGTCGGCGTCCCAGCCGGACTCACCGTCCATCTCGCCCAACTCGTCGACATGATCGAGGGCGGCGAGTTCGACGCGGCGGAACATCGCGTTGCGGACGAGGACGCGGAAGGCACGCGCGTTGGCGGTGACGGGCTTGACCTCGTCGGCCTTCTCCTGGGCCTCCTCGGCGGTCATCTCCTCCGGATTGGCCAGCTGCTCCCATTCGTCCAGCAGACTGGAGTCGACCTGCCGCACCATCTCGCCGAGCCACTCGATCAGATCCTGCAGGTCCTCCGACTTCAGGTCGTCCGGGACCGTGTGATCGAGCGCCTTGTAGGCGCTCGCCAGGTAGCGCAGCACGATGCCCTCGGTGCGGGCCAGCTCGTAGTGCGACACCAGCTCGGTGAACGACATCGCCCGCTCGTACATGTCACGGATCACCGACTTCGGCGACAGCGGATGGTCACCCACCCACGGGTGACTCCTGCGGTACGTGTCGTACGCGTGGAACAGCAGCTCCTCCAGCGGCTTCGGGTACGTGATGTCCTGGAGACGCTCCATGCGTTCCTCGTACTCCACGCCGTCCGACTTCATCGCGGCGACCGCCTCGCCGCGCGCCTTGTTCTGCTGGGCCGCGAGGATCTGCCGCGGATCGTCCAGAGTGGACTCCACGACGGAGACCATGTCGAGCGCGTACGACGGCGACTCCGGGTCCAGCAGCTCGAACGCGGCCAGTGCGAAGGTGGACAGCGGCTGGTTCAGCGCGAAGTCCTGCTGAAGGTCCACCGTCAGGCGGACGACGCGGCCCGTGGCGTCCGGCTCGTCGAGCTTCTCCACGATCCCGCCGTCCAGCAGCGAACGGTAGATCGCGATCGCGCGCCGGATGTGCCGCAGCTGCTGCTTGCGCGGCTCGTGGTTGTCCTCCAGCAGGTGCCGCATCGCCTCGAAGGCGTTGCCGGGGCGTGCGATGACCGACAGCAGCATCGTGTGCGTCACCCGGAAGCGGGAGGCCAGCGGTTCCGGTTCGGAGGCGATGAGCTTCTCGAAGGTGCTCTCGGTCCAGCCGACGAAGCCCTCGGGAGCCTTCTTGCGGACCACCTTGCGGCGTTTCTTCGGGTCGTCGCCGGCCTTCGCGAGCGCCTTCTCGTTCTCGACGACGTGCTCGGGCGCCTGCGCGACCACCAGGCCCGCCGTGTCGAAGCCGGCCCGGCCGGCCCGGCCCGCGATCTGGTGGAACTCACGGGCCCGCAGCGTGCGGACACGGCTGCCGTCGTACTTCGTCAGCGCCGTGAACAGCACGGTGCGGATCGGCACGTTGACGCCGACGCCGAGCGTGTCCGTCCCGCAGATCACCTTCAGCAGGCCGGCCTGGGCGAGCTTCTCCACGAGTCGCCGGTACTTGGGGAGCATGCCGGCATGGTGCACGCCGATGCCGTGCCGTACGTAACGCGAGAGGTTGCGGCCGAACTTGGTGGTGAAACGGAAGTTCCCGATCAGCTCGGCGATCCGCTCCTTCTCCTCGCGCGAGCACATGTTGATGCTCATCAGCGCCTGCGCCCGCTCCACCGCCTGCGCCTGGGTGAAGTGCACGATGTACACGGGAGCCTGCTTCGTCTCCAGCAGCTCGGTGAGCGTCTCCGTGAGCGGCGTGAAGCGGTACTCGTAGGACAGCGGTACGGGGCGGGTCGCCGAGCGGACCACCGCGGTGGGCCGGCCGGTGCGCCGGGCGAGGTCCTTCTCGAAGAAGGACACGTCGCCGAGCGTGGCCGACATGAGGATGAACTGGGCCTGGGGCAGTTCCAGGATCGGGATCTGCCAGGCCCAGCCGCGATCGCCCTCCGCGTAGAAGTGGAACTCGTCCATGACGACCTGGCCGACGTCCGCGTGCCTGCCGTCGCGCAGCGCGATCGACGCGAGCACCTCGGCGGTGCAGCAGATGACCGGGGCGTCGGCGTTGACGGACGCGTCACCGGTGAGCATGCCGACGTTCTCCGTGCCGAAGATCTTGCACAGCTCGAAGAACTTCTCCGACACCAGCGCCTTGATCGGAGCGGTGTAGAAGGTGACCTCGTCGCGGGCGAGAGCCGCGAAGTGCGCACCCGCCGCGATCATGCTCTTGCCGGAGCCGGTCGGCGTCGACACGATCACGTTCGCCCCGGAGACCGCCTCGATCAACGCCTCCTCCTGATGGGGGTAGAGCGTCAGACCGCGCTCCTGGGCCCAGGACTCGAAGGCTTCGTACAGGGCGTCGGGATCTGCGGTCGGCGGCAACTGATCGATGAGGGTCACGCCCCCATCTTGCCTGCCCCGGTGCGCAACGGGGGAATCGGATGCGGGACCGAAGATCACGGCAGCTACGCTGTGTCGCCGACGGAGCGTGATCGCACCCGGTCAACTGGACAGCGGTGCAAGAGGAATGGGGCGGGCAACGGCCATGATGGGACCAGCACACTCACTGTCGGGCGCCGCCGCATGGCTCGGCGTCGGCGCTGCGGCAGCCGCGACCGGCCACTCGATGCCGTGGCCGGTACTGCTCGCCGGTGCGCTGATCTGCGCCGGCGCTGCTCTGGCCCCGGACCTCGACCACAAGGCCGCGACGATCTCCCGCGCCTTCGGACCCCTCTCGCGCTGGCTGTGCGAGATCGTGGACAAGCTCTCCTACGCCGTCTACAAGAGCACGCGAAAGCAGGGCGACCCGCGCCGCTCCGGCGGGCACCGCACCCTGACGCACACCTGGCTGTGGGCGGTGATGATCGGCGCGGGCTCCTCGGCGCTGGCGATCACCGGTGGACGCTGGGCGGTTCTTGCGCTGCTCTTCGTCCACATGGTCCTGGCGATCGAGGGCCTGCTGTGGCGGGCGACGCGGGGGTCCAGCAGCGATGTGCTGGTGTGGCTGCTGGCGGCGACGAGCGCGTGGATCATCGCCGGCGTGCTGGACAAGCCGGGCAACGGGTCGGACTGGCTGTTCACGGACCCGGGCCAGGAATACCTCTGGCTCGGACTGCCGATCGTGCTCGGTGCCCTGGTCCACGACATCGGGGACGCGCTGACCGTCTCGGGCTGTCCGGTTCTGTGGCCCATCCCGATCGGGCGCAAGCGCTGGTACCCGATCGGTCCGCCCAAGGCGATGCGGTTCCGGGCCGGAAGCTGGGTCGAGCTGAAGGTGCTGATGCCCGTGTTCATGGTGCTCGGAGGTGTGGGCGGCGCGGCCGCGCTCAACTACATC
This sequence comes from Streptomyces sp. NPDC088766, assembly GCF_044750845.1. Taxonomy (NCBI): domain Bacteria; kingdom Bacillati; phylum Actinomycetota; class Actinomycetes; order Kitasatosporales; family Streptomycetaceae; genus Streptomyces; species Streptomyces sp. NPDC088766. The sequence goes on along the minus strand of NZ_JBIVKQ010000012.1, from coordinate 159,852 downwards.
TGAGTCCTGCCGGGGCCGACGGGACCGGCTCAGGTCGGCGTGCCCTCCCCGTAGCGCCGCTCGAAGCGTGCGATACGACCTTCCGTGTCCACGGTGCGGGCCTTGCCGGTGTAGAACGGGTGGCTCTCCGAGGAGATCTCGACATCCACGACGGGGTAGGTCTCCCCGTCGTCCCATTCGATCGTCTGGTCGCTGGTCGCGGTGGACCGGGTCAGGAAGGCGTAGCCGGCGGTGCGGTCGCGGAAGACGACCGAGTGGTAGTCGGGGTGCTTGTCCTGCTGCATGCGTGCTCCTCGGACAGTGCGTGCGGTGGGTGCGGGGCCGACCGACCCGGGCGGGCCGTGGCGGCCGGACCGGACGGGCAGCGCCGATCAGCCGGGCAGAGCGTCCTCGTCGACGATGTGCATCGCCGCCTCCTCCGCGGAGGAGGCAGCGCCGTCGATACCGACGTCGGTGGCGACCAGGGCGCTCTCCTCGTCCTCGTGGGCTCCCTCGTCCGGTGCGACGAGCCGGCCGGAGCGGGCGGCGCCGACCTCGTTGTCCAGGAGTTCCCCGTCGGTGCCGTCGCAGTCGCCGAGGCCGTCACCGTCGGGTGCGACGAGGTCGGGCAGTTCTTCCGCAAGCCGCTGGTCCAGGGTCTCGCCCCGCCGGCGCTCCGCGGCCGTCACGCCGGAGTGCTCCACGGCCCAGGGCCGCTCAGGAGGCGACCATCCCCGGTCCAGGGGATCCCCGACGCCGTCGTTCTCCAGAGTGTCCTCCGCGTCGAGAAGTCCGGCGTCGTCCTGGATCTCGGAGGCGTCGGGCTGGTAGACGTCGTCTCCCCATCCGTCGGCGCTGTTCACGGGTACCTCCAGGGGGTGACGGGCCCGTCCTCACCGCTGGGGCGGCGGTGGGCGACCGTGGTACGGGACACCTGCCGTCGGCGGAGCGCGCCGGACCGGCCGGTCCGGCCGCCTGCCACGGGGGGTGCCGCTCTCCAGCGTTCCACCCCCCTTCGGGGGTGCGCAACGCCAGAGCCGCGCCGGCATGCTCGGACGCGGGCGGAGAGCCTCCCCCCCCGGCACCGTCTGCGTGGCGACCGCGGTGGTCCGCCGACGGGGACCCCACGGGTCTCACACCGCGTCGCCACCCCGGGGAGGTGCCCGCCCCCCGTTCGTCCGGCAGCCGTCCGGGCTCGTGGAGCAGCCGCCCGTCCCGCGGTGGTCCGGTCGGTGTGTCCGCCCCGGGCGAGCCGGGCGGCCGGCTCCCGCCTGGCTGTCCGGTTGCGGGCCTGCCGCGACCGGTTCCTGTCCGGGCCGGGGCCGGCATCCGCCTCCTCAGCCGTGCCAGGACCGCCACAGGGCCGCGTAGGCCCCGTCCGCGGCGACCAGCTCGGCGTGGCTGCCCAGCTCGCTGATGCGGCCGTTCTCCACGACGGCGATGACGTCCGCGTCGTGCGCGGTGTGGAGGCGGTGGGCGATGGCGATCACGGTGCGGCCGTCCAGGACGCGGGCGAGGGAGCGTTCCAGGTGACGGGCGGCGCGCGGGTCGAGCAGCGAGGTCGCCTCGTCGAGGACCAGCGTGTGCGGGTCGGCGAGGACCAGGCGGGCCAGCGCGATCTGCTGGGCCTGTGCCGGGGTGAGCACGTGCCCGCCCGAGCCGACCTGCGTGTCCAGGCCGTCGGACAGGGTGCGCGCCCAGCCGTCGGCGTCGACCGCGGTGAGCGCCGTCCACAGCGCGGCCTCCTCCGTCTGCCGGGCGTCGGCCGGGTCCGGCCGGTTCTCCTCGAGGCGGGCGTGGGGCAGGGCTAGCCGGAGGTTGTCGCGCAGCGAACCGACGAAGACGTGGTGCTCCTGGTTGACGAGCGCCACGTGCGAGCGGACCCGTTCGGCGGTCATCCGGGACAGTTCCGCGCCACCGAGGGCGACCCGGCCGTCCCTGGGCGCGTAGACGCCCGCGAGGAGCCGGCCCAGCGTGGACTTGCCCGCGCCGGAGGGGCCGACGAGAGCCAGCCGGGTGCCGGGCGCGACCTCCAGGGACACCTGGCGCAGCACGTCGACGCCCTCGCGGTAGCCGAAGTGGACCCGGTCGGCGAGTACGTCCCGCCCGTCCGGTTCCAGCCCGGAGTCACCGGCGTCCGGCTCGATGTCGCGCACCCCGACGAGCCGGGCCAGCGACACCTGCGCGACCTGGAGCTCGTCGTACCAGCGCAGGATGAGGTTCACGGGGTCGACGAGCATCTGGGCCAGCAGCGCGCCCGTGGTCAGCTGACCGACCTCGATCCAGCCCTGCAGGACGAACACCCCGCCGAGCATGAGGACCGAACCCAGGACGGTGACGTGCACGAGGTTGATGACCGGGAAGAGGACCGACCGCAGCCACAGCGTGTAGTTCTCCCAGGCCGTCCACTGCTTGATCCGCAGTTCCGACAGCCCGACGCGGCGGTCGCCCAGGCGGTGGGCCTCGACCGTACGGCCGGCGTCCACGGTCTCGGCGAGGGCGGCGGAGACGGAGGCGTAACCCGCGGCCTCCGAGCGGTAGCCGGCCGGGGCCCGCCTGAAGTACCAGCGGCAGCCGGCCACCAGCAGGGGCACCGCGACCAGCACGGCCGGTGCCAGCGGCGGAGCGGTCACGACGAGCCCGCCGAGCAGCAGCGCCGCCCACATCACGCCGATCGTCAGTTGCGGCACGGCCTCGCGCATGGCGTTGGCCAGCCGGTCGATGTCGGTGGTGATGCGCGACAGCAGGTCACCGGTGCCGGCCCGCTCCAGCACGCCCGGCGGCAGCCGCACCGCCCGGACGAGGAAGTCCTCGCGCAGGTCGGCCAGCATGCGCTCGCCGAGCATCGCGCCGCGCAGCCTCACCTGCCGCACGAAGACGGCCTGGACGACGAGGGCGAGGGCGAACAGCGTCGCCGTGAGGCCCAGGTGGAGTTCGCGGGCTCCTTCCGACAGCCGCTCCACGACGTCGCCCAGCAGCCACGGACCCACCATCGAGGCGACGGTGGCGACCGTGTTGACGGCCAGGAGGATCCCGAAGGCACGCCGGTGCCGGCGCAGCAGTTCGGCCACGTAGGCGCGTACGGTCGCGGGGGCGCCGACGGGCAGCGTGTTGGCTGTCGTCGGTGCCGCCGGGTCGTATGCCGGTGGCGCCACGCCGATCATGCGGACTCCTCGATCTCGTGCCGTTCCGTGTCTTGCAGTCCGTGCAGTTCTTGCAGTCCGTGCAGTTCGTCCAGCACACCGCTCAGCGAGGTCTCTTCGTCGGTCTCGCGGGTGACCACCGCGCGGTACCGCGGCTCGGTGTGCAGCAGTTCGCGGTGCACACCGGCGGCGACGGCCAGGCCCTCGTGGACGAGGACCACGCGGTCGGCCCGGTCCAGCAGCAGCGGGGACGAGGTGAACAGGACCGTGGTGCGTCCCGTCCTGATCTCCCGCAGCCCCTCGGCGATCCGTGCCTCGGTGTGCGAGTCGACGGCGGAGGTCGGCTCGTCCAGGACGAGGACCTCCGGGTCCGTGAACAGCGACCGGGCCAGTGCCAGCCGCTGGCGCTGGCCGCCCGACAGGGAGCGTCCCCGCTCGGTGATGTGGGCGTCCATCGGATCGTCCACGTCCAGCGAGCCCTGGACGAGGGCGTCGAGGACGTCTTTGCACCGGGCGGCCGCCAGCGCCGCGGCCGCGCCGACCTCGCCCGAGGCGGGCACGTCCAGCAGGTCGCGCAGGGAGCCCGACAGCAGCACCGGGTCCTTGTCCTGGACGAGGACGGCGGTGCGCGCGCTGTCCAGCGGCAACTCGTCCAGCGGTATCCCGCCGAGCAGCACGGACGGGCCGTTCTCCGCAGGGTGTCCGCCGAGGCGTTCGGCCAGTCGTCCGGCGGCGTCCGGGTCGCCGCACACCACGGCGGTGAGCCGTGCGGCCGGGGCGAGCAGGCCGGTGGCCGGGTCGTACAGGTCACCGGAGGGCAGGTCCGCGGCGCGTGATCCGTCCGCGTCCGTGACCCGTTCCATCGACAGGACGCGGGCGGCGCGTTTCGCCGAGGGACGGGAGAAGGAGTAGGCCATCGCGATCTCCTCGAAGTGTCTGAGGGGATAGGTCAGGACCATGACGGAGCTGTAGACGGTGACGAGTTCCCCGACGGAGATCCGGCCCGCGCGGGCCAGGTGGACGCCGTAGAACACGACCGCGATCAGCAGCAGCCCCGGCAGCAGGACCTGGATGGCGCTGATCAGCGACCACATGCGGGCACTGCGCACGGCCGCGTGACGGACTTCCTGGGAGGCGCGGCGGTAGCGGTCGAGGAAGAGGTCCTCGCCGCCGATGCCCCGCAGTACCCGCAGGCCGGCCACCGTGTCGGAGGCCAGTTCGGTGGCGCGTCCTGCCTTCTCCCGCTGGAAGTCGGCCCGCCGGGTCGCGCGGGGCAGCAGGGGCAGCGCCGCGAGAGCGACGACGGGCAGGCCCACGGCGACGACGACGCCGAGGGCCGGCTGGTAGAACACCAGGCCGACGCAGACGAACACGACCGTGAGGGCGGCTGCCGTGAAGCGGGAGACGGCCTCGACGAACCAGCCGATCTTCTCGACGTCGCCGGTGGAGACGGCGACGACCTCCCCGGCCGCGACCCGCCGGCTGAGGGCGGAGCCCAACTGTGAGGCCTTGCGGGCGAGGAGCTGCTGGACGCGGGCGGCCGCGGTGATCCAGTTGGTGACGGCGGTGCGGTGCAGGAAGGTGTCCCCGAGCGCGGTGGCTGCGCCGAACAGGGCCATCAGCCCACCGGCGAGGGCCAGCCGGGCGCCCGAGCGGTCGACGACCGCCTCGATGGCGAACCCGACGCAGAACGGCTGTGCCGAGACGGCCATGAAGTGCAGCAGGCCCCAGGCCAGGGAGGTGAGCTGGCCGCCCAGTTGATTGCGTCCGAGCCACCACAGGAATCGGGGCCCCGAGCGGGCGTCGGGCACACCCGGGTCTGGATACGGAAGGTCTCGGATCTTCATGACGTCCCAGTGGCTCGTGTCAGGGATGGGGGGAGGGCGCCGCGGCGAGCGGCGACAGCAAACCGTGAAAGGTTCGCTCCGCAGGGTGGTCGGAATCAACCGGTTTTCCGCGGCACCGCGTGGTTCCGGCTGCCACCGAAGGCGGTCACCGCCCCGAGGAACCCGCCACCGGCGACCACTGCGGCCGGTCCGTCGTCGGAAAGTCGTCCCCAAAGGCCACGGCCGCCCCTCCGGCATCCCGGAGAGACGGCCGTGGCCCGCCCGCATGTGGTGCGTGAACCTCTCAGCAGTGAGGAGCCGCCGTCCCGCCGATCAACGTGTCCAGCAGCTCCCCGAGCACCGCCCGTTCCACGTCCGTCAGGGGGGCCAGGATCTCCCGCGCCGCCGACTGACGTGCCCGGTGCAGTTCGCGCAGCGTGGCGCGGCCCGCGTCGGTCAGCTCGATCCGGATCACCCGGCGGTTGGTCGGGTCCGGCACCCGGCGGACCTTGCCGTGCGCCTCCAGTCCGTCGACCAGCGTGGTCACCGCCCGCGGCACGACCTCCAGGCGTTCGGCGAGGTCCGCCATCCGCGGCGGTGCGCCGAAATGGGAGAGGGTGCGCAGCAGACGGGACTGGGCGGGTGTGATGCCCAGGTCCGACAGCTCCAGATGGTGCTTCTGGATGCGGTGCACCCGACGGGTGAACCGCAGCAGCTGCTCGGCGAGCGCGCCGTCCGGATCGGAGGTGGTCATGCGGGAACAATATCAGGACGTCGATCATTGTGAGTATAGGTAACAATGAGCTATGCTCCCCATGTCTCGCTCGTCTCGCCTCACCTCCCGTAGGAGCCCATGCACCCCGACACGCCAGATTCCTGGAACCCGTCCGGCGACGCCGGGGAACACCCCCGGCAGGTGCGCCGCATCCTGAAACTCTTCCGCCCCTACCGCGGGCGGCTCGCGGTCGTCGGCCTGCTCGTCGCCGCCTCCTCGCTCGTCTCGGTGGCCACGCCGTTCCTGCTGAAGGAGGCCCTGGACGTCGCCATCCCCGAGGGCCGCACCGGCCTGCTGAGCCTGCTCGCCCTCGGCATGATCCTCAGCGCCGTCCTCGCCGGAGTCTTCGGCGTCCTCCAGACGCTGATCTCCACCACGGTCGGCCAGCGCGTGATGCACGATCTGCGCACCGCCGTCTACGGCCGCCTCCAGCGCATGTCGCTCGCGTTCTTCACGCGCACGCGTACCGGCGAGGTCCAGTCCCGCATCGCCAACGACATCGGCGGCATGCAGGCGACCGTCACCTCCACCGCCACCTCCCTGGTCTCCAACTTCACCAGCGTCGTCGCCACGATCGTCGCGATGGTCGCCCTCGACTGGCGTCTCACCGTCGTCTCGCTGCTCCTGCTGCCGGTGTTCGTGTGGATCAGCCGCCGCGTCGGTAACGAACGGCGGAAGATCACCACCCAGCGGCAGAAACAGATGGCCGGGATGGCCGCCACGGTCACCGAATCGCTCTCGGTGAGCGGCATCCTGCTCGGCCGCACCATGGGCCGCGCAGACTCCCTCACCCACTCCTTCGCCGACGAGTCCGAGCGCCTCGTCGACCTCGAAGTGAGGTCGAGCATGGCCGGCCGCTGGCGCATGGCCGTCATCGGAATCGTCATGTCGGCCATGCCGGCCGTCATCTACTGGACCGCGGGCCTGACGATGGAACTCGGCGGACCCGGCGCCTCCCTGGGCACGATCGTCGCCTTCGTCTCCCTCCAGCAGGGCCTGTTCCGTCCGGCCGTCAGCCTGCTGTCGACCGGCGTGCAGATCCAGACCTCCCTCGCGCTCTTCCAGCGCATCTTCGAGTACCTCGACCTGCCCGTCGACATCACCGAGCGGGCGGACCCGGTCCACCTCGACCAGGTCAAGGGCGAGGTCCGCTTCGAGCACGTGGAGTTCCGCTACGACGGCGACGACGACACGGTCGCCCCCGTCCTCGACGGCATCGACGTGACCGTCCCGGCCGGCAGCAGCCTCGCCGTCGTCGGGCCGACCGGCGCGGGCAAGTCCACGCTGGGCTACCTGGTGCCGCGTCTGTACGACGTGACCGGCGGCCGGGTCACCATCGACGGGGTCGACGTCCGCGACCTCGACTTCGACACCCTCGCGCGCGCGGTCGGCGTCGTCTCGCAGGAGACGTACCTCTTCCATTCCTCGATCGCGGACAACCTGCGCTTCGCCAAGCCGGACGCCACCGACGAGGAACTGCACGCCGCGGCGCGGGCGGCCCAGATCCACGATCACATCGCCGCGCTGCCCGACGGGTACGACACGGTCGTGGGCGAGCGCGGCCACCGTTTCTCCGGTGGTGAGAAGCAGCGCCTGGCCATCGCCCGCACCATCCTGCGCGACCCGCCGGTGCTGATCCTCGACGAGGCGACCAGTGCCCTCGACACCCGGACCGAGCACGCTGTCCAGGAGGCCATCGACGCGCTCTCGGCCAACCGCACCACGCTCACCATCGCCCACCGGCTGTCCACCATCCGGAGCGCCGACCAGATCGTGGTCCTGGACTCCGGCCGATTGGCCGAACGTGGCACGCACGAGGAGCTGTTGGAGCGCGACGGGCGATACGCCGAGCTGGTGCGCCGGGACGCCCGCCTGGAGCCGACGAGATGACAAGACGACGATAAGCCCGGTTATGTCGGGATTGTGACGTTGTGCGGGTTACCGTGCCCGCATGCAGATGAACACTCCGCCACGGAGCGCGATCCGACTGACGCGCCGGGGTCGTCTCGTCCTCATCGCGATCGGAGCCGTCGCGGCCGGCACCGCTGTGGCCGTGCCGCTGCTGAGCATGGACGGCTCCGAGAAGAAGAGACCGACGACGCTGGTGATCCCGGAGGGCTGGCGCGCGAGCCAGATCTACGAGGCCGTCGACAAGGCCCTCGCCCTGCCGCCCGGCACCACCAGGAAATCGCTGCCGAAGGCCGGTCTGAAGCTGCCGGTCGACGCCGAGGGCAACCCGGAGGGCTATCTCTTCCCTGCGACGTATCCGCTGGGCGAGGAACCGACGCCGCAGACGGTGCTGGCCCAGATGGTCGACACCGCGAACAGGAAGTTCAACGGCGCCCCCGTCGCCGCCGGGGCACAGCGCAACGCCATGAACGTCTACCAGGCCGTCACCGTCGCCAGCATCGTCCAGGCCGAGTCCGCCACCAAGGCGGACATGGGCAAGGTGGCCCGTGTCGTCTTCAACCGTCTGGAGCGCGGCATGCCGTTGCAGATGGACTCCACCATCAACTACGCGCTGAACCGCCCCACGCTCAGGACGAGCACGGCGGACACCCGCATCGACAGTCCCTACAACTCCTACCAGCGCATGGGGTTGCCCCCGACCCCGATCGACAACCCCGGCGAGGAGGCCGTGCGCGCCGCGATCACCCCGACGCCGGGCGACTGGCTGTACTTCGTCACCGTCAAGCCGGGCGACACACGTTTCACCGCCAGCTACGAGGAACACCAGCGCAACGTCGCGGAGTTCAACAGGGTCCAACAGAGCGTCCAGGCCTCGGCGAGTCCGTCGAAGACCCGCTGATCCGGCGGAGGCACATCAGGCGGCGGCCGGCTCACCGGCCCGCTCGGTGAGCAGCCGCCTGATGTCCCGCACGGCAGCGCGCCCCGCCCGGTTGGCGCCGATGGTGCTCGCGGAGGGGCCGTAGCCGACGAGGTGCACACGAGGGTCGGCGACCGCGCGCGTGCCCTCGACGCGGATTCCGCCGCCCGGCTCGCGCAGCCGCAGCGGTGCCAGGTGGTCCACGGCGGGCCGGAAGCCGGTCGCCCACAGGATGACGTCGGCGGGCACCCGCCGCCCGTTCTTCCACTCCACGCCGTCCGGGGTGATCCGGTCGAACATCGGCAGCCGGTCGAGGACCCCGTCCGCCAGCCCCTGCCTGATCGCGTCGTTCAGCGGCAGGTCCGTCACGGAGACGACGCTCTTCGGCGGGAGCCCCTGCCGTACCCGCTCCTCCACGAGGGCGACCGCCGCGCGGCCCGCCTCCTCGTCGAAGGGGCCCTCGCGGAAGACCGGCGGGCGTCGCGTCACCCAGGTGGTGGCGGCCGCGTAGGGGGCGAGTTCCAGCAGGTGCTGGGTCCCCGACGCACCCCCGCCCACCACGACCACCCGCAGTCCGGCGAACGCCTCGGGCCCCGGATAGCGCGCGGTGTGCAGCTGCCGGCCCAGGAAGGTCTCCTGCCCGGGGTAGCGCGGCCAGAAGGGCCGGTCCCAGGTGCCGGTGGCGTTGACCAGCGTCCTCGTCGCCCACGTACCGGCGCTGCTCTCCACGAGCAGTCGCCCGCCCGTTCCCTCACGCACTGCCGTCACCTCGACCGGCCGCCGTACCCGCAGGTCGAAGGCGTGCTCGTACGCCGTGAAGTACTCGGTGATCACCTCGGAGGAGGGCCGCGCCGGATCCGCGCCCGTCAGCTCCCTGCCGGGCAGCGCGTGCATCCCGTGCACCTTGCCGTACGTCAGCGAGGCCCACCGGAACTGCCAGGCGCCGCCCGGGCCGGGGGAGTGGTCCAGCACCACGAAGTCCCGCTCCGGCTGGAAGCCGGTGCGCCGCAGGTGATAGGCGGCGGCCAGTCCCGCCTGCCCGGCGCCTATGACGACCACCTCGACCTCACGCATGTCGTTCACATTTGAACCAACAGGGGTGAGGTCGTGGATCTTCCCGTGAACGCGTCGGCGCTCCTGCACGCCAGCGTGGTCGTGGTCGTGGTCGTGGTCGGCGGGCGGCTCGCGGGCCGGACCCCCTGTGTCACGGGTCGGGCGGCCACCGGCCTGTGGAATCCGGTGCACGGGGTTGCCGATGGGTCAGGATGGAGGCATGTCAGATGCGTTCACCACCCGGGTACTGCACATCGCCTCCGGCGCACAGGAGAGGGTCGTCGACCTCACCCGAGACTGCGAGACCTTCCTGCGGGAGGCGGCGGCCGGCCGCGACGGCCTCCTCAACGTCTTCGTCCCCCACGCGACGGCCGGCATCGCGATCATCGAGACCGGTGCCGGAAGCGACGACGACCTCCTCGCCGCCCTCCACACCCTTCTCCCCGCCGACGACCGCTGGCAGCACCGCCACGGCAGCCCCGGCCACGGCCGCGACCACGTCCTGCCGGCCCTCGTGCCGCCCCACGCCACCCTGCCGGTGGTGGACGGCGCCCTGCAGCTGGGAACCTGGCAGTCGGTGTGCCTGGTGGACACGAACATTGCCAAAGGCAACCGTCAGGTTCGTCTGAGCTTCCTCGGCTGACCAAGATCGTTCAGCTGGGGCGTGCCGCCGATTCTCCGTACCATGCGCGCTCGAACGGAGAGAAGAAACGCGCGGTACGGACCCCAATGCGGTCGAACCTCCTTACGACGGATGCGGCAAGTGCCTGCTCGGAGTGCGGCGGCTGTCGCGCGTGAAGCCGGCTGCGTCTTCGCCCGAGCGCCAGCGTGAGAACGTGCTCACTGCCGCCTCCTCCGTCGGGGCGCACATCATCGGTTGGGCGGACGACTGGGAGGTCTCCGGCGCCACGGATCCCGTGACCCGCCCGAGCCTGGGCCCGTGGCTCCGTGACGAGAGGGGCCCGTACGACGGCTTGGTCGCGGCAGCGGTGGCTGCGTGAGAACGCGGTGGCGGAACTGCAGGTCGAAAAGACGGAATCCGGCGCGGCGTGGTTGATCGTGTCGCGTGATCGGCAGATCGACCAAGCGATCGCCGACGCATTGCCCGCAGAACGACGTTCCTGTGCTATCGCATCGTGCGAGTTCGTGCGGACTCTTTTGATGGATGAGGTGTTGGTGCGAATCGCAGATGCTGATTCCGTGCATATCAGCGGCGCCGGAATCGGCGAGGGGCTGGGTGAGTGGTGTCCCTGTCAAGAGGGCGAAGGCTCTGAATCGAGTGGGCAGTATGGGTGTCTTTGTGGTTGCCGCTTCGGTGATATCTGCCGGAAATCGGTCACGCGGAACCTTCGAGGAGAAGTTCCTCGGGCGGCGTTTCTGTTCTACCTCCACGCGGCGCCCGACCTCGGGCCCCTCTTCATGCGGTCGACGTCCTGGGCGCTGAGTCTTTGGCTTCAGGGTCTGGCCCGTAGTGGTGCTTTGAGGGGCGGAGCGTTGGAAGCACGGATCCGACTGCTCCGAACAGATATCCGCACACGGTCGGGTGTTGAGGTGGCTTTGTCTCAGCCGGTGGGGCAACGCCTTTCTTGGGGGACCCGGGCAATCCCATACCGGTTGGCCGCGTAGTGCGGAGCCTCACGGTGCCATGGGAAGGAGGATGTAGGGCTTCCTCTGCTCCAAGCGTGACAATCGTTTGATCGGACAAGGCGGCAGGCAGGAGCCCAGCGGCTCCGGCGCAAGCAAGCGCCTCCGTTCTGCTGAAATCCAAACATGATCCGTCGTGCAGCCCGACTCGCCTGCGGCTTTGCCTGCGAAAGGGATTCCAACCTGTGTCGGAGGCCCTTTCCGGTCTTTCGAGAGCTTGTCGTGTTAGGTGGCGAATAGTCCCTCGGAATTCCCCCGGGCAGAGCTGAAAGTCCCTGAAAAGTCCCTGGAGCGGAGGGGCGGATGACGCCTCTGAGACGGTCAGATCGATGGAAAGTGGACTGCGGCGAAGTGTTCGTTGTCTGGTCTCGTGCACTCGTAATGCGTAGATCTCGGGTTCGAATCCCAAGGGCGGCTCCATGGTGAACCCCAGGTCGGGCCTCTGGACTGGGGTTTCTTGTTTCGAGCGACCTTGGAATCCGGGCCAACCGGGCACTTGTAGTCCATGCATTGCAATGCGTGGATCTGGGATCGACTGGCAGTGGGCGTTTCGGTCCACAGGGCTGTGACCTGGCTTTTGTTCTCCACCGCCGGTCAGTTCGGGGCTGTCGGGTTCGGATTGTCGACGAGCGTGCAACCGGTGGAGCCGTAGCTGTGAACAGCAGCCACCGCCGTACACCTTGGCTGGCGACGCGTAGCCGATGACTGCCCGGAAACCGGCCGCGCGCCGACGCGAGTGAAGGCGAGCTGCCGTCAGCACCCTGCCCGCGGCGCCTGATCGTGGACGCGGCCGACGGTGATGTGGCGGCCGCGGTGAAGGGTCGACTCATCGACATCGGCCGCATGCGCCCTGAAGCTGTGATCGCCAACAAACCCCCTCCGGGCGTCGACATCCAGAGGGTGAGGCCTCTGTGGCCGCCGTCACATCGCCCGTCGTTCAGGTTTCGTTTCCCATGAATTTCCTTCTGCTTCCCTTGTCGTTCCAGGAAATGATCAAGGTCCGGTTAATTCGCGGATCGACCTTGACGATCAATGGTCAGAGTGCGTGATGATTGCACCACTTGGGGACTTGGGGCTCACGGGGGGCTGTAGTGCGACGTGTTTCGACGTATGGCCGAAGACCTTCGCTCAGAGGATGGGTGAGTCTCCTTACCGTCCTGGCGGTGGCCATGGGGACGCTCAATGCGATTCCTGCTTCCGCCATCTCCACCGAGGTCGCCGTTGAAGGTCGGAATTCCCAGACGGGCCTGTCCGACGCGCAGAAAGCGGCCCAGGAAGCAGTCGAGAGCGGCGAACGCGTCGAGGTGCAGAGCGAGCGCACCGAATACGCCACCACCTATGCCAACCCGGACGGCTTCACCTTCTCCCTCAGCCTGTCCACCGTGCCGGTCCGCGCTCGGCAGTCCGACGGCTCCTGGGCAGAGCCCGACGCTACGCTGGAGCGCCGCACCGACGGCACCGTCGGCCCCAGAGCGACCGTCGTGGACGTCTCCTTCTCCGGCGGCGGCGACGGCGCCGACCTCGTGACCGTCGCCGAAGGCGACCGCTCTCTGACCGTCGGCTGGCCGGGCACCCTGCCCGAACCGACCCTCGACGGAGCGTCGGCCGTCTACCCCGAGGTGCTGCCGGGTGTGGACCTCAGGATGACCGCGACCACCGACGGCTACCGCGAGGTGCTCGTCGTCAAGACGCCCGAGGCCGCGGCGAGCGAGGAGCTGAGGAAGCTCGACTTCCCCGTACGGGTCCAGGGGCTGACCCTGAGCCAGGGCGCGGGTGGCGGTCTGAACGCCCTCGACGACAACGGCAACGCCGTCTTCCGTGCGCCGACCGCACGCCAGTGGGACTCCGCGGGCGACGCCGAGACGGCCGTAACATCCGGGGCGTCCACGATGTCCCTGGCCGCGGCGGACGAACAGGTCCCCGCAGATGGCGACCACACCCCCGACCCGGCGGCCGGGCCCAGCGACGGGGACGCCTTCGCAGTGCTGCCGGTCACGGCGGACGCCGACTCCATTACCGTCGTACCCGACACCGCCCTGCTGACCGGCCAGGACACGGTCTACCCGCTCTACATCGACCCCGACGTCTCCTGGAACGAGTCCGAGCGCACACTCCTGTCCTCCGACGGCGACACCTTCTACAACTTCTCCGGCGGCGACGACGGCGAGGGCATCGGTTACTGCGGCACCTATGTGACCGGCGGCTATGCCTACGTCTGCGGTTCCGGCTACAAGCAGCGCATGTACTTCGAGTTCGCGCCGACCGCGCTGCGCGGCAAGCGGGTGCTGGACGCCACATTCCGGGTGACCGAGCGCTGGTCGATGTCGTGCACGCACACCACCGTGCAGTTGGTGCGGACCCCGAACATCTCCTCGGCGACTCGGTGACCGGGCCCGACCAGCAACTGGGACATCATGGGCGACCGCACCGTGTCGGCCGGCCGCGGCACCGCCTGCGACCCGAGCCAGCCCGACGCGCCCATCGAGTTCAACGACGACCCGGCGCAGAGCTACGAGAACCTCACCAGCACGGTGAAGTCCTTCGCGGCCGGCGACTTCTCCCGTCTCACGCTGATGCTGAAGGCGTACAACGAGTCGGACCCCAACGGCTGGAAGCGGTTCGACGACGACGCCGTGCTCGACGTCGACTACGTGGGCGTCCCAGCCCCGCCCACCAGCCCCGGCGTCCTGTCCGGGGAGATCTCCTCGTGCGAGACGGACGCGGGCGACCCCGCCGTCCTGTCGGACCCCACACCTACGTTCAGTGCGGTCGCCCAGACCCTCGCCGGCGGCGAGTCCGAGGCGAACCTGCGCACCCGCTTCTACGTGCAGAAGAAGAACAGCGACAACACCTGGAGCGTGGTCACCGAACCGGTGCGCCCGGTCAGCCCCGGCTACACGGGTGACGGCAAGAAGGTGGACGTCAGTTCGCCGGTGACGCTGGCGGACGGCGGGACCTACCGGATGGCCGTGTTCACCCGCTCCTACTACAACAGCGGCAACAGCTACCTGGAGTCGCACAGCACGGTGACGACCAAGGGCTGGTGCTACTTCAAGGTCGACACGACCGCGCCCAAGGCCCCGGTGATCACCTTCGGCACTCCGTACTCCGCGTGTACGGCCAACGACTGCCCGCCGGCCGGCGGCCCCGGAGTGAAGGGCACGTTCACCTTCGCCCCGGCGTCCGGCGACACGTCCACCGTCGTCGGCTACCGCTACAAGCTGTCCTCGTCCGCTTCCTGGTCGCCCACGGTCTCCGGTACGACGGTGCAAAAGGCGATCGCACCGGACCTGGCCGGCACCCAAGTGCTCCAGGTGCGGGCGCTGGACAACGTGGGCAGCGGACGCTGGGGAGCCATCGCGAGCGTCAAGTTCAACGTGCAGGAGGGCCAAGGAGCCACCGGGCGCTGGCACTTCAACGACAGTGCGGTCGGCTCCGGCGAGACCCTCGCCGCCGACTCCACGACGACCGCGGGCACCCGCCACCCGGCCACCCTGTACACCACCGGCGCCGGCTGGTCCGGCTGGGGCCGCCGCGGCTCCAGTGACCGCTCGCTGTGGCTGAACGACACCTCCGACACCACCCGGCAGTCGGGCTATGCGGCGACTACTTCGGCGGCCGTCAACACCCAGTCCTCGTACACGGTCTCCGCCTGGGCGTACCTGACGGAGAACACCGAGTACCGGGCCGTCCTGTCCCAGACCGGCACCGACCACTCCGGTTTCGTCCTCTACTGGTCGGCGGGCGTCAAGCGCTGGGTCTTCCGCTTCGACTGGACCGACAGCACCGGCACCCGGCGCTACGTCACCAAGAACGCGTCGGCCGAGGGCCCCGCACTGAAGGTGTGGACCCACGTCGCCGCCGTCTACGACGCCGATGACAAGAACATCCAGTTGTACGTCAACGGACGCGCGCAGGGCTCCCCGGTGGCCGTCCCGGCCGGAGGCGAGAAGCAGACCCCGGACGGGACGCTGCAGTTCGGCCGAGCAAGCTACGTCTACGGCGATTACACGCAGTACTGGAAGGGCCGTATCGACGAGGTCGCCGTCTTCCAGGAGGCCCTCACGCCCGCCGCCGTCGCCACGGAGGCCAGGCTGCTGGATGCCACCGACACGACGACGGCCACCGAGATGGTCGCGGCCTGGAACCCGGAGGGGGCGAGCGGCACCACGCTCGTCGACACCGTCACCGGCTACGGCAGGTCGCTGACGCTGACCGGAGGCGCCTCTCTCGACGGCAAGGCGATCGTGCTGGACGGCACCGACGCCGCCACCACCACCGTCGGACCGGTTGTCGACGACACCGGCTCCTTCACGGTCACGACCGAGGTCGAGCTCGACCAGGCCGCCCTGAACGCCAAGGGCACCGGCTTCATCGGCCAGGTCCTCGGCCAGCGCACCGCCGACGGCTCCGCCTGGGGCCTGTGGTACGAGACGACCGGCACCGAGACCCGCTTCGACGACGACAACCCCTACGAAGTTCCCGTCGGCTTCTGGCGGTTCGGCCGCCTCGGCCCCGACGGCTTCACTGCCGTCGACTCCGACAACGCGGCCGTGGTCGGCAGCCGGGTGCGGCTGACCGGGGTGTACGACGCGCAGGCCGGCACCATCGCCCTCTACCTGGATTCGACCCAGAACGACACTGACACCCCGTATACGGCCGTGCTCGGATCCGGCGAACTGGCGGCCGGCAAGGGCTTCGTGGACAGCGCCTGGGGCCACTACCTGCCCGGCCGGATCTCCGACATCCGGATCTGGACGGGCGCGGCGGCCGACGGCACCCAGCTCGACACCATGATCGGCGGCTGACGGCCGCGCCCCTTCCCGTCCTCCGACTCCTTTTCCTCGGCTCTTTTCCCTCGGCTCTTTCTCCCTGGCCGCTTCCGTCGGCCGTGCCTTGACAGGGGTATGTCGTGAACACCGGTACCAGAGTGGTTTCTTGGCTGCGCGGCAGACGCGCCGGGATCGTGGTGACGCTGGCGGTCGCGCTGGCCACCGGGGCGTTGCCCGCCGCGACACCGGCGCAGGCGGCGAGCGGCGGTCTGGGCCGGCCGGACCTGCCCGAGCACCGGGACAGCGATGTCCGCGAGGTCACGGGGCTGGGCGCGAAGAAGGCCCGCGCGGCAGTCGCCGCGGCGCGCGAGAGGAACTCCGCCCAGGCCCGTCGGGCCACGGCCGAGCAGATCTCCACCTGGCCGAAGCCGGCCCGAGCGACCGTTGTCGTGCCCGGGAGCCGGTCGGGCCGTGCGACGACGAAGGCGGGCGGGCTGCCGGTCACGGTCGCCCGGGGCAGCGTGGGCAACGTGGCCGCCGGCGACGTGACGATCCGTGTGCTGGACCGCAAGGCCACCACCGCCACGGGCATCAAGGGCGTACTGCTTACCGCGACCGCCACCCGGCCGGGCCGAGCCCGTCTCACCCTGGACTACTCGGGGTTCGCCTCGGCGTACGGGGGTGGCTGGGCCGGTCGGCTCGGGTTGGTGCGGCTGCCGGAGTGCGCTCTGACGACACCCGAGAAGGCGGCGTGCCGCACACGTACCCCGTTGTCCGCGGACAACGAGACCGCCGAGCAGACCGTCTCCGCCGATGTGGCGATGGCCTCGGCCTCATCCGCCACCGTGCTGGCGCTGACCGCCGTCTCCGGCACGTCCACTTCGGGCGCCGGAGACTACTCGGCAACCCCGTTGTCCTCGTCCTCCACCTGGGAGGCGGGCGGCTCGTCCGGATCGTTCACCTGGTCGTACCCGCTGGACACACCGCCCGCCGCAGTGGGACCTCAGCCCGACCTCCAACTGTCCTACGACTCCGGAGGCATCGACGGCCGCACGGCCTCGACCAACAACCAGGCCACCCAGGTCGGTGAGGGCTTCGACCTCTCCTCCGGCTCCTACGTCGAGCGGTCCTACGGCTCCTGCGACAAGGACGGCCAGGACGGTAAGTCGGACCTGTGCTGGAAGTACGACAACGCCTCCCTCGTCCTCAACGGCAAGTCCAGCGAACTGGTCAAGGACGACACCACCGGCGTATGGCGATTGAAGAACGACGACGCCTCCACCGTCACCCGCTCCACCGGCGCCGACAACGGTGACGGCAACGGCGAGTACTGGACGGTCATCACCGGCGAGGGCACGAAGTACGTCTTCGGTCAGAACAAGCTCGCCGGCGCCGGCACGGAACGCACCAACTCGGTGTGGACCGTGCCCGTCTTCGGCGACGACTCCGGCGAACCCGGCTACGACCAGGGCTCAGCGTTCGCCAACCGCTCCGCCACCCAGGCCTGGCGCTGGAACCTCGACTACGTCGAGGACCTGAACGGCAACGCCATGACGTACTGGTACACGCCGGAGACCAACTACTACGGCAAGAACGGCGGCACCACCGCCACCACCGAGTACGTCCGCGGCGGCCACCTCGACAAGATCCTCTACGGGCAGCGCGCCGACGCCCTGTTCACCGGCGTCACCTCCGACAAAGTCACCTTCACCTACGAGGAGCGCTGCACCGCCGCCGACTGCTCCGAGCTGAAGGACTCCACGTCCGACAACTGGCCGGACGTGCCGTTCGACGCAATCTGCAAGAAGGACACCGACTGCGATGTGCGCGGCCCGTTCTTCTTCACCCGCAAACGGCTCGCCCAGGTCGACACCTACGCCTGGTCGGCGGCCTCCAGCACCTTCACCGCCGTCGACTCATGGGCGTTCACGCAGCAGTTCCTGGACGGCGGTGACATCGGCGACACCAGTGACCAGACGCTGGTGCTCAAGAGCTTGCGGCACACCGGCAGGAACGGCACCGCCGTCACCCTGCCACCGGTGACCTTCACGTACCAGATGCGTGAGAACCGCGTCGACGCCACCGACGACATCCTGCCGCTGAGCCGCCCGCGCATCGAGAGCGTCACCTCCGAGACCGGTTCGATCACCCGGGTCACGCTCTCCGAGCCGGAGTGCGTGCGCGGCTCGAACCTCCCGAGTGCGGCCGACCACAACTCCACCTTCTGCTATCCGCAGTTCTGGAACATCAACGGCGCCGAGGAGGCGTCGATCGACTGGTTCCACAAGTACCGCGTGCTGGCCGTCGTGGTCTCCGACCCGACAGGTCTGAACGATGCCGTGGAGTACCAGTACTCCTACGCCGATCCCGCCTGGCACTACGACGACAACCCGTTCACCCCCGCCGACGAACGCACCTGGTCGGTCTTCCGCGGCTACGGCCAGGTCACCGCCACCAAGGGGACGGGATCCACCCGGAGCAAGACCGTCTCGGTCTACCTCCAGGGCATGAACGGCGACCGGCTGCTCGACGCGGACGGCAAGCTCGACGTGAGCAACCGCCGCTCCGCCGCAGTCGAGGGCGTCGACGTCGGCGGTCTGGACGTGGCCGGCCAGACCGACAGCGAGCCGTACGCCGGCTTCCTGCGCGAGAAGATCACCTACGACGGTTCGACACCGGTCGGCGTCACCGTCCACGACCCCTGGTCCAAGAAGACGGCCACCCAGCACAAGTCGTACACGGACACCGAGGCCTACTACGTACGCGAGGCCAAGGCGTACACCCACACCCATCTGACCGCCCTCGCGAAGTGGCGCACCCGCACCTCCACGACCACCTACGACGACTACGGCATGGCCGCCACCGTCGACGACTCGGGCGACACCGCCAAGTCGGGCGACGAGACCTGCACCCGTAACTGGTACGCCCGCAACGACGGCCTGGGCATCACCGCCCTGCCCTCCCGCACCAGAGTCGTGGGCCGGCCCTGCTCCGTCTCCGAGACCGCACTGAATCTGCCGACGGCCGCCGCGAGCCCGGGCGACGTGCTCTCCGACACCGCGACCGTCTACGACAACACCTCGGCGACCGCATGGAGCGCCGCCCAGACCCCGACGCTGGGGCTGGCCACCTGGAAGGGCCGCGCCTCGGCCTACCCCACCACGGCGACCAACGGCGAGCGAACTCCCACCTCCTGGCAGACCGTCAGCAAAACTGCTTACGACACCTCGACGACCAAACTCGGCCGTCCCATATCCGTCACCGATGCCGCCGGCAACACCACCGGCGCCGCCTACACACCCACCGACGCCGGCCCGCTGACCCGGACGGTGATCACCAACGCCAAGAGCCAGAAGAGCTACACCTATCTGGACCCGGCGCGCGGCTCCAAGACCAAGGTCTACGACGTCAACACGAAGCTGACCGAGAGCGAGTACGACGCGCTGGGCCGGATCACCTCGGTGTGGTTGCCCAACCGCTCGCATTCTTCCGAACAGGCGGCGAACTACACGTACGCCTACTCGGTCGATCCCGACGCCCCCTCCTGGACGTCGACCTCGACCCTGAAGGCGGACGGCAACACCTACAACACCGTCTACAGCCTCTACGACGCGCTGCTGCGGCCCCTGCAGACCCAGTCCCCGAGCCCGCTCGGCGGCCGACTGCTGACCGACACCCGCTACGACAGCCGCGGCCTGGCCTACGAGGCCTACGCGCAGATCTTCGACCAGGACAAGACCCCGAACGGGACCTACACGCGCGCCGAGTACGGCGAGGCCGCGCAGCAGACCGCGACCACCTTCGACGGCGCCGAACGGCCCACCGGCAGCTCGCTCTACGTCTACGGCGTCAAGCGCTGGACCACCTCGACCGGATACACCGGCGACTCCACCGCGACCACCGCTCCGTCCGGTGGCTCCGCGACCCGGGTGATCACCGACGCACTCGGCCGCACCGTCGAGCGGCGTGAGTACGCCGGCGCCTCCCCCGCGGACTCCGCCTACGGTTCCGGCCCCGGTTCCGCCTACACCTCTACGTCCTTCACCTACACCCCGGACGGCAAGGAGTCGACGGTCACCGGCCCCGACGGCTCCGGCTGGTCCTACGGCTACGACCTCTACGGCCGCAAGGTCACCTCCACCGACCCTGACAAGGGGAAGACCACCACCGGCTACACCGACGCCGACCAGGTCTCATGGGTCAAGGACGCGGCCGGACGCGCGTCGATCTCCGCGTACGACACCCTCGGCCGGGTCTCCGGCACCTGGAGCGCACCGGCCACCGCCGACCTGACCTCCACCGCGGAAGAACGGGTCGCCGCCAACCAGCTGACGGCCTACACCTACGACACCGCGGCCAAGGGGCAGTTGGACACCGCCGTCCGCTACGTCGGCGGCAGTTCGGGCACGGCCTACACCAAGAAGATCACCGCCTATGACGCCCTGTACCGCCCCACCGGCACCCAGGTCGTCCTGCCCGCCGGAGACGCCCTGGTCACCTCGGGAGCGGTCCCCTCCACCACGCTCGACTTCACCTCCTACTACAACGTCGACGGCACCAGGCAGTACACCAAGGAGCCCGCCGCCGGCGGCCTGGCGGCCGAGCAGATCAACAACGAGTACAACGGCGTAGGCCTGCCCACCACCGTCTCCGGGGCCAGCGGCTACGTCCTCGGCACCAGCTACTCCGCCCTCGGCGAGACCGAGCAGCTGACCCTGGGCACCTCCGCGGCCACCGGCACCAAGAAGGCGTACATCACCAACACCTTCGAGGAGGGCACCGGCCGCCTCAAACAGTCCGCGGTCACCGACCAGACCCACGGATACGAGCTCCAGGAGCTCAACTACGCCTACGACGACGCGGGCAACGTCACCTCCGTCCTCGACCCCACCACCCTGGGAGGGACGTCGGCGGCGGACAACCAGTGCTTCGCCTACGACGGCCACCAGCGGCTGACCGAGGCCTGGACGCCCAGGACCGCCGACTGCTCGGCCACCGGCCGCACCACGGCCAACCTGGGCGGGGCGAGCCCCTACTGGACCACGTACGCGTACCAGGACTCCGGTCTGCGCTCCACCGAGACCGTTCATGGCGCCGGCGGCGACACCAAGAAGACCTACTGCTACGACGGCACCCGCACACACGCCCTGGCGGCGGTCACCACGGCCGCCTCCTGCACCGGCGTGACGCCCACCTACGCCTACGACACGACCGGGAACACCACCACCCGCCCCGACGGGAGCGCCACCCAGTCCCTCGTCTGGAACGAGGAGGGCGACCTCGGCAAGCTCGTCGAGGGCAGCAGTACCACCGGCTACGTCTACGACGCCGACGGCAGCCTGCTGATCCGGCGCAACACCGCCGGCGAGACAGTCCTCTACCTGGGCGCCACCGAGGTCCACCTCGACACCAGCACCTCCACCACGAAGTACTGGGCGCAGCGCTACTACACCGCCGGCGACTCCACCGTCGCCCTGCGCAGCAACAAGTCCGGCGCCAACACGCTGACCTGGCTCGCCGCGGACCGGCACGGCACCTCCGCGCTGGCCGTCGAGTCGACCACGCAGGCCGTCACCAAGCGCTACATGACACCGTTCGGCGCGAACCGTCCCGGTGGCGCCGGCAGCTGGGCGGACGACAAGGGCTTCCTCGGCAAGACAGCCGACTCGGGCACCGGCCTTACCCACTTGGGAGCCCGTGAGTACGACCCGGTCACCGGCCGCTTCATCAGCGTCGACCCGATCCTGACCACAGACCAGGCCCAGTCGCTCAACGGCTACACCTACGCCAACAACAACCCGGTCACCCACTCGGACCCGACCGGTCTGGAGTCCTGCTATCCCCACTACTGCTCGGGCAGCAACGGCACCTACGGGACGTACAAGCCGCAGAACGACCCGGAGTCCGACCAGTACGACGGGTCGAGCCACGACGGCCCCGCATCCCCGGCGCCGGCAGCGGCCACCGGCAACAAGACGACCAGGCACGACCAGGCCCGCGACCGGGCCATCAAGGTGATCCAGATGCAGGTCAAGGCCCTCGGGGTGAAGAACTTCAAGATCTACACGTCGATGCAGGTACCGGGTGCGAGCAAGAAGTGCATGCACCCCGGCAGGAACGTCGGGGCGTCGTGCAGCTACGGCGTGCCGGACATCGTCGGCTACGACGCCAATCACGACGTCTACTACGTCTGGGAGGTCAAGTCCGCGGGCGTGGCGTCCAAGGCCGTACCCGAGGCCCAGTGGTACGCCAACCGCATGCGCGCCGACGGGAAGAACACGGTGCTGGGATGGACCATCGGCGGCCCGTACAACGTGGTGAACGGCGACAAGGTGATCGGCCCGGAACCGGGCGCGGTCATCTACGGCAGACCCAACAACAAGAAGTTCAAGCGCGTGCTGAGTTCCAGCCCCGCGGCGGCCCAGCAGCAGGCCCAGGCCGCGCCCCAGCCCACTCCCACACCCGGGCCCGGACCGGGACCCTATCCGGGGACGATCGACCAGCCCGGACTGGGTATCGTGCCCCAGGCGACGGACGGAGTGAATCAGTGGCCGTTGCTGGTACCCATCGTCATCGTGGCAGCGCCGGTGGTCGTCGAGGGAGGCGGTGCGGCGGCCACGGTATCGGTGAGCGCGACCGTCGCCGCGAGTCTCTTCGAACTGGCGGCGTGAGAAGGAAGCGGCGGACATGAATCCCCTTGACACCCTCATCAAACAGCATGTGGTTCCGGTCATGAAGACGGCCGGATTCACCAGGAAGGGCAGAGCCTTCCGGCTCGCGGCCGAGAACGGCGATCACCTGTTCCTGCAGTTCGACACCCATGCGGTCGACCCGGGCCGACACGTCTTCGACGTCACCTTCTGGGTCGTACCCCTGCCGTACTGGCAATTCCTCAAGCGGCAGTACGCCGAGCCGCCGGCACCCGATGCCAGCGGCGCTCTGGCCAACTGCCCGGTGATGCCGCCGGCATCGGTCGCCCACGAGCCGGACGAGGAGATGCCGTTCCGGTCGCGGTGGGCGTTCACGGAGCCGACGACGCGGGATCTGTGCGGGCGGGAACTGGCTCGCGTCCTCGTCGAGGACGACCTTCCGCGGATGACGCGGCTGCTCGACCGCGGGACCCTCCTGGCGGAGACCCGGACCAACCCGAACGGCGACCTGGTCAGGATGTGGGGCGCCGTACAGAGCGAGATCGTGCTCCGTGTCGACGACGACCCGGTCGAGGACGTGGCCGCGCTGGTCGACAAGGCGGAGGCGGACGGGGTCTTCCCGGCCTTCGTCGTCTGGGCGCGACAGCGGTTGCGGGAGCGCGTGGCGGGGGAGACCTGACATGGGCTTCTGGGGCTCCTACGTCGTGTGCCGCAGCCAAACCCCGCTCGACGGCATCCATGCCGTCGTCGAACGGCACGACGGCATCGACGAGCACGAACACCGCCCCGGCGGCTGGCAGATCGGCCGCTGCCCGGGCCCCGAACTCGCCGACGACGGTCCGGCCCTGCTCGCCGAACTGGCCGACGAGACGGGCGCGCCGGCGCTGACCGGCTTCGTACTGGACAGCGACACCGTCTTCGTCGAGGGCTTCTCCGCCGGGGGCGGCCACTGGCGGGCCTGTCTGGTCCGGGAGGCCGCCGAGGCCTACTGCGAGGACGACGAAGAGGATTTCGACGCCGAGTTCCCGCCCCCGGAGGCGGCCGCACACGCCGCTGCCGTCTGGGCGAGGGAGGCCGGCCTCCTACCTGATCCGTCCGGCCTCCTGGAGGTGTTCGCCGTGGAGGACGCCTTTTTCGCGGAGGAACTGTTCTTCCGGCTGCTGGACCTGCTGGGCATCGGGCCGGCCGAGCAATGAAGCCGTCGAGAAACCGCCGCGCACGCCAGGACCGAGTACCGGAACGCCCGCGAAGGCTCCCCGTACGCCCACCGCCGAGCCCTCGCCCCGGCCGACCGGTATCTACTCGCCAGGATCACTCACGGGTGTCTACGACATCGACGCCCGTGGGTACGGACTGGCGGTCGCCGTCGCGGGTGTGGCGACGGGAGTCGTTGTCGGCGCGGGGAACATCCTGCCCAAAGGGCCGGTCCACGTCCCCGGAGGCGCCTGCTGAGGCGCCAGCAAGGTGAGCGACATGGACGTCTGCATTGCCCGTGACCTGTGGAGGTGCGTCAACGCATGTGAGTAGGTGCCGAGGTGCAGCATGGATGCCCTGGGGTGGCCGGCCGGTGGCCAGACGCCTTTGGACGGTCCAGCATGGGGTGGCACTGGTCAACCTGTTGCGTGTGCGAAGTCCCTGAGGGCGAAACCAGCCGCCGGGTGCCCGTGAACGTGCAGGTCAGAGCGTGATCGCTCCCTGGGTGGGACAGGCCCCGGCGTACAGCCCGACTCGTCTGCCGCCCCGTGAACACGCTGAGTGACAGATCGGGGCCGTCGTGACCCACGAGCCCCATTTGCCGGGGTATGGACGCGGTGATCTACTCGAAGAGTAGGTGCTTGTTCGAGCACCGGCCCGGCAACCCCACGAAGCAGAGCGCAGAATGCCGCCGCGTGGCGCACCGGGAGGAGGCGGGACGCGTCGTCGACGGTCGCCGGTTTCCCCAGTTCGCGTGGTGAGTTCGCATGGTGGCTGCAAGCTGTGCCGTTCAGCTTCAGGAGAGGAACGCGGTGATGGCATCCTCAGCCGACAGCAACCATCCCAGGCGAGGTCTGCGCCACGATCTCGCCGCGGCGGCAGCCGGTCTCGGCCAAGCGGCGGCCGCCACCGGAAAGGCCACCGCGGCGGCCGTACGTCATCCGGGGGACACCATCGACCGCGCCAGGAAGGTGACGCGGGCCCTGCCCGTGGCATGGCACTCGGTGAAGCCGGCGCTGACCGGCCGGGTGGACGACTGGCGCCGCGAGTACGCGTACACGTTGGGGGAGCAGGCCTTCATCTATGGCTTCCCCTACATCTACAACGCAGAGCTCCGCCACCGTTGGGTGACCCAGAGGCCGGAGACGAAAACGACGCCCCACATGGCCGTCAACCACTTCTGGCATGCGAGCAGACTCTGGGACGTCTCGGACAGGGAGGGCGTGTCACCCAACATCGACACGCTGTATTCCTGGGCGTGGGTGGACCTGCGCGAGGAGCCCCTCATTCTCTCGCATCCGGACATGGGCGCCCGCTACTTCACCTTCGAACTGGTCGCTTTCACCTCCGACAACTACGACTACGTGGGCATGCGGGCGACCGGATCGCAGGCCGGTGACTTCGCCCTCATCGGCCCGGGCTGGAGCGGGCACCTCCCGGAGGGCGTGCGCCGCACGGCGACCGCCCCCACCCCGTGGGTCCTGATCGTCGGGCGAACCCTCGTCGAGGGCGAGGAGGACCTCCCGGCCGTCCACGCGCTGCAGCAGCAGTACCGGCTGACGCCGCTCCACCTGTTCGGCAAGGAGGGCGCCGCGCTCCCGGAACGCCGCGACGTACCGGTACCGGTCGACCCCGCCGAGGATCCGCTCGGTCCGTGGAAGACACTCAACGCGGCGCTCGCCGAGAACCCTCTGCCGAAGCACCACGATGTCCTGCTCCGGCAGTTCGCGGAGATCGGCATCGGCCCGGGGCTGGACGTCGAGGCACAGCCGGAGCCGGTGAAGGAGGGCCTGATCCGGGCCGCCGCCACCGCTGTGCCCATGCTCGAACAGCAGCTGCTCAGCGGCCAGTGGGCCGAGCTGGTCAACGGCTGGCGCTACCCTCACGGGGAGGTCGGGCACTACGGGGACGACTTTCTCAGGCGGGCCGCGGAGCAGTCCCTGGTGGGCATCGCCGTCAACGATCCCGAGGAAGCGGTCTACCTGACGGCCTTCACCGACGACGCTGACGAGACGCTGACCACCGGCCGCTACGAGCTGCGCTTCGAGGCGGGGACGCTGCCCCCGGTAGACGCGTTCTGGTCGCTGACCGCCTACGACGAGGACCGGAACCTGGTCCCGAACCCGATCAACCGGTACTCCGTCGGAGACCGCACCCGAGGGTTGGTCACAGACGACGACGGGGGTTTGACCCTCTATCTGCAGCCGGACTCGCCGGGGCCGGAGCGGGAGTCCAACTGGCTGCCCACGCCGCAGCAGGGCATCTGGTACGCCGCGCTGCGCATGTATCTCCCACGCCCCGAGGTCATCGACGCGCGATGGCAGTGCCCGCCCGTCAACCGCGTCGGTTGACGGAAGGCGGCCCATGGCCCCGAAGTTCCGCACCACCTCCCCGTGTCGGCGCGGAACGAGGGACTCACGTTACTGATCACCGGGTGCCGCAGGCTCCTGGTACCGAACGACTTCTCCCCTGCCTTCTGTGACGCCCACAGGGAACGGAACTCCTCACTGCGGCGGCTCGGGCCGGTGACGATCCGGGCCAGCCGCGCGTCACCGGGACGGCGTCCGGCGGAAGGCGTAAGAACCCCACGGTCTGGCAGGCCACGTCACCCCACCGCCGGTACGACTCCCGCGCGACGGCGTCCAGGAACACGTGCCCGGCGAGGTCGAGCCGCCCGGCGGGCATCCAGCTCGGGGCGCCCACGATGGCACGGGCCAGGTGGTCGGCGGCCAGGACGCCCATCGTGGGACCAAGGACAACGCCGACCGTCAGGTACGGCTGAGCTTCCTCGGCTGACGCAGGTGCCGGACGGAGACCTCGCGTGCCGGTCCCGGCGAGGTCGGGAAGGGGGGCGGCGAGCTGGTCACGATCCGTACCTCCTGATCCGTACCTCCTACCGGCACGGCGCCCACCGGCACGGCGGCCGCGGCCTGCGCGCTGCGGCATTCCCTCACGGTCCGTGTTCACCGCGCGATCCGCCGGTGTGGGCGAAGCGACCTCCGGTGTTATTCAATGAGGTGTGCGGTCGGGGATCTCGGGGTCCCGTCGCACGGATCCGAGTACGGCCCCGGTGCTGTGCCGGGGATTGCCGAGAGAGCCGCATGGACTCCACACCGTCTCCGTCGTCGCCCTTCGAGCTGGTGAGCAGCGCCCTGGGGCGCTACATCCCGCGCGGCGGAGCGGCAGCCGCCGAGGAGCAGGACGACCGCGCCGCCCGCCGACGCGTGCCCGACGACCCGGAAGCCGGCCGGCAGGATCAGATTCTCGGTGCGGTCAACCTGGACCGGGATCTGAGGATCACCCGCTGCAATCTGGACGCCCCCGTGTTCGCGGGCCTGGAAGCCGAGGTCGGAAGTCTTTTCGTCGATCTCCTGCCCTCCGGGGACGTACCGACGGTCACACGGCGGTTGCGGCAGGTTCTGGAGACCGGTGAGGCGCACGTCGCCCGGATCCAGCGCCTGCGGCGTGGCGACGGGTCGGAGCTGGTGGTCTCCCTGAGCATCCTGCCCGCCGCGGCGACCGAGGAGGGCCTGACCGTCTCCTTGATCGCCATGGCCAGGAGGCTGCACCTGTACGCCGCCGAGACCGCGATCGGCACGTCGCTGGACATCGGCGAGACCGCGCAGTCGCTGGCCCAGTCACTGCTGGCCTGGGGAGATGTGGCTGCCGTCGACCTCGACTTCGCCGTGTGGACGGGCGAGGGAGTCACCGGGCAGGCGCCGGGGCGCATCCGGCTCCGGCGGGCGGCTCTCGTGCCGGACCGCGCGTGGCCCGACGGCTATGCGACGCCGGGTGACGATCTCCCCGGCGATGCGAGCCGCCTGCTGGCGCAGGCGGTACGGCGGGACGACGCCCCGCAGACGATCGTCATACCCGACCGGGAAACGGTCGAGCGGGTACTCGGCAGCCCGCGCGTGGTGCGCGCCCTGGTGCCCGGCGACCGGTCGGCGGGCGTGGCGTGCATCCCGCTGGTGCTGGACGGCACGCCGCCCGTCGTGCTGGGCGTGGCGGAGGTCTGGCGGCGGGCGGACTGTCCCTTCCGCGACAGCGAGTTGCTGGACCTGCAGGAACTGGTGGCCAGGACCGCCCATCACGTCGATCTGGCCCGCCAGCACCAGCGCGAGCACACCCAGGTCCTGGCGTTGCAGCGCCGGCTGCTGCCCCGGACCGGCGGCGACACCATCGCGGTTGCCAGCATCTACCAGCCCGCCACCCCCGACAGCGCCGGCGTCGGCGGCGACTGGGTGAACAGCTTTCCCCTGGCGGACGGCCGTACCGCGCTGGTGGTCGGTGACGTCGTCGGGCACGGTCTGGGGGCCGCGGCGACCATGGGCCAGCTGAGCATGGAGGCCCGCGCGCTGCTGTCCGCGGGGCTGGCGCCCGACGAGGTGCTGGAGCACCTGGACGAGACCGTGACGCTGCTGGACGACGCGGAGTCCGGGCTGACGGCCGGCTACAGCGCCCTCGGGTCGACCTGCTGCATCGTCCTCTACGACCCGGTCAGCCACCAGGTGACGCTGTCCAGCGCCGGCCACCTCCCGCCGGTCCTGGTGTCGCCGGACGGGCAGGCGGACCTGCTCGCGGTCCGCCCCCATCCCGGTCTCGGCGCCGAGTTCGCGCTGCGTGAGCCGTTCGACCTCCACACCTTCGACGCACCCCCGGGCTCCCTGCTCGCCCTCTACACCGACGGCCTGGTGGAGGATCCGGCCATGTCGATCGACGAGGGCATCGGCAGGCTGGCGGAGACCGTGTCCGCGGTGCACCCCTGGGACTCCCTGCAGCAGGCTGCGCGGCGGGTCGTCTCCGTGCTGGCGCCCGCGCGCCAGCGCGACGACGTGACCCTGCTGCTCGCCCGCACGATCGGCTACCGCAAGGGGGACACCGCGACCTGGCGGCTGCCCGCCCGCGACGACGCGCCCGCCCGCGCCCGCGCGCAGGTCTCCGCGCTGCTGCGGCAATGGCGCACCAGGGACGACACCCGCGACAACGTGTCGCTGCTGGTCAGCGAGCTGGTCACGAACGCGGTGCGCCACGCCACCGGTCCGATCACGGTACGGCTGATCAGGGCCGGCCACGGCCTGCTGTGCGAGGTGGGCGACACCGGCAACGGCAGGCCGCGTCTGAGCCTGGGCGGCCTCCTCGACGAAGGCGGTCGTGGCCTGCACATCGTGCACAGGCTCACCACCCGGTGGGGGGTGCGGTGGACGGAGACCGGCAAGGTGGTGTGGGCGACCGTCGTGAGGTGACACGGCCGGCGTACCGCGATGCTGCCGTGCTCCGCGAGCCGCCGCACCCGTTCGGCCCAGCACGCGGCCGCCGGGCCGGCTCCGGCCCGGCGTACCGGAGCGCGGTGTCGGTGCGGGTGGCGTGCGCGTCGGCCGGCACCACGGTCCGCACGGCGCTACTCGGCGGTGACGGCGGCGTGGCGCGGCCGGTGCCGCGGACGGCCCGTCGCCGCTGCGGTGGCGCGGGCCCGCCCTACAGCCACTCCCCTTCCAGGGCGGTGGCGGTGAGGCCCGGCGCCGCCGCGTACAGCACGGCGCGACTGCCCGGCTTCTGCCCGGCGTCGTGCGCCCGCCGCAGGATGTCGAACACGGCGGCGCCGCCACGATTGCCGCTGGTGTAGCTCTCCCTGCTGTGGTCCAGCAGTCCCGACGGCCAGGAGTCGGGCATCGTCTGTTCCATGTACTCCAGCACGCGGGTTCCGCCGGGGTGCGCCAGCAGCACGTCGGGGTGCCAGGAGGTGGGGTCGTCCTGGTAACGGACGCGCAGCCACTCCCACATCGCGGTCACCGTCTCCTGCACGGCCCGCGGCCCGCGACGGTCCATCACGAAGTGGGTGCCGTCCGCCCGCGTCTCCAGGCGGTGCAGGTCCTGTGTGCCGGGCAGGGTGTGGTGCCAGGCGGAGTCCAGCCGCAGCACCGACTCGCGCCGCGGCCGGCCCGTGACCACCGCGGCGACGGCGGTGTCCGCGAACAACAACCGGACGATCAGGGACTCGAGGGTGTCGTCCGCGGGCTGGTAGGTCGTGCTGAGCGCCTCCGCGATGACGACCAGGACCACCCGGTCGGGGTCCGCGGCCACGAGATCCGCCGCCAGCGCCAGCGAGCGGGTCCCCGCGACACAGGCCCACTGCGTGGCCGGGAGCAGCATCGTGTCGCTGCGGAGCGGGAGCTTGTTGGCCAGGGCGACGTCCAGGCCCGGCAGTGCCGGGGTGGTGGAGTGACTGGTGATCAGGCAGTCGACGTCCGCGGCCTCCAGTCCGGCGATCTGCAGGGCCCCGCGCGCCGCCCGCTCGCCGTAGGACTGCACGGCCTCCCAGGCCGGCGCGGTGCGTTCCTGGACGGTCTGCGGCCCGGGTATCGCCTCCAGGGTGGCGATCACCCGCTCCACGTCCTGCTGGGCGAAACCGGCGCGTGCCAAGGCCTCTTGGGCCGGTCCGGCGCCGACGGCCGGCAGGCCGCCGCCGTTGCCGGGCGCGACGGCGGTCTCCAGCGGCAGCATCCACCCGCGGGTCTCGATGCCCGTGCTCGCCGCGATGCCGTCGATGCGCGGCGCCCACGCCGCATGTGGATGCCGGTCGCGCACCTCCGCCACGATCTGGCTGGTCCGCACGGCGTGTTCGCCATGTATCACGGCAGGAGGGCAGAGGTAAGCGGCCATTGCGGGTCACCTTTCCAAGGGAACGAGCGGGAGTGTCACGAGTGCTGTGTCATGGGTCACTTCAGGATTCGGTGCCCAAGGCGTCGCCGGGGAGCTCCAGTTCGGGAGCCGGCATCTGTCTCGAGCATGGGTGATAAAAGGACATTTCCGCTGTGATGTAGACGACTTAGACGGTGCCCGGAGTGCGTGACACCGAACACACCGCTGGGACCTGCCCCGAGGCGGTTCCCCGGGGATTGCCTGACCTGTCGTCAGTCGGCGGTGACCGGTCGCCAAGCCGAGCAGGTCACGCCGAGAGGGACGGACCGTCCGGCATCGGCATGTCCTCCCGTGACGGGCCGTACCGCCGACCAGGCTCTGACTCCGCGGCGCTCCGGGCGGTGGCGGCGCCGGTGTGCCGCTCTGCGAAGATCCGCCCATGGATCGCACGCTCGCCCTCGCCGGACTCGACGACCGTCCCTGGCCGGAACTGGACCACGCCTACGGAAGCGCGGAGGACCTGCCCGCCCTCCTGCGCTCTCTCGCGGGCGACGACCCGGACACCGCGGACGACGCCCTGGACGAGCTGTACGGCAGCATCCTGCACCAGGGCACCGTCTACCCGGCGACCGCCGAAGCGGTGCCGTTCCTCGCCCGTCTCGCGGCGGCCGGCCACCGCAGCGCCGACCTCCTCGTCCTGCTCGGCGGCATCGCCGAGAGCACCGACGAGCACGGGGTGGCAGCGGGCGCCTGCCGCGCGGCGGTCGCCGGTCAACTCCCGTCCGTCCTGGACCTGACGGGCGCCGGGGAGGCGCGGGTGCGGCAGGCCGCCGTATGGGCGGCCGGGCACACCGCCGCCCCCGCCGAGGCGTGGCCCGTGCTGCGGCGACGGTGGGAGGAGGAGTCCGACGAGGTGGTCAGGGCGGAACTGGTGACCGCCCTGGTCCGGCTCGACCCGGCACGCGGCGCCCCGACGGCCCTGGCCGCCCTCGCGCCGGACGGTCCGCCCCGGCTGCGCGTCACCGCCGTCCTCGCCTGCCTGGCGGCGGACCTGCCGTGGGACACCCGGCAGCACGACGCCGTACTCGCCGCGCTGCCGGCCGAGGGCCTGGTTTCCGCGTTCGAGCAGTGCGAGCCCCTCCAGGCCGTGGTCGGCGGGCTGCTCCGGCGGGGCACGGCCGAGGACCGGGAGGCCGCCTTCGTACTGCTGGCGGACGCCCTGCGCGTTCCGACGCCGGACGTACGCGCCGAAGCCGTGTGGGCGGCGGACCACGCGTGCATGGTGTCCCGTTCCGCGCCCGCGCGGTTGCTGCCCGCGCTGCTCCCCCTGCTCGACGAACCGCAGCCGCCGCACGATGTGGTGACCCTGCTCGGCAAGGTCGCGGAGCAGGCGGGCGCCGCCGGTACCGCACTCGCCCGGCTCGCCGCGGGTGACGGAGACCTTGCCGACCGGGCACTCGCCGCGCTGGTGACGGCCGCCCCCGGCCCGGCGGCCCCGCTGCTCGCCGAGCGGCTGCCGGAACGCCCCCTGGCGCTGGCCGAGGCCGCCGGGGCCCGCGCACTCGGTACGGCCGTCAGCGCTCCCTTCCCTTACGACGCCGCACTGCTCGACGCGGTCCGACGGCGCCTCGCCGACCCCGGGGCCAAGGGGAACGAGCCCATCCATCTCGCCCTGCTGCTCGCCTCCTGGGGACAACGGGCTGCCCCCGCCGTCCCCGAACTGCTCGACGCGCTGCCGAGGATCCCGCTCGCCGGTCCCACCGCGCTGGCCGCGGTCTGCCCGCACGACGGCGAGCCCCGCACCCGCACGGTGGAGGCCCTGAGCGCGGCCGCCCTGCACGGTCCCGACGGGGGACGGCTGTCCGCGGCGCGTGCTCTGCACGGGCTGACGGGCGAGAGCGGACCACTGCTCACCGCGATACGCGCCGAACTGACCGGCGAGGGAAGGTGCTTGCGGGAGGCGGCCCGGCTCGTCACCGGTCTCGGGGAGGCCGCGGGGGAGCTCGTGCCCGCGATGCGCGACGCCCTGCGGGAACGGTCCGAGGGCCGGTCGGTCCCCCGGCTCGACGCCCTCGCGGAACTCGCCGCCGCGCTCTGGGACATCACGGGCGACGCCGCCACGGTGGTCCCGGTGTTCGACGCCGTCATCAGAGCCGACGGCGGCCCCTGGACCCGGTGGACGGCCCTGCGGACGGCGCGCCTCGCGGTCCGGCTGGGGCCCGCGGCCCGGCCGTTGCGCCCGGCGCTGGAGGATCTCCTCGCCACACCACTGCACGCACCGGCCGCGGTCCTCGCGTTGCTGGCCGCGCTCCCCGAGGAGGAACTGCGCGGCCCGTTGGAGCGCACCGCGCTGGCCGGGCAGGTACTGGACGCGGCGGAGTCCGACATCGACGCGGCCACCGCGTTCGATGCGCTGTCGGCGCTGGGCCGGGCCGCCCTGACCGGCGAACACCTGCACCGCGTCGAACGTCTGGGCCGGGGCGACCGGCGGGTGGTGACCGCAGGGATCGAGAACCGGATCATCCGCGCCGACGAGCAACTGGCCGCCCGCGCCCGCGAAACCCTCACGGCGCTCACGGCGGACGGGGCGGACACGGCGCCGTCCGGGCCGCCGGGGCAGGCGGCACAGTCATCCGGCCGGGGCTGACGCACGGTCACCACGGGGGAGCCTGCCCGTCCAGCGGAGCCTCCCGATGCCCGGACGGGCCGCCCGGCACGAGGACATGCCGGCCGAGTTCCACGCCGCGCAACAGGTCCGGAGCGTACTCGAGGAGACCGGCGCCGACAGCATCCCGGCCTCGGCCCGTCGGCACAGCGGCCCCGGGGTGCCGTTCAGCAGGCGGCGGCCAGGGCCGGCCGCGTGACGACGGCCGTCCGGAACGCGGGTGGCTCGACGACGACCGGTCCGGCGGCGGACGCGGCGGCCGCGGTCGGCCTGACCGAGACAGGAGCGGCTGTGGCCCGAGCGGCCGCGGCCGGCGTGGCCGCTCCGCCCTGCGCGGCCTCGGCCGTTCCGCTCCGCGCGCGGTCCGCGAACACGAACAGGCGCAGCACCACAAAGCGCCCCGTGCCCGCCAGGGCGGAGGCGCCCAGGTACACGGACTGCTGAGCGACGAGATCGGGTGACGACCGCACCGCGTACAGGACGAACACTGCGGCGGTGGTGACCCCGTACGCGGCGGTCGCCGAACCGGCGGACTGCAGGTGACGGCGCCACCCGGCGCGTCGTCCGGTGCCGAAGGTGAAGAAGGCGTGCAACTCGGTGCACACCAGGGTCGAGACCACGGTGATCACCGCGTTCGCCAGGGCCCAGGGAATCAGCGTGGCCACCAGCGGGACGGCGGCGCCGGAGAGGAGCCCGACCCCGCCGCCGCAGACCACGAACCGCACGAAGGAGCTCAACGGGCCGGGCGTCGTCGACGCAGCAGCCACCACCGCGGACCCCGCACCGGTCGCGCCACCCGTGCGCAGCGGCTCCTGCGCCGACTGCCGCCGCGGCTTCGGCTGAGGCATCGACAGGACGGGCGACGTCATCGCGGGTTCCTTCCGGGGTGATCGGACCTACTGGCACGCGGGCCTGGACACTTGGGCCACTTGGACTCCAACCCCACTGCAGAACCGCCGCGTCGAACGATGCCGTGTTCCCCTCATCGGCACGAGGGAGCAACCCACCGGACCGGAGGTGGGGCCTGCCCCACCACGACGGTGGGGCGGGCAGCCGGGAAACCCGTCTCCGGGCGGGCCCGCATCGCCCGTACGGACGTTCACGCAAGGCGCCCGCGCCGGCCCCGCCCGCCTTACGAGCGTCCCCCCGACGGCTTCCGGGTCTCCTGACGGACGAGCGACTCAACCGGCTCAACCGGCTCATCCCATGGTCTTCGCGCCGTCCAGGGACTCGCGGATGATGTCGGCGTGCCCCGCGTGCTGGGAGGTCTCGGCGATCACGTGCAGCAGCACCCGGCGGGCCGACCAGTGCTTGCCCGGCTCGAACCACGGCGCCGACGGCAGCGGGTGCGCCGCGTCGAGGTCGGGCAGTGACGCGACCAGTTCGTCGGTGCGGCGGGCCACCTCGGCGTACTCCTCCAGCACCCCCGCCAGCGTCTCGCCGGGCAGCATCCGGAACTCGTCGGCGCGTCGGGCGAAGTCCTCCTCGGTCATGTCGTCGAAGTCGCCCATCGCCGACGGGCCGTCCACGATGAAGGCGGCCCAGTTCCGCTCGACCGAGGTGACGTGCTTGATCAGGCCGCCGAGACACAGCTCGCCGGCGGTGGTCCGCAGCCCCGCCTGCTCGTCGGTCAGGCCGTTGGTGGTGAAGCGGAGGAAACCGCGGTGCTTGGCCAGGGTCTCCAGCAGGTCGGCGCGCTCCCCGGTGAGGGTCGGGGCGAGGGGGGCGGTGCTGTTCAGGGACATGGCGTGTCTCCGTCTCCGAGAGGTGTGTTCCGCGTTCGTGGACCACGTTAGGAGGGATACAGGTCAGGTCCTGTCCTAAAGAGGCGGGGCCGCGGATCCAAAGAGAGGGGGTCCGCGGATCGCCCTCACGCCGGGAGCGCGGCCACCCCCCACGCCTGCGCGCACAGCGCCCGCTCGACCTCGCCCGTGTACAGCGCCGCCGCCAGCCACGCGCTCGCGAAACGCCCCGAGTCCGACGGCAGGAGCCGACCGAACGCGTCACGGGCGCGGTCCGCCGCGGCGGCGTGCAGCGCGTCGAGGAGGTCACCCGCCGTGCCGAGCCCCACGCGGCGAAGCCGGGCCCCGTCGCCCGCCGCGCCGCCCGGGAAGGCCAGCACCCGGCGGCCCCCCGACACGGCCTGGTGGACCCGACGGCGCAGCAGGTGCAGCGGTGCCTCGTCCACGTCCGGGGCCGGAGCCGGAATCCCGTCCCGGGACGTCGTCGCGGGCAGGTCCGCGTGCTGGAGCCGGTCCAGCCCCAGGTCCACCCGGGCTGCCGGGTCGCTCGGGTGCTCGGTGGCCAGCAGCAGCGCACGGGGAACCGGCCCGGGCGCCAGCCGGGCCACGACCCGCACGCTGCCGCCCCCGGACGCCGCCAGCAGACGCAGATTCTCGCGGTACGGCAGAGCGGGCGCGTCGTGGGCCACCGCCAGCCGCAGGGGCACGCCGGCGCAGTCGGCCAGCAGACAGTCGCCCGCCGGCTCCCGGACCGCGCCCCGGAGCGTCACCTCTAGGAACAGCAGATCATGACCGCCCCCGAGGGCTCGCGCCACCTGATCGGCTACGGGTACGGCCCACAGCCGGTCCAGCGGCTCGCCGCGCCATGCCGCGCCGGACGCGCGCACCGCCCGCACCCCCGCCCCCGCGCCGAGGCGCCCCGTCGGCGAGACGGTCGCGCCCGACACGGCGAGACCCGCGCGCGCCAGTTCACGGTGTGTCAGGGAGGTGTCGCCGATCCGGACGGCCCGGTCGGCGGCACCGGTCGCGCGGCCGGGACCGCCGGGCGCCACGTCGGACACCGTGTAGAGGCGGCCGTCGGCATCGGCGGTCCAGGTGACCGCGCCCGCGTAACCGGTGGTCGTGAGGACCGGCTCGGAGAACAGTCCGTACAGCCGCAGGGAGCCGTCGGGGCGGTACGGCTGCCGTGCCGTGCCGCGCAGTTCGGCCAGGTCGGGGCCCGTGGCGTGAGGGAGACGGTGCGCCACGGCCAGGACGCCGCGGAGCGCGTCCGCGAGGTCGTCGAGGCGGTGGGCCGGGTCGGCGGAACGGGCCGCGCGCACCCCGGTGACCACGGAGACCGCGGCGGCCGAGGCGCGCGGGAGACCTGCGAGGCGTGCGGTGTGCGCGGCGCGCAGCAACTCGGACTGGAGCACGGCGCCGGCCCCGTCGGTGCCGGCCTCCAGAACGGCGGCCGCCGCCTCGAACACCGCACGGGCGGCGGCGCGTTCCTCCGGCCCGGCGGACTGCGGCTCGGGTCCGGTTTCGGGTCCGGCGTCCTCCCGCGACACCCCTGCCGTGTCCGCCGGTTCGCCGGCCGGTGCGGCCGGTGGTGTGTCCTCGGCGACCGGCGCCGCCGAGGCGGCGGCCGCGCGGTGCAGGCAGTCCGGTGCCAGCAGGCAGCCGCAGCGGATGGCGTCCGTGCTGGTCACCGCCCCGCCGGAGGCGCGCAGTTCGAGGTCGGTGCCGTCGTCGACGGCGATCCGTACGATGTCGCCGTCGCGCACCACCGGACGGGCCGCGAGCTTGGCGACCCCCGCGTCCAGCCGCTTGCGGAGCCGGGGCGACAGCGCCCCGACCAGCTCGGCGGTGACGGACGGGGCGACCGGGGGCAGCCCCGCGCCCGGACGGTCCGAGGCCCCTTCCGGGCCCGGGTGACGCGAGGTCCCTTCCGGGTTCGGGTGACGCGAGGTCCCTTCCGGGCCAGGGCGATCAGTGGTCCCTTCCGGGTCCGGGTGTTCCGCGGACAGGTCCGGGGTCATGCGATCTTCTCCCCTACCCAGCGGGCGAGTTCGAGTGGACTGAGGGCGGCCACGGGCATGCCCGCGGTGACGAGCTGACCGGCGACGCCCGTGGAGTAGCGGGGCCGGCCCGTGTCGTCGAGGCTCGCGCAGCCCAGGACGTGACAGCCCGCCCCGACCAGCGCGCGGACCTCGGCGAGCAGCCCGCCGAGCGGATAGCCCTCCTCGAAGTCGCTGACGACCACGACGAGGGTCCGCGAGGGGACGGTGACCAGCTCACGGGCGTGCCGCAGTCCCGCCGCGATGTGCGTGCCGCCGCCCACGCTGACCTCCAGCAGCAGCGACAGCGGGTCCTCGACGTGCCCCGTGAGATCGATGACCTCGGTGGAGAACGCCAGGAAGTGCGTGGACAGGGTCGGCACCCCGGCCAGCACCGACGCCGTGAGCGCGGCCCAGACCGTAGACGCCTCCATGGACCCGGACACGTCGGTGACCAGGATCAGCCGCCAGTCCGCGGACCGCCGCGCACGGGTGCGGAACACGGGGTGCTCGGGGATGACCCGGATCGTGCCGTCGGGGGCGCGGCGCGCGGTCGCCAGGTTGGCGCGCAGGGTGCGCGGCAGGTCGAGACCGCCGCCCGGCCGTCTGCTCGGGCGGGGCAGGGCCGTGCCGTGCAGGGCCGGCCGCAGCCGGGTGGCCAGTTGCCGGGTCAGGGCCTCGACCAGCCGCCGGACCAGCGGACGCAGCGCGGCCAGCCGGGCCTCGGGCAGACCGCCCGCGTGACTCAGCACGGTGCGCAGCAGGTCGACCGAGGGGCGCACGCTGTCCGCGTCCAGCTCGGCGAGCACGTCCGTGCGCCCCGAAGCGGCGGCCGCCGCCAGCACCTCCTCCCGGATGCCCGGACCGAACAGCACCGCCAGCTCCTGCGACCACTCCCGCACGCCGGGATAGGGCACCTCCCGGCCACCGCCCGAGCCGCGCCCGGTCAGGCCGCCCCTGCTGCCCTCCCCGCGCCCGCTGCCGTACAGCTCGTCCAGCGCGGTCGCGAGCGAGGCCGCCGAGGAGGGAAGCTGATCCTTCCTGCGGCCCAGGACGAGTCGCCAGCGGTCACCGGGGGCGAGCAGACCGCCCTCGGCCCGAGCCCCCGGCGACCCGACGAGCACGTCCGCTTGCGCAGCGGCGGGCGCGGGCAGCAGCCCCAGAGCCCGCAGGGTCTCGCGGCCGGCGAGGTCCGCCCGCGTCCAGGCGGCGAGCGCGGCCGGGTCGACACCGCCGGTGTCCGCGACGTGCGAGACGTCGAGGCGTTCCTCGACGGCCGCCAGCAGACGGTCGCGGGCCGCGGGGCTGAGGGCGTCGAAGCCGCCGCGCAGCGCCGGGAGCCGGTCGAGGAACTCCCGGTCGGGCAGCTCCGACACCCGGTCGAGCAGGGGTTCCAGCGCGGGCGCCGCCGCCTCCAGCAGGGGACCGGCGGCGGTCAGCAGCCCGCCGAGCCGCGCGGTGAGCGCGGCCCGCGAGTCGGCGTCGACGGCCCCGTCGACCCAGGACGCCACCCGGTCCCCGAACACCCGCGGATCCTCCTGCCCGAGCAGCACGCGTACGGCCCCGGCGGCGCCGCGCATCAGCGGGGACCCGTCGGCCGCCAGCCGGCCAAGGGCATCGGTGAGCCTGATGCCGCCCGACAGGTCGGCACGGTGGGCCAGTTCGAGCAGGGCGCGGGCGTCCGCCAGTTCCTCGGAACCGGTCAGGCCGTCCACCTGCCGCACCGCCGCCGACGTGAGCAGCCCGGCCACGCCGGCCGCCCGCGCCGTACGGTCCCCGTCGGCGCCGAGGCCGGGGACGTGCCCGGCCCGCAGCCGGTCCAGCAGGGCCAGCCCGGCCAGCAGCTCGGGCAGGGTGCCGGCGCCGGGGAGCACCTCGGCGAGGTCGTCGAGGCGTTCGTCCGCGAGCCCGGTCAGACCGCACTCGGCGGCCTGCGCCAGCCCGTCGAGTGCCTGCGCCGCCGTCGGCCCGCCCTCGTCCTCCTCGGCGCGCCGCCGTTCGCGCAGCACCCCTTCTGCGGCCTGGGCGGCGGTGACCCCGCGTACACCGGCCGAGGTCAGCATGGCCGCCGTCGCGGGCGTCCAGCGCACCTCCCAGCGCGAAGTGAGTGCCTCGGCACCCCCAGCGCCGCTCACCTCCTTCGCCTCCCCGTACGGCACCCCGCACACCGCCAGCCGGCGCAGCAGCAGCTCACGGCGCCGGTCGAGATCGGAGCGCAGCGGGTCCAGACGCAGATCCCGCGCCGCACCGGGCACCCCGTCCGCCGGTCCGGGCAGGCCCAGTTCCGCCACCTCGCTCTCCACCGCCGGGGCCAGACCGCAGCGCGGCGCGTCCGGCGCGGGCCGCCCGGTGCGGGTACCGACCAGCACCCGTTCCATCGCCCGCGCCACGGCCCGCCCCCGCCCGTACGGCTCACCCTGCGTCAGCACCGTCTGCACGGCCTCCACCAGCTCACCCCGGCCCGCCGCGGGCAGCCCGCGCAGCCGGGACAGATCGGAGGCGAGCCGGACGATCTCCCGCGCGTCGGCGGGCCCCGACGGGTGGCCGAGAAGGCGCAGCTCGGCACAGACGCGGACGGCGGCCCGCGTCAACGCCTCTTCCAGCGCCTCGGGGACGCCCGCGGCCCGCAGGACCATGTCCTGCCACTCGGGGTCCCGGATGCCCGCCGGATAACCGGACCGCTCGTCCAGCAGGGCGTAGGTGTAGGGGATGAGAGACGTGGTCCACGCGGGGCGGTCCGGGCCGGCTGCGGCCTGACCGGCCTCTTCCGCCTCCTCCGGGTGTCCACCCACCAGCGCCGGGGCGTGAAAGGCCCCGACCACCACGGCGGCCCGCTCCCCGTGTGCGGTGGCCCGAGCGATCCGCGCCCGCATCCACCGCTCCCGCCGCAGGTCCAGCTCGGGCACGCCGCCCGCCGCGGCCGCGTCCTCGCGCAGCGCCCAGCCGGTGAGCAGGGCCGCCCGGCGCAGGGCCTCCGGCGGCGAACCGGGGGCGGTGGCCTCGACGAGCCGGTCCCACAGATCGTCCCCGGGACGGCCGCTCACCCCGGCCCGCAGCGCGGCGGCCAGCCCGGGACCGCCCGCACCCGGTGCCGGGGCGGCGGCCCGGCCCTCCCCCCACGCCCGGTCGGCGAGCGGCAGGTCGCAGGCGACCACCGGCACGCCCCGGCGGTTCGCCCAGCGCACGGCGGCCAGCTCGGGCGAGAAGTCCGCGAACGGATAGAACGCCGGCCCCGCGCCGCCCCTCCCGTCAGCGGGGGCGGCGGCGAGCGCGACCGGGGCCCGCGTCTCCTCGTGCCCGAGCCACGGCAGCCACTCCTGCATCTCGGCAGGCAGCTCGATGAGCAGCACGTCCGGCTTCGCCGCGTCCAGCAGCGCGGGCACCGCCGCGGCCAGGGAGGGAGCGTGATGCCGTACGCCCACCAGGTAGGGCGCCGCCGGGCCGGTCAGGGCGGCGAGGGCCTCCTCGGGAGGCACGGAACCGGGACGGGAACCGGACGGCACCTGACCGGAGCCGGATCCGGCCGCGTCCGGCCCGAGGCGGGTGGAGAGGCGGGAGAGGGACACGGCCGTCAGCCCTCCAGAACCGTGCGCAGGTCCCACAGGGTGCGCCAGGTGGCGGAACCCTGCTCCGCGCGGCGGCGGACGGGACCGTCCCAGTAGCCGCGCAGCCGGGCCGCGTCGGCGGGGTCGTCCTTGCGGACCACGCCCAGCAGGTGGCCCGGCAGCAGGCCGAGCACGTCACGGTCCCCCGGGAAGTACGCCGCCGCCAGAGCCAGGGCCCCCGCCACCGACACGGCCTCGGCGGTGCTCATCACGGTGGACGGCCGCTCCACCTCCCAACCCTCCGCCGACCGGCCCTCGCGCAGGTCCCGGAAGGCCGTCACCAGCGCCTCCAGCACCGCGTCGTCGACGTGGAACGGCGCCCCCGCCCGCTCCACCGACGCCCGTGCCTGGCTGCGCACGAGCGCCGTCTCCGCGTCGACGTCCGGGATGGGGCCGACCGTCTCGAAGTTGAAGCGGCGCTTGAGGGCCGCGGACATCTCGGAGACCCCCTTGTCGCGCAGGTTGGCGGTGGCGATGAGGTTGAATCCGGGTGCCGCGTGCGCCAACGCGTCCTCGGAGCCGGCCAGTTCGGGTACCGCGATGCGCCGTTCGGAGAGCAGCGACACGAGGGAGTCCTGCACCTCGGGCAGACAGCGGGTGACCTCCTCGACCCGTGCGATACCGCCCCGGCGCATGGCGGTCAGCACCGGCGAGGGCACCAGCGCCTGCCGGCTCGGTCCCTGCGCCAGCAACAGGGCGTAGTTCCAGCCGTACTTGAGCTGGTCCTCCGTGGTGCCCGCGGTGCCCTGCACGACCAGGCCGCTGGTGCCGCACACGGCGGCCGACAGCAGCTCCGACAGCATGGACTTGGCGGTGCCGGGCTCGCCGACGAGCAGCAGACCGCGCTCGCCCGCGAGGGTCACCACACACCGCTCGACCAGGGCCCGGTC
This sequence comes from Streptomyces sp. NPDC088766, assembly GCF_044750845.1. Lineage (NCBI taxonomy): Bacteria > Bacillati > Actinomycetota > Actinomycetes > Kitasatosporales > Streptomycetaceae > Streptomyces > Streptomyces sp. NPDC088766. Next base: position 118,406 of record NZ_JBIVKQ010000012.1, on the reverse strand, counting down.
GCCCACGAACTTGCCCTCGATCACGAGCCGGCGCGGCACCCCCTCGGCCGCCTCGGCCCCGTCGGGCAGTTTCAGGGCCCGTCCGTCGCTGCCCATGACGAACGTGACGACCGCCCGCGGGGTCAGCCGCCAGGCGGGCGGGCGCGGCCCGTCGTCGTACGCGGCGAGGAAGGCCAGTTCGGTGGCGTGCCGGTCCTCGGGCGGGACGACCTGGCGGGCCGGGGCGGGGGAGAGGGTGGTCGTCATCGGCGCGTGTTCTTCCAGGTGCGGGGGGACGGTGGTCATCGGCGGCGGCCCTTTCGGGTGGCGCGGGTGGTCAGTTCCTCGTAGGCCGGGGCGTCGCCGGCCCGGACGCGGTCCCACGCGCGGGTGAACAGCTCGGGCACCGGCATCAGCGGCACCGCACGGACGCGCTCGCCCACCGGATACAGGCCCTCCTTCCACACCTCGACCGGCAGCGCGGGCGCCTTCGGCTCGCGCCAGCCGCACGGCAGGAAGAGGGTGCGCCCGGCACGCGGCCGCTTGGCCTCCACGACCAGGTCGGTGGCCGCGAGTTCCGCACGGGCCCTCTTCGTCCGCGCGGGCTTCCAGCCGGTCCAGCGGGCGCAGTTGCGGTCCGTGGGATCGGGCAGGGCGAGCAGCTGGAGGTAGAGCGCCGCCGCGTCCTCGCTCAGGCCGTGCGCACCGGCGACCTCCGCGACCAGCTCCGGCACGGTGGCCATCGGGTCCTGGGCGTGCCCGCCGGCCTCCTCGGGACCGGTGCCGGCGGCGAGCGCACGGGCCAGGTCGTCGCCGAGGACGGCCCGCAGCGCGCGCAGGCCGCCGCCGCGTCCCGGTCCGGCCAGCCCTTCGACGAGTCCGAACACGGCGTCGTCCGGCCCGCTCAGCCCGGCCGGCCGCACCAGGACCGCCTCCTGGTCCTGGTACCAGGGGCGCAGCACGAGTGCTTCGCCCAGCCGGGTCAGACCGTCCGCGTCACCGCCGCCGGTGGCGGGCAGACCGTAGGCCTTGCGCAGGGCGGGGGCGGTCATGCCCTTCTCCGCCCAGGTGACGTCGAGGTCGAGCAGCAGTCCCGGGTCCGTGAGGCGGCGGCGGACCGCGGCGAGCCCCTCGGGGAGGGCGGCGCGCAGCGGATGGCCGTACGGCAGCGTGTAGGCGAGCCCGGCCAGGGAGGCCACGGCGTTCGACAGGTGGTGGCGGCCGGGCAGCGCCCGGGCGTCGTCGGGGACGAGGTCGCCGTTCCTGCCCGGCCGCTGGACGGTGGTGCGGCTGATCCAGGGCGTACGCGTCGGGTTGAGCACGTCCTCGGCCGCACCGGCGGAGACTCCGGCGAGTTCGAGGTCGGCGGCGATGTCCTCGGGGAGACGGACGAACCCGCCGAACCGCTCCTGCCAGACCCGGCCCGCGGCCGCCGTGTCCGGGCCGGCGGTCCACAGGTCGCCGGGGCTGTCGGGCAGCAGGGCGCCGACGAGGGCGGGCCCGTCGCCGAGCCGGAAGGAGGTCAGCAGGCCGTCACCGAAGGCCTTCTGACGGGGTTTCAGGCCGATGGTCGCGAGCAGGTCCGTGGCCACCTGCACCGGCTTGCCGGCCAGCAGCAGCGCCGACTGCACGGGCCCGAGCCCGCCCCCCGTCGCGGCGGTGAGCGCGTCCGGAGCCTCCGGCTGCCAGGGCGCGGCGCCCTTGTCCCGGATCAGCCCGGTGACGGCGGCCAGGGCGTCGGCGGGGAACACCGGCGGGTGCGCGGTCTCCCGCTCCAGCACGAAGTGGGCGATCGCGCCGAACGCGCCGGACGGGTCGTGGTCCAGGGCCAGCCAGTGCACCCGGCCCTTCTCGCGGTCGACCTGGCGGCAGCCGAGCACGACGACCGTACGGCCTTCGCGGCGCAGCACCTGGCCCACACGCTCGTGCTTGTGCTGCGGCTCGCTCAGCACGACCTCCCGCAGAGCGGCGCCGTCGGCCGCGGCCAGCCGTCCGTCCGCGATCACCTCGAACAGCACCAGGAGAGCCTCCCGGTGCGCGTCGGAGAGGACCGGGGAGGCGGCACGGTAGGCCAGGGGCCGCAGCACGTCGAGCAGGGACGGCCACAGCATCCCGATGCCGGGGACGGTGAACTCGTCGCTCCGCCATCCCTCCGCGGACCCCGTCGACCGGGAGCGCTCGGGCAGCGGCCTGCCGTCGGCGGGCCTGCCGGACAGCACGTGGTTGACGGCGCGGATCTGCCGCACGGCGCTCCACTGCTGCCCGTTGCCCCACCAGCCCTGCTGGTCGGCGAGGCCGGCGGTGGCCTCCCGCAGCGTCTGGTCGTCCGCGTGCCGGGGACTGTAGTCGTCGAACATGCCCTCGACGCGCCGCCGTTGCACCGGCTTCAGCTCCACCGGAGGAGCCACGAACGCGGCGGTCGACTCCGCGAGCCGCAGCACCGCGCGCACCAGCGCGGAGACCCCGATGAGCAGGCGCCGCTCGCCGATACCGGGCAGGCAACGGGAGACCGCCTCGCGCAGGACCTCGTCGGCGGTCGGCAGGACGGGCTTGCCGTCGGCGGCGTCGTTCGACACCGCGGACGTCCCCGTCGTGGCCGCCGCACCCTCGGCCGCGCCCGCCGTGGCGGCCTTCGCCGCCGCCACGCGCGCGGCGTGCTCGGCGAGCGCCTCCGCGCCGGTGCGCAGCACCGTGGCCGCCTGCTCGTCGCTCAGCGCCCGCAGGACCGCCGACGCGGCCTCGTCCCGGGGCCGCAGCGCGTGCCAGAAGTCGACCGGCGGGACCAGCCGTGTGCCGGCGGCGAACTCGCCGCCCCGCTCCAGCGGGGTCACCCGTCCCGACTCCCCGGACTCGGAGGTGTCGTCCGCGGTGTGGAAGGCGATCTGCCGGTGCAGGGCGACGACGACGGGTTCGGCCCCTCCGGGGAGCCGCAGTGCGCCGACCGGCACGCCGCGCGCGACGCCGTCGCGGCCCTTCGGCAGGCAGACCGTGCGCCCGTCCGGCGTGCCGGCGGTGATGCGGGCCTCGGCGCCCTCGCCCTCCTCGCGCACCCAGCGTCCGAGGACCGTGCCGTCCGTACCGAACGGGCTGTGTTCCAGACCGGGCTGGAGCGGCAGCACCGCGCAGTGCTGCTGGAGCAGCGTGGATTCGTCGGTGACGCCTGTCCGCAGGAACGCGGGCAGTGAGGCGCGCCCGTGGGTGCCGGTGGCCGGGTCGTACTCCAGCCACACCTGCTTGCGCCCCTGCCGGCCCTGACGCCAGTACGAGGTGCCGTCGCCGAGGATGCGGCGGCTCGGCGGCAGGACGGTGTCGCCGGCGTGCAGCGTGCGGCCGCCGGTGGCCCGGCCGCCTCCCGGCAGCGGGATCGAGGGTTCACCGGCGTCGCTGGCGCCGTACCAGTGGGAGGCCCGTTCGCCGCTCAGGGGGAACGTGTCGGAGGGGCGGGCCGACCAGTAGCCGAACTGCTTGCTGCCGTGCGGCCAGGTCACCAGCAGCTCGCCGTCCGTGAAGCGGAACGACGGACGCTGCCAGCGGTCCAGGCCGTCGGGCAGCCGCACCTCGTGTTCGAGGAGGATGTCCTCGGGGCCGACGACGATCACCTTGTGCTTGCGGGAGAGGATCAGCGCGGGCCAGGCCTCCTCGACGCGCAGGGTGTCGTCACGGTCGCGCCTGGTCTCGGCGTCGAGCCGCTTCAGCGCCTCTTCGAGAGCGGGCCAGACCAGTTCGTCCGGGATGCCGGCGCGCAGCGTGCGGCCCAGCAGCGGCGCGACCTCGTGCGCGGCGACCTCGGCGACGGCGGCGGGGCTGACCCGGGCCGCCACCGCGCGAAACGGCCGCAGTCTCTCCAGCGCCGCGCGCGCGGCGGGCAGACCGGCCGCGGCGGTCAGCTCCCCGGCCGCGTCCTCCAGCCACTGGCGCAGCACGTCGGCGAGGACGGGATGACCGGCCAGCCCCTCCAGCAGCTGCGTGTCCGGCCGGTGGCCGCTGAGCGTGCCGACGGACAGGTACAGCAGCCGGCGGTGGCGCGGGTGCGCCGCGAGGGCCGTCAGGTCCTGCCGCCCCGGCGCCTTGTCCTTCAGCCACTGGCCCAGGGGCAGGAAGACGTTCTGGCCGGCGCCGGGGTCGGCCAGCGGCACGTCCTCCGCCAGGCACAGGTCGAGCAGGTCCAGGTCGGCGCCGGAGTGCCAGCGGCCGGTGAAGAGGTCGACGGGCCGGCCGCCCTCGCGCAGCCGCGACGCCATCCGCCGGACGAGCGCCAGGGTGGCGGGCGAGCGGCCGCTGACCGAGCTGCCGTGCTTGCGGTGCAGGGACCAGCGGCTGAGCCAGTCCGCCGCGTCCACGTCGGAACCGGTCTCTCCGGTGAGCAGCAGATCCGCGCCGCACTCGGTGAGCAGGTCCAGCCAGAACTCGTCGTCGCGCGTGGCGCGGCCCAGGCCGGCCGGCATGATCTCCAGCAGCCGGGCCCGCACGGCGGGCTGTTGTCGCGCGAGCAGCACCAGCGTCGCCCGGTAGGTGTTCCAGAAGGACGCGGGCGCCCGGACCGCCGCCGGGGAGGTGATCAGGTCGGCGACCAGCGCGCACTCCTCGGTGACCCGGTCCAGGCCCGCGGCCTTGATCAGCCCGCGCGCGTCCTGCGGGAGCGAGGCGTACGGCGGCATACCGGCCGCGCAGCGCTCCACCGTCAGCTGCCGGAACTGGCTCCAGGCGTCGGCGGGGCTCAGGCGCGCCGCGAGAGCCTTGACGTGCTCCTTGAGCGCCTTCACGGTGAGCGCCCCGGCGAACGCGAACTCCAGGAACACGGCGCGCTGCCGTTCCTCGTCCACGGCCAGCGCGTGCACCCGCTCGGCCTCGCGGGCCTTGCCGAAGAACGCGGCGGCGTACGTGGTGTTCTCGTGCTGGAGGAAGACGCGGGCGGCCTGCTCGTAGAAGGTGGGCAGGAAGTGCGGCACGGCCCGGCCGAGCCGTTCGCCGAGCGCCTCGAAGCCCTCCTTGGCGGTGCCGGGGCGGGACTTGGCCTGCCGTGCGAGCCGCTCGACGTCCTTGACGAGGGCCAGCGCGTGGTGGCCGTTCGCCGGGTCGTTGACCAGCGCCCAGGCGGGGAAGCCGAGCGTCTCCCGGCGTATCTGCCCGACCTCCGGCGTCTCCGGATCCCGGACCAGGCCGAGGAAGTCCAGCGCCAGGTCCTCCGCCTCGCCGAGTGTGCCCGGCACCAGCCGCACGATCCTGCGCTCGTCCAGGGCGGGATGCGTGTACGTGCGCACGGTGAGGACGTCGGCGTCCTCCCGGCCGGTGGTGCCCGGCGGCAGGATCGCGCCGGCGTCGAGCAGTGCCGCAAAAGCCGTCTCGTCGTACGTCGTCATGCCGCCTGCTCCTCGTCCTCGATGTTCCGCCCGGCGTACAGCGAGGCCGCCATGCGCATGCCTTCCGACCAGGCCACCGGCCCCACCTGGCCGAGCTTCAGCGCCCGGCCGGCGGTGTCGGTGAAGGTGAGAGGGCCGGTCTCCGTCTCCTCGTAGCCTTCGTAGTCGCCGATCCACACCCGGGCCTCGACGCCCCGGCCGTCCTCCAGGACGGAGCAGACGGCGCTGCCGCCGCGCACGCGGTAGCCGAGCTGGGCGGCCCTGCCGTGCAGGAAACGCAGCTCCTTGAAGGCGCCGCCGGCGTACTCCTCGACGGAGGTGCCCTCCGGATCGAGCGTGGCGGGCCGGTGCCAGACCTCGCGGAACAGCTGCTGGGCGCGCTGCTCGACGCCGAGTTCGACGGCGAACTCCCTGAGGTCCTCCAGGTCTTCGAGGAGCACGGGGTGCGGGAGGCGGACGAGGCCGGGGGTGATGCGGACGGTGTCGCCGTCGAGGTCGACGAGGCCGAGGCCGCGCTCGGGGTCGGCGTCCCGCAGGAATCCGGCCACCTCGCCGTCCTGCCCGGTGACGACGAGGTCGCGCAGGGCGGCCTGCCACGCCGGGTCGGGCCACACCCGCGCGAGAACGGCGAACGGCACCGGCAGCGAGCGCACCATCCAGCGCTCCACGTCGGTCAGGCACCGCTGTTCGTGCCGTTCCAGCCATTCGACGAGCTGACGCAGGCCCACCACGGCCGGATCGTCGGCGATCTTGGGCGGAACGGACTTCAACCGTCGCCCCGCCGCGTTGCGGCACACCACCTTGCCGTCGTCGAGGGCGACTTCATAGCCGCCGGCCGACACCCACCCCATGCGTGCCTCCCGCACCCGCAGTGATCAAGTGACGGGAACTCTAGATCAGGCCACTGACAACGGGTCTCCGACGAGAGGCCGGCGTTCCGGCGACCGTTCTCCTGGAACCGGGGGCCTCGATCGTCGCCGCGCCGCACGCCCTCGAACCACCGGGTGGAAACGGGCCGGGTGGAAACGGGCGGCGGGGGCCAGGCGGTACGCGGCCCACGGGCCGGTGACGGGAGGTGTACCGACAGGGGGCGGCCGGGGAGAGCGGCCGGGGGCCGGCGGGGGAGGTCAGCCCTCGACCCAGCCGTGGTTCTTCGCGAACTGGGCCAGCCCGGAGCGCACCTGGAGGATCTGCTCGGCGGTCAGCGAGGGCGCCGCCGTCAGCAGGGCCTCGGTGACGTCGCGGGTGAACTCCTCCGTGCTGAGCACGTCGCACAGGACGTCGTCGTCGGCCGCGAGCGGCTTGCCGTCCGCCCCGCGCGCGAGCCGCACCCCGGAGGCCTTCGGTCCGCGCTCGCCGTCCTCGATCTCGAACTCGACGACGATGCCCCGGCGGACCTGCGACTCGGGCATCAGCATGTCGTTGACGTGCAGGAAGACGTCCTCCCCGCCGTCGTCGGGCGCGATGAACCCGTAACCCCGCTGGCTGTCGAAGCGCACCACACGACCAGCAACCATCCCAACCCCCAGCGACCTCGCACACCCACATCGGTGAACCTGACCAGATCGTAGTCACCCCGACGGCCGGGGGCGACCACCACGGGCGCACGGGGCGGGCTCCGACGCCGTACCGAAGGCGGGTCAGGCTCCGACGCCGTACCAAAGGCGGGTCAGGACTCCGCGCCGGCCGCCTTCTCGGCGTCGCGCTGCCGCAGGCGCGCCGCCTCCTTGCGGACCTCGGCCTGGGTGGCGCGCTCCTTCGCCAGCCACTCGGGCCCGGCGTCCTTGATCTCCTGGATCTGCTCGGTGGTCAGCGCCTCCGTGACACCGCCGCGCGCCAGTCCGGCGATGGACACGCCGAGCTTGGCCGCCACCACCGGACGGGGGTGCGGGCCCTTGTCCCGCAGGGCGCGCAGCCACTCCGGCGGGTTCGCCTGGAGCTCGTTCAGCTCGGCGCGCGTGACGACACCCTCCTGGAACTCGGCGGGGGTGGCGGGGAGGTACACACCCAGCTTCTTCGCCGCGGTCGCGGGCTTCATCGTCTGGGTGCTCTGGTGCGACGTCATGCCGTCCAGGGTATCGGCCGCGAACCGGACCGCCGACCACAGCCGGTAACCTGGCGGGATGACCGACTCGGCGGATTCCCCCTCGTTCCGGCTCGCGTACGTCCCCGGAGTGACCCCCGCCAAGTGGGCGCGGACCTGGCAGGAGCGCCTGCCCGACGTACCCCTCGTCCTCCTTCAGACGGCGCCCGCCGAGGCCCCCGTCATGCTGCGCGAGGGCACCGCCGACGCGGCCTTCGTCCGGCTCCCGGTGGACCGTACGGTGTTCAGCGCGATCCCCCTCTACACCGAGACCACGGTCGTCGTAATCCCCAAGGACCACGTGATCACGGCGGCCGACGAGGTGATCCTCGACGACCTCGCCGACGAGGTGGTGGTCCACCCGCTGGACGACGTCCTCGACTGGGAACGGCTCCCGGGGGAGCCCGCCTTCGAGCGCCCGGCGACCACGGCCGACGCGATCGAGCTGGTCGCGGCGAACATCGGCGTGCTGGTCGTGCCCCAGTCGCTGGCCCGGCTGCACCACCGCCGCGACCTCACCTACCGCACCCTCGTCGGCGCCCCGCAGTCCGGCGTCGCCCTCGCCTGGCCGCAGGACGCCACCACCGACCTGGTCGAGGACTTCATCGGCATCGTCCGCGGCCGCACGGTCAACAGCACCCGTGGCCGGGACCGGCAGCCGTCGGCCGAGCCGAAGGCCGAGCGCCCCGAAACGAGGACCGGCGGCGGCCCGCGCAAGGCCGGCTCGGGCGGAGCCGCCCGGGGCCGCGCCGGTGGCGCCAAGGGAGGCGGCGGCCGGCGCGGCACCGGCGGCAGACCCCGCCGCCGCTCGTAGCGCCACCGGGCGTCACGGCGCGAGGGTCGCGCTCCGCCCGACGGACGGCGTGCGGATGATCGACCAGGCGGTGGAGGGGGCGACGCAGGGCGTCAACCGGTGCGGACGGGACCGACGGGGAGTCGCCGCCGTCAGCCGTCAGCCGTCAGCCGCCGGCCGTGCGGCCGATCGACTCCACCAGCGGCAGCAGGCGGTACGGCACCCGCTCGCGCAGCGCCACCTCGGTGCGGGTGCGGACCACGCCGGGCAGGCTGATCAGCTTCTGGATCACGTCCTCCAGGTGGGCGTTGTCGCGGGCCACGACCCGGGTGAGGAGATCGCCGCCGCCGGTGATCGAGAACACCTCCACGATCTCCGGCACGGCGGCCAGGGCGTCACCGACGTCGTCGAGGTGGCCCTGGGTGACCTCGATGTGCACGAACGCGAGCACGGGGTGGCCCAGCGCGGCGGGGGAGAGGGACGGGCCGGAGCCGATGATCACGCCCTCGCGCTCCAGCCGGTCGAGGCGGGCCTGGAGCGTGCCGCGAGCCACGCCGAGGATGCGCGCGTACTCCCGCACGCTGGTGCGGGGCTGCTCGAGCAGCAGGCGCAGGATGCGGGTGTCGAGCTGGTCGACGGCCATGGTGCCCGGACTCCTCGTGTTCATCGGTGATCGCGGACGACTGTACCAATGGCCCAGGCGGGCGCATTCCGGGCGGACCGGCCGTTCCTGGTCCGTTGGCCCTTCCATGGCCCTCCCTGAAGAGCGGCCAGTGGGCCAATGGACCAGCCGCTTTCCGGCCACTTGAGCCAGCGGCGGCACGGGTGCTGTCATGGAACCGTCGATGGCGCTGCGGATCCCGCGGCGCCTTTTCCATGCCGGTGTTCACGGGTGACCGTTGGGGGCGAGAAGTGCTGAAGAGGGTGTTCGTGGCTCCGGATCCGGGGCGGGTACGGCTGCGGTTCGCCGCGCGGGCCGTCCTCGGCATCGGGCTGGCCGTCGTGGTCTGCGGCCTGGCCGGGCACTCCCTGGCCGGTGCCGTCACCGGCGGGCTCGCCGCGCTGCTCGCCCTGTTCACCGTCACCGACACCACCGTGCGCGGCCAGGCGGTCACCACCGCGCTGCTGCCCGCCGCCGGCCTGCCCGTCCTGGCCGCCGCGGCCCTCCTGCACGATCACCCCCTGGCACGCGACCTGGCCTTCCTGGCCGTCACCGGCGCCGGCGTGTACGCCCGCCGGTGGGGGCCGCGCGGCCACAGTCTGGGCGTGTTCGCGTTCATGATGTTCTTCGTCGCCCAGTTCCTGCACGCGACCGGGGGACGGCTCCCCGAGCTGGCCGCGGCCGTCGTCCTCTCCGTCCTCGGCGCGGCGGCCGTGCGCTTCGGCCTGTGGTGCTACGAGCGCCGCCTGCCCCCGGCCGCCGCGCCCGCCCCGCCGGGCGGCCGTGGCCTCGCCCGGGTCACCACCCGGCAGGCCGTCCAGGCGACGGCCGGCGCGGGTTTCGCGCTCCTCGTGGGCCAGGCGGTGTCCGGGGAGCGCTGGTACTGGGCCGTCGGCGCCACGTGGTGGATCTTCGTCAACACCACCTCCCGCGGCGAGACTCTGGTACGCGGCTTCCGCCGGGTGCTCGGCACGGTGATCGGCATCGGCCTCGGCCTCCTCGTCGCCGTCCCCGTGCACGGCGCCGGCGCGCCCACGGCCGCGCTCGTCGCCGTCTGCGTATTCGGCATCTTCTACACGGCCGCCGTCTCCTACACCTGGATGATGCTCTGGGTGACCCTGCTCGCCGAACTGCTCTACGGGCTCCTCGGCGTGCTCACCCCCGGCCTGCTGACGGTCCGCCTCGCCGAGACCGGCGTGGGCGCGCTCGGCGCGGGGCTGGCCGTGCTGTTCGTGCTCCCCGTCACCACCCATGCCGTCACCGACGCCTGGATCCAGCGCGCGCTGCGCTGCGTCCACACCGGCACCGCCGAAGCCGCCGCCCGCCTCGCCGGCGACCCCGCCGCAGACCCCGGCGCACGCGTCGCCGAACTCGAGCAGCTCCTCGGCCGGGTCCGGCTCTCCGTCGCCCCGCTCACCCACCCGCTGAACCCCATGCTCGGCCGCAAGGCGCGCGCCCGCCGCGTCCTCGGCCTGCTCGACGACTGCGCGCGCGAGATCCGCGGACTCGTCGCCGTCGCCGCCGACCCGGAGGCCTCCCACGACGCCCGCCTCGCCGCCGCCTGCTGGCGCGTCCAGGCCGCGGTGGAGGCCCTGACCGACGGTGGCACGGAACACCTCGCCCCCGCCGAGCACCCCTCGGAGGCCGGACCCGCCCTGGCCCACCTGCACGGCCTGGAACGAGCCCTGGCGGAACTGGCCCACCCCCTGCGCACCCCGTCCGGCTCCCCCCTGGTGGGAGCCTGAGCGTCCGCGGCACCGCCGAAGCCCGCCACGCCCGGCCGGTCGGCGTTCCGTGCTCGGACACGGTTCGCGTCGCCCGGCGAAACCCCGCGGCACGCTGCCGTGTCACCCGCCCCGCCCTGGTCTAGACCGCGTCTGATCGGCTGCTACCGTCACCCCGGACAGCGACGGCACGAGAGGGGACAGCGATGGCAGACGTCGGCAGGCGGCCCCGGCGGGCGTTCATCGGGTCGTTCACGGCGGCCGGAGGGCACGGGATCGTGGCGGCGGCCGTGGACCCGAGCAACGGTGCGCTGACCGTCCTGAGCAGCGTGAACGGCCTTCCCGATCCCTCGTACCTGACCCTGTCACCGGGCGGCGGCACGCTCTACGCCGTCAGTGAGACCGCCGAGGGCGCGGTGGCCGCGTACAGCCTGGCCGGGGACGTCCCGGAGCAGGTCGGACCGACCGTGCGGGTCGGCGGCGGTCCCACCCACCTCACCGTGTTCGACGGCCACGTCATGACCGCCGACTACGGATCCGGCAGTGTCACCGCCGTCCCCGTCCGGCCCGACGGCACCCTCGCCCCGACGCCCTCCGGCGTGCTCCACCACAGCGGCTTTGGCCCCCACACCCCGCGCCAGCAGGGGCCGCACGCCCATCACGTCCAGGCGGACCCGAGCGGACGCCGCCTGGTCAGCGTGGACCTCGGGACGGACTCGGTGCGGGTGTGCGACCTGCGCGACGGCAGGCCGGTCCTGTACCGGGAGTTCGCCCTGCGCCCCGGCTCCGGCCCCCGTCACCTGGCCTTCCATCCGGACGGCGGCCACGCGTACGTCGTCAACGAACTCACCCCGACCGTGACCGTCTGCCGCTGGAACGCCCCGGACGGCTCCCTGAAGCCGCTGGCGGAGGTGCCCGTGCTGCCGGGCGCGCCCACCGGGGACGCCTACCCGTCCGGCATCGTCGTCTCGCCCGACGGACGGTTCGTGTGGACGGCCACCCGCGGCGAGGACGTGCTGTCGGTGTTCGCCGTCGAGGGCGGCGGAGAGGCACTGCGCCTCATCGGCGCAGTGCCCTGCGCGGGCCGCTGGCCGCGGGCGCTCACCGAGTCCGCCGGCTTCCTGTACGTCGCCAACGAGCGCTCCGGCGACGTGACCTGGTTCGCCCTCGACCCGGCGACCGGACTGCCCCGGCGCTGCGGCTCGATCCCGGTGCCGGCGGCGTCCTGCGTGGTCTTCGGCTAGGGCCTCTCGTTCGGATCGTGCCGGGCTCGCGGGTCCGGCGTGATCCACCTGATCCACACGGAAGACCCTGGTCCCCGAACACGTCGGGAGCCCGGCGGGACCAGCTCACCGGGCTCCGCATCCCGGCCCGCAGGCACGACGAAGGGCCCGCTCCCCGGTCGGGAGCGGGCCCTTTCGGCGTCCGTGCAGGTCGTACGGGCTCGCGACCGCGTCGCTTACGCCTGGCGGGCAGGTGTGCCCTGCGGCTGCTGCGGCGCGATCCCCAGCGCCGTCGTGTACTTGGCCAGGGCGAGCTTGCCGATGGCCGGGTACGGGCCGAGCGCGTCGGCGGACGCGCACTCCGCCTCCCTGGCCGCCTCCTCCAGCAGCGTCGAGTCGATCTCCGGACCGATGAGGTACGGCGCCAGGGCCAGCTGCTGGGAGCCGGAGCCGCGCAGCTGCTCGGCCACGGAGGCGATGGAACCCTCCTGGTCGAGGGCCGCGGCCATCACCGGCACGGCGAGGCGCGCGGCGAGCAGCATCCCGGTGATGCCGGCGGCCTGCACGGCCTCCTCGCCGCCCACGGTGGCGAGGATGATGCCGTCCGCGGCCGTGGCGACGGTGAACAGGCGGGCGCGGTCGGCGCGGGCCAGACCGGCTTCGGAGAGCCGCACGTGCAGCGCCTCGGCGAGCAGCGGGTGCGGGCCGAGCGCGTCGGTCAGGTCGGCCGCGACGCGGCTCTCCATGACGGCCTGGCGGACCTGGCGCAGCAGTGCGCTGTCCGGACCGGCCAGCAGCGGTACGACGACGGCGACCGGGCCGTCGGGCTCCTTGGCGTCCACCCCGGCGGCGAGGGCCTGCTCGTAGCGGGCGGTGCGCTCGTCGGCGGCGTGTGCCAGGACGGACTGGAGGCTGGGGAAGCCGGCGTCGTCCCCGTCGAGGTACCCGATGCGCGCGTCGAGGCCGGGAAGCTCGGAGCGGGCGATGCTCACGACTTCCTCGGCGAGGCCGCGGGTGGCGGCGCTCGGCGTACCCGGCACCGCGAGAACGAGCGCGGGCGCGCCCTCGGGAGCCGCCAGGGGCTCGGGTCGGCGATGCCGCCCGGGCTGGCGGGGGCGCGGCATTCGTACAGGGAGGCCGGACGCGGGCCCAGTGGGGGAGCTCATGGCGCCGCATGTTACTGGCTTCCTGGGCTCCCCTGTTCGGGGAGGGTGCAGGTGAGCGGTATCCGTCCGGTTTTGTCTGATGAGTTACGTACGGATCAGAAGCGATCAGCATGTTTTCCGGGTGACTTGCCCGCGAAGGGTTCAATTCCCCTTTTCCGTCATGACGCGCCGTTCACCCGCGGAGCCACGCAGAGCATCGTCCCGTCGACCGGCAGGCCGAGCGCGCCGGCCGTGAGAGCGAGGGCGATGCGGACGGCGCCGTCCAGCGGATCGCCGGCGGCCGACACCCGCCGGGCGTACGGCAGCCGCCGCGCCAGTTCCTCCGCCAGCGGTACCAGGAGGGGGGCACCCAGTTTCACGAGGCCGCCGGTGACGGCTACGCGGGGGCGGGGTTCGGCGTCCGGCGGGCAGACCGCGGCGGCCGAGTCGGCCATGTGCCGGGCCGCCGCGCGCAGGATGTCCGCGGCGACCGGGTCGGCCGGCGCACAGGCGGCCACACGGGGCGCGAAGGAGGCGAGGACGGCGGCGCGGTCGGGGCGCGGGTAGAGCAGGCCGGGCAGACCCGGCATCGGCCCGAACTGCTCCTCGGCGCCGGCCAGGAGGGCGGCGGAACCGCCGGACCGGCCGTCGTGGGCGCGCAGGGCGGCCTCCAGGCCGGCCCGCCCGATCCAGGCGCCGCCGCCGCAGTCGCCCAGCAGGTGGCCCCAGCCGTCGGCCCGCTGCCAGGCCGTCAGGTCCGTGCCGATCGCGATCAGTCCGGTCCCGGCGGCCACCACGGCGCCCGGACCGGTGCCGAGGGCGCCGGCGTAGGCGGTGACGGCGTCGGCGGCCAGGGCGGTGGTGACGACCCCGAACTCCCGCGCCAGCGCGCCCGGCAGTTCGGCCCGCAGCGCCCCGCCGAGGGTGGCGAGACCGGCGGCGCCGACCACCGCCGTGACCGGCCGGGACACCCCGGTCTCCGCCACCAACGACCGCACCATGGGAACCAGTTGTGCCATCAGATGCTCGGGTTCGATACCTCGCGCGCCGGTGCGCACGGGGATCCGTGACGACCGTACGGCGGGCGCGCCGCCGTCGGTCGTGGCGAGGGCCACCCGCAGTCCGGAGCCGCCCGAGTCCACGGCGAGGACGCCGGGGGAGGGTTCCGGAGCTGCGGGGGAGGTCACGGCAGGCGCCGGCCCACGGGTCGACCGCCCTGCCGGATCAGCAGGTCGTCGGCCCGGCTGAACGGCCGGGAGCCGAAGAAGCCCCGGTCCGCCGACATGGGCGAGGGGTGCGCCGACTCCACCGAGGGCAGGTCGCCCAGGAGTGGACGCAGGTTGCGGGCATCGCGGCCCCACAGGAGGGACACCAGCGGCTTGCCGCGGGCGGCGAGCGCCCGTATCGCCTGCTCGGTGACCTCCTCCCAGCCCTTGCCGCGGTGGGCCGCGGGTTTGCGCGGGGCCCTGGTGAGCGCCCTGTCGAGCAGCAGCACCCCCTGCCGCGCCCACGGTGTCAGGTCGCCGCTGGACGGCTGGGGCAGCCCCAGGTCGGGGTGCAGCTCCCGGTGGATGCCGACGGGGCTGCCGGACAGCGGCCGTACCTCGGGTGCGACCGGGAAGGACAGGCCCACCGCGTGAGCGGGGGTTCCGGGGTCCGGGTGTCGGGGACGAAGGGCGGACCGAGGGCGGTGACCGCGGCGGAGTGGCTCGATCACGGGACGGAACGAGCTCCTCTCCTTGATCCGCCGGTGACCGGCTGCGTGATCTGTTCGACCGGCTCGCAGACCCCGACGGGAGGAAGGGTAGCGCCTGCGGGGTGGTTGTGTGTGCCGGTGGAGTGACGCGCCGTGGCACCACGACCCTTGCACGAACTCGTCGAAGCCGGCTGGGCGAAGGCTTTCGAACCTGCGGCCGAACGCATCGCGGCCATGGGCGACTTCCTGCGCGCCGAGACAGCGGCCGGCCGGATCTGCCTTCCGTCCGGGGCGAATGTCCTGCGGGCCTTCCAGCAGCCCTTCGACGACGTCCGCGCCCGCGGTCGCCGCCCCGGCCACGACCGCCGAGCCGTCGACCGTCGAGCCGGCCGGTGCTCCCGCCCGGGCCAAGGGCACCCCCACCTCGTGACCACGTCCCTTCCCGCCCCGTCCCTCGGCGGTGCCCCTGCCCGGCGCACCCCCTGACTGAACGGCCGTCCCCCCACGACGACCTCCGAACGCCATCTGTACTGCTTCCCCCACTCGGGCGGGTTCCCCGGGCGAGTACGTCAGCTGGGGCCGGTACCTGCCCGGCACCCGGATCTACGGCGTCTGCCTGCCGGGACGCAGCAGCTGCGCCGCGAACCGGCCGGCTCTGACCGACCTGGACACCGTGGTGCGCGCCCTGCTCACGGAGACGGAGTTCGTCGCCCCCCACGATCTGTTCGGACACGGCCTCGGCGCGCTGATCGCCTACGAGGCCCACGCGTCGAGCCGGTCCGGGGTGACGCCGTCAGCCTGAAGCCCGGGGGCGTGACACTCGAGGCCGTGGCGCCGCCCTCAGCGTACGACCGCTCTGCTCGGTGCCGGACTCGGGCCGATGCCGGTCGTCATCGGCTTGACGGCTTGGCCGCGCTTTGCACCCGGCGCACATTACGGGTATTACGGAAACGATCGGCAAACCACCTGAGGGGCCGAAGATGGATCGCGATGTCAGCCGTCCAGACGTGAAGCGTAGGCCCTTCCCCCGCGCGTCCGTGGCGCTCGCGGTTGCCGTCGGCCTGCTCCTGGCCGGGGCCTGTGGCGGAGGCGGCACGAGCGGTCACGGCAGCCCCAGCGTCGGCGTACTGCTCCCGGGCGGCGGGGCCTCTCGCTTCGGGCAGTTCGACAGGCCCCTGATCGAGAAGAAGCTGAGGCAACTGTGCCCGAACTGCCCGGCACCGATCGTCGCTGCCACCCCCGATCCAGCGGTCCAGCGGCAGCAGATCGACGCCATGATCACCAGGGGTGTGGACGTCCTGATCGTCGCCGCCGTCGACCCGGAGGCGCTGCGCTCGTCGGTCGATGCCGCACACCGGGCCGGCATCCCGGTCGTCGCCTACGACCGGCTCGCGCAGGGGCACATCTCCGGTTATGTCACCTTTGACGGTGCGACGGTCGGCAGGCTTCAGGGCGAGGCACTCCTGAAGGCCATGGGCCCGAAGGCGAACGGCGGCCAGATCGTCATGATGAATGGCGCCACGGTCGACCCCAATGCAAGCTGGTTCAAGCGAGGAGCCCTCTCCGTCCTCAAGGGCAAGGTGAAGATCGGCAAGTCGTACGACACCGTCGGATGGCGGCCGGAGAACGCCTACACCAACATGATCGGCGCCATCGCCAACCTGGGTGCAGGCCACGTAGACGGCGTGCTGGCTGCCAATGACAGCCTCGCCGGCGCTGTGGTCTCCGCCTTCGACGCCGCCGGGGTCAGGCCACCGCCCCCGGTGACCGGCCAGGACGCCGACCTCGCGGCCGTGCAGCGGATCATCAGGGGTGATCAGTACATGACCATCTATAAGCCGTACAAGTCCGCGGCCGACGCCGCCGTCGAGATGGCCGTCGCCCTGGGACGCGGCAGAACGGTCAAGTCCATGGCCACCGGCACCGTCGACAACTCCAGTACCAAGAACGTCCCCGCGGTCCTGCTGCCATCCGTCGGGGTGACGGTCGGGAACATCAAGGGCTCCCTGGTGAAAGATGGCATATACACCATGGATCAGGTGTGCCCCCCGAATCTCCGGTCCGCCTGCGACAAGGCCGGACTCACCCGATGAGCTTGCTCCGCAGGCGGAAAGAGGTGGCCCGTGGTTCAGCCCCTGCTGGCGTTGCACGGCGTCTCCAAGCACTTCGCTGCCGTCCAGGCGCTGGTGGACGTCGAGCTGGAGATCAGGGCCGGGGAGGTGGTCGCCCTGGTCGGTGACAACGCCGCCGGCAAGTCCACCCTGATCAAGGCGATCTCGGGCGTCGGGCCCCCCGACAGGGGCGTCATGGAGTGGGAAGGCCGTCCGGTGCGTATCAAGCGACCCCAGGACGCCCGGGTCCTGGGAATCGCGACCGTGTACCAGGACCTCGCGATGTGCAGCAACCTCGATGTCGTCGGCAATCTCTTCCTCGGCCGGGAGATCCACCGATTCGGCATCCTCGACGAGGTGGAGATGGAGCGCCGGACCCGCGAACTGCTGAAAACCCTGCCCATCAGCATCCCTGACGTGCGTGCGCCGCTCGCCACCCTCTCCGGCGGCCAGCGACAGGTCGTCGCGATCATCCGCTCGTTTCTCGGCGAGCCCAGGCTGCTCCTGCTCGACGAACCCACCGCTTCCCTGGGCCTTCAGCAGACCGATCAGTTCCTCGACCTCATCGAAGAGCTCCGTGACCGGGGCACGGGAGTGCTCCTCATCAGCCACAACATGGGGGACATCAAGGCCGTCGCCGACCGGGTGGCCGTTCTGCGTCTCGGCCGCAACAACGGCCTCTTCAATGTGAGCACCACCCCTCAGGAACAGATCATCGCCTCCATCACCGGTGCGGCGGAAAATTCCGCCCCCCAGCACCCGACCAGCCCGGAGGAGGCATGGCCGTGAGGGGGAGATGGAGGGGACGGGGGATCCGGACGCGCGCCGATAACGGGCCTGCCACCGGTCGGCGGAGCGACGGACGCCAGTGGTACGGCGGACGTATCGGGGCGTACGCGGACACGGTGCACCGCAGACTGCACGAGGTGCAACTCGGTCCCGCCCCGGCTCTGCTCGCGCTCGCCGTGATCTGGGCGGTCTTCCAGAGCCTCAACGGCAACTTCCTCTCGCCGCGCAACCTGTCCGTCCTCAGCGTGGACATCGTCGGAACCGGAATGATCGCCGTCGGCGTCGTCTTCGTGCTGCTGATCGGCGAGATCGACCTCTCGGTGGGCTCGCTCGCCGGCTTGTCGGGCGCCTTGTTCGCGGCGCTGAACGTGAACCACGGAATGCCGGAATGGCTCGCCGTGATCATCGCGGTTGCCTGCGGTGCAGCCGCCGGGGCCGTCCAGGGCTTCGTTTTCACCACTACCGGAGTACCCGCGTTCGTCGTCACCCTCGCGGGCCTGCTGACCTGGAACGGACTGATGCTCTACCTGCTGGGACCGGAGAGCTCCATCAATTTCGGTGAGAACGGGCTGGTCGCCGAGCTGACCGACCGCCACTTCAACGCTGCCGTCGCCACCTACGGCCTCGCGACGCTCGGCACGGCCGCTTACCTGCTCGTCTCCTACCACGATCGAAGGCGCCGCAGCGCCGCCGGGATGCCGTGCCGGCCGACGAGCCAGATCTGGGTTCGTACGATCCTGCTCGCGGTGGTCTCGTTCGCCGTCGTCCACGTGCTGAGTCGCTTCGAGGGCCTGCCGCTGGCGCTGCTGATCTTCCTCGCGGTCATCATCACCTCGGATCTCCTCCTGCGCCGCACGCCCTACGGCCGGCAGGTTCTCGCACTGGGCGGCGGTGTGGAGGCGGCCCGGCGGGCCGGCGTCGATGCGGCGCGCGTGCGGATCTCGGTGTTCCTGGTGTCGGGGACCCTGGCCGCGGTCGGCGGACTGTTCGTCGCGTCGCGGCTCGCATCGGCTACCCAGGTGCCCGGCGCCGGCATGCTGCTGATCAACGCCATCGCCGCTGCCGTCATCGGCGGAACCAGCCTGTTCGGCGGGCGTGGCTCGACCTGGTCCGCACTGCTGGGGGTGCTCATCATCCAGTCGATCGCCTCGGGCATGGCGCTCCTGGGAGTCGAGTCCGCAATCCAGTTCATGATCACCGGCGGGGTGCTGCTCATCGCGGTGGTCTTCGACGCGATGGCCCGGCACGCCACGGAGCCGCGCAGTCACACCTGAGCAGCGTCGGGTCACCGGCCCCCGGCGGTGCCGACGGCGAGTTCTTGCGCGCAACAGGACGCCGACCACGCTCCCGCAGGAGGCCGACAGCCACATCTCGGACGCTCCCGGAACAGTTGACCGGTAGGTGTCGAGGCCAGGGAGGCGGCGCCGCGCAGCCGACGATCGCCGGCCCGCGCCAGATCTCCTCGCCGGGCGGGAGCGGTTCACATCTGGGCCCCGACCCGTATCGGACATCGGACTTCCGTACGGGCGGGGGTTCCGGGGTCCGGGTCTCGGGGACGAAGGGCGGACCGAGGGCGGTGACCGCGGCGGAGTGGCTCGATCACGGGACGGAACGAGCTCCCCTCCTCGATCCGCCGGTGACCGGCTGCGTGATCTGCTCGACCGGCTCGCAGACCCCGACGGGGAGGTGGGGCAGTGCCTGCGGGACGGCCCGTGGGCGGAGGCTTCCCCGCGTATGCGGGGCGGTTGTGCGTGCCGGTAGAGTGATGCGCCGTGGCACCACGACCCTTGCACGAACTCGTCGAAGCCGGCTGGGCGAAGGCTTTCGAACCTGCGGCCGAACGCATCGCGGCCATGGGCGACTTCCTGCGCGCCGAGATAGCGGCCGGCCGGACCTACCTTCCGTCCGGGGCGAATGTCCTGCGGGCCTTCCAGCAGCCCTTCGACGACGTCCGTGTCCTGATCGTCGGACAGGACCCCTACCCCACGCCCGGGATGGCCATCGGACTGAGTTTCGCGGTCTCGCCGGAGGTGCGTTCGCTACCGGGCAGCCTGGAGAACATCTTCCGGGAGATGCACTCCGACCTCGGGCTGCCCAGGCCGTCGAACGGCGATCTGACGCCGTGGACGCGGCAGGGTGTGCTGTTGCTCAACAGGGCGTTGACGACGGCCCCGCGCAAGCCCGCGGCGCACCGGGGCAAGGGCTGGGAGGAGGTCACGGAGCAGGCCATCCGGGCGTTGGCGGCGCGCGGCAAGCCGCTGGTGTCCATCCTGTGGGGACGTGACGCGCGTAATCTGCGGCCGTTGCTCGGCGATCTTCCGGCGATCGAGTCCGCGCACCCGTCTCCGATGTCCGCGGACCGGGGTTTCTTCGGCTCCCGGCCGTTCAGCAGAGCCAACGACCTGCTGCTGCAGCAGGGTGCCCAGCCGGTGGACTGGCGACTGCCGTAGGGCATGGCGCGCGTGACGGCTTGGAGGGTGACGGCCTCCTGACCGGGGTGCCGGATGTCGTCACGTCGTTGGACGCATGGGTTTTCCACAGCGCGTTGCGACGTGGGTGAGCCCGGTGCGGAGCCTGTGCTCGGGCCATGACGGCCGGCCGGCAACGCCGGTGATCTGCTCCCAGAGGGCAAAGCGGAGAGCCGTTTCGGCCCGGTGGTCGGGTACGGCCGTCAAATGACGGCGAGGTCGGAAGTGGGGCGGGATCCCCTGAACGCGGGATCCCCTGAACGAGGACAGGAACCGCTGGGCTGCGCCAGCCTCGCGGAAGCCCTTCACCGCCCGTTCACGCTGCCGGACCGGCTGGTGGCCGTTCTCCGTCCTGTTGCCCGGGTCCCTGAGCGGGCAGTGCTCCACGGGGGCCTGACCGCGTGGTGGCCGCGCCGTAGGAGCAGAGCTCGTCGGTGACGGTCGCCTGCGGCACCGCACTCGTATCCTGCAGCGGACAGCGCAAGAAGTGCCTGGCCACGGCGGTTTCACGCCGGTTCTGCACGAGGAGGTCGAGCACCGTCCCGTCCTGGTCGACGGCCCGCCACAGGTACTTCTGTTCACCGTTGATCTCGATGACGCCACACCAGGCAGCTACACAACGTGTGCGGTTTCAACAGTCTGATCGGCTACGAACACGCGTGCCGGGCCACCCTCGCCGAGGGACTGGCCGCAGAGATCGTCTCCACGCTGCGAGGGGATCGACGAGAAGTCACCCGACCAGTTCGGGAAGACCGTTCGAGAAGCATGCCCCAGACCGATCAGGCGGACCGGACCGCATGACCAGAATCTCTACGTTCCCAGGGAATTGACACCCCGACGGGTTGACCGCGGAACGCCGCGACATCTCCGCCGTAGCCTGTTCAGAGGCGGACCTTGCCGTCATGTGAGGAGCGCCGCCACCAGGATCGCGAACGACGCTGTCGGACGGCTGGGCGTACAAGGGGAGCTCGACCCGGATCCGGGCCCCGCCCGTAGGGGCCCGGCCGATATGGAGATCACCTTGCGAGGTGAGGACGGCACGGTGAGCCATGTCCAGACCAAGGCCGGTAGAGGTGCCGCTCTGACCTCGTGCGAGGGCGCGTTGCGGCGCCTCGATGCCGGGGCCGACGTCGTCCACGGTGAGGACGACGGTGTGGGCTGTGCGCTGTACCTCGATGGTGAAGGAGGTGGTAGGCGCCGTGTGCCGGAAGACGTTTCCCACCAGAGCATCAGCCACGGCCGCCAGGACGTCTTCCGGCAGCCGTACGGTGATGGGTTCGTCTGTGGCGTGCAGGGAACGCTTCCGGGCCCTGATGCAGTCGACGATCGGCCGGTACGAGACCGAGGTCGTCAAGCCGCAGCGGCCGTGGAAGACGCTCTCCCCGCCGCACTCATCCGACCATCGCGGCCCGCACGCAGAGCACGTCCGGCAGGTGCGAGGCCAACTGCCGCCAGCTGTCGCCGTCGTCCGCCGACGCGAACACCTCGCCGTTGCGGTTGCCGAAGTACACGCCCGCCGGGTCCGCGTCGTCCGTGCAGAGCGCGTCGCGCAGCACGGTGCCGTAGTGGTCCTCCTGCGGCAGACCGGCCGACAGCGGCTCCCAGCTCTCGCCCGCGTCCGTCGTGCGGTAGACCCGGCAGCGGTGGTCGGCGGGCACCCGGTCCGCGTCGGCGTTGATCGGGAAGACGTACGCCGTGTCCGCGCGGTGGGGGTGCGCGGCGGCGGCGAAGCCGAAGGTGGACGGCAGGCCGGCGCCGATGTCCGTCCAGTGGGCGCCCGCGTCGTCGCTGCGGTACACCCCCCAGTGGTTCTGCAGGTACAGCCGGTCCGGATCGGCCGCGTCCCGCGCGACCTTGTGCACGCACTGGCCGAACTCCGGGTTCGGATCCGGCAGGAACACCGCGGAGACACCGGAGTTGGAAGGCGTCCAGCTCGCGCCGCCGTCGGTGGTGCGGAACACTCCGGCCGTGGACACGGCCACCGTCACCGCCCGGGGGTCCCGCTCGTCGGTGAGCACCGTGTGCAGGCCCTCACCGCCGCCGCCCGGCACCCATCGGGAGCGCGTCGGGTGCTCCCACAGCGGGCGCACCAGCTCGAAACTCTCCCCGCGGTCCTCGGAGCGGTACAGCGCGGCCGGTTCCGTGCCCGCGTACACCACGTCCGGCTCGCCGGCGGCCGGGTGCAGCTGCCACACCCGCTCCAGCGAAGCCCCGGTGTCCTGGGGGAACCTGACGGCCGGCTTCGCCGGTTCGGTCCAGGTCCTGCCGAGGTCGTCGGAGTGGAACACCGACGGGCCCCAGTGGGCACTGTCCCCGCCGGCGAGGAGCCGCGTGCGGCCGCCCCGTGTGTCGATCGCGACCGAGTAGATCGCCTGTGCGTTGAAGTACGGGGATTCGTCGAACTCCCAGGTGCCCCCGCGCCTCCGTCCGATGAACAGCCCCTTGCGCGTGCCCACGGCGAGCAGTACCTCGGTCATTCCGGCCACCTCCGCTGTGCTGTGACGTCCTTGTCCCAACCATCGGCCAGTCTGCACCCAGCCACTGACAGTCACCCCTGAAGTCGTCGTCGCCGCAGGTCACCGCGGCGGCGACGGTCCGGGACCGCAAGGTGTCGGCCGCCTTCGGCGGGAGTCCCGCGCGCCCGCCGCGCCCGTGGCACCGTCGGGACGGAGGACTCGTCCTGAGCATCCGGACCGCCGGCCCCGTATGGGAGGGCGGCCGGGATGTTCGTGCGCTCATGAGGAGGAAACCTTCGATGGCGTTCCGTGGTCCGAGGGTGTGGCTGTGGCGCTGGCGGCGCAATCCGCTCAAGCGGCGCTCCGACACGGTGGAGGCGTGGGTCGTGCTCGGCGCCTGGGTGCTGACCGTCGTGTGCGGGGTGCTGGCCGGCTGGACGGCCACCCGGTCCGTCGAGCAGAGTCTGGCCAGGGAGCGCGCCGAGTGGCGGCCGGTCGCCGGACGGCTCACCGAGCGGGCGCCCGGAAAGGCCACCGCGCGCTCCGGCGAACGGGTCTGGGCCGAGGCCGGCTGGACCGGGCCCGACGGCTCCGCCCGCACGGGTCAGGTCAGGGTGGCTCCGGGCAGCGCCGTCGGCACCACGGTGACGGTGTGGACCGACCGCCGGGGCCGTCTGGTCACGGAGCCCGCCACCGCCGCCCAGGCCCGGGTGCGGGCCTCGCTCGTCGGAGGCCTGGCGGGCGTGACCGTGGGGGTCCTGCCGTGCGCCGGCGGCCGGTACCTGCGCGGCCGGCTGGAGCGCCGTCGGATCGAGCGCTGGGCCGTGGAGTGGGCCCTGTTCGACGCGGTGCGGGGGCGGCCCGCGGGCTGAGCGGGGCCGTCCGGCGTCAGGAGCGCGCCTCGGCCGTGGTCTTGAGGTCGCGCAGCCATGTCTCCAGTCCCCAGCCGAGAGCGGCGGTGGCGGTGGGCACGTCCGCCTCGACCTGGGAGCCGGTCCAGGTCTCCTCGGTGTGGACGTGGACGCCGCCCCCGACCTTCGTGAAGGTCCACAGGTGGACTCCCTCGTCGATGCGCAGCCCCTCGCCGACCGCCGGGCCGCGCCACAGCACGCACTGCCCCTGCCGGATCGCCTGGACGGTGGACGTGATGCCGAGGGTGGTGGCGGGGGTCGTCGGGGTGGCGGGCGCCGGCGTCGTCCAGTGGAACCGCGAGCCCCTGCGCAGCGGACCGGTGTCGAGGCGCTCCGAGCCGGTGACGGGGGGCTGCCAGGACGGCCAGCGCTCCACGTCGGTCTGGAGCTTCCACACGG
The DNA here is from genome assembly GCF_044750845.1 of Streptomyces sp. NPDC088766. Lineage (NCBI taxonomy): Bacteria > Bacillati > Actinomycetota > Actinomycetes > Kitasatosporales > Streptomycetaceae > Streptomyces > Streptomyces sp. NPDC088766. The sequence goes on along the minus strand of NZ_JBIVKQ010000012.1, from coordinate 94,608 downwards.
TGCTCATCGACGCGTCGATCACGATGTCGGACTCGTACCGGATCAGGGCGGAGTCGTCCACGCCGTGCCCGCGGCACCCGTCCTGGTGCGCGGTCCGGGCGGGGGCCGGCCGAGTGGACTGCGCGGACTCGGCGGCCGGGGCGGTCGTCGTCCCGAGCACACCGGCGAGGGCGAGCGGGACGGCGATCGCGGCGGCCCGGCGCGAGCCCCTTCGGGAGCGCGTGACGGGGGACGGGGGCTGGTCCTGGAACGGGGCCCGGGACTTCGTCGAGGTCGTGGAGCGTGTGCTGGTCACGGGGTTTCCTTCGTCCGGTGGATCGGGTGGGGCGCCGCGTGTGCGAGGCGGTCGCGCGACGGTGGAGCGTGCCGTCCGGGTGGACGGCGGCGGCGCTCGGCCGCGGGGGCGGGAACGGGGGCGGGCTACGGGGTGAGTACGACCTTCCCGGCGACGGTCCCGGACTCGGCCAGCCGCAGGGCGTCGGCGACCTGGGCGAGCGGCAGCCGGGCGGCGATCTGGGCGGTGACCTCGCCGCGCTCGAGGGCGGCGAAGACCTGGGCGAGGTCGGCGCGCAGCCGGGCCCGGAACCGGTCGCGGGACAGGGCCCGTCCGGCCCACACGTTGAAGAAGTAGGCGTGGCGCCCGTTGGGCAGGGCGTTCCACAGCCACACCCGGCCGAGCAGCTTGAGTACCGGGACCTGGCCCGAGCCCTCGTCGTCCCGGGTGGAGGCGCTGCCGTAGGAGACGAGCGTGCCGCCCGGGGCGAGGAGGCGCCAGGAGTCGACGATGCCGGGGCCGCCCACGTGGTCGAAGACGGCGTCCACCCCGCCGGGGGCGAGGGCGCGGACGCGCGCGGGGATGTCGTCGGTGCGGTAGTCGACGGGCTCCACGCCCTTCTCCCGCAGGGCGTCGTGGTGGCGGGCGGAGGCGGTACCGATCACCCTGGCGCCCGCCGCCCGGGCGAGCTGGACCAGCACCGAGCCGACACCGCCGTTGGCCCCGTGCACCAGAACGGTCTGGCCCGCGCGGACCCGTGCCTTGCGGTGCAGCATCTGCCAGGCGGTGATGCCGTTGACCACGAGCGTCTCCGCCTCCGCCGCGCCCACCCCGGCGGGCACCGGCACCACGTCCGCCGCGTCGACGAGCACGTGGCTGGCCCAGCCGCCGACCTTCACCAGCGCGGCCACCCGCAGGCCGGCGAGGCCCGGTTCGACGCCCGCGCCGGACGCCAGGACGGTGCCGACCAGGTCGTAGCCGGGCACGAAGGGGAACGGCGGCTGGTCGTAGTACCGGCCGCGCCGCATCTGCTGCTCGGCGAAGGAGATCCCGGTCGCCTCCATCCGGACGACGACCTGTCCCGGGCCGGGGGTGGGCACGACGCCGTGTCGCAGCTGCAGCCCCTCGGGCTCCACCTTGCCGGGCAGGACGACCTCGACGAGTTCTTCGGCGTTCATGACGACCTCCATGCGGTCCGTTGAGTTACGCGCTTTCGTGTTCGTTATAAGTTTTAACTCACGCGAAGGGGAGTGTCAATCGCTTCCGTGACACCTTCTAACTGAAGTTGCTCCGTGCAGCTTCCACGGCCCCTGTGACCTGTGTCCTCGTCGGCCGCCGACGGGCGACAGTGCCCGCCCCGGGATCCCGTCCGGGTCGGCACCGTCGGGCAGGGGGCAAAGGAGTACCCCCGGTCGCCGCCGAGCCGGGTCGCGCAGAAGGCGTCGGCGACCGCGGGCGGTGCGTACCTGACCACGAGGGGCGCCCGGAGGGTGAGGGCCGTGCGTTCCACGAGCCGACGGCCCTACGGTCGGCCGTCCGCCCAGGGTGCTCCGGCCGGGCCCTCGGCGACGGCGACCCGCATCGGTTCCTGCGGCACGGGACGGAAGCCGACCTGGTCGACGCGGTGGCCGTACCGGCCGTGGGTGCGGAGCACCGGCTCGTGCCGGTTCGCCGGTTCGCCCCGCTCCTGCGCCTCGGGACCGCCGGCCCGCCGACCGAGCCGGCGCAGGTCCGCCCGCCCACCCGGCACCCTCGTGCCGCACCCCTCCAGCGGGGCCGCGTCGTCGGAAGCGTCGTACGGGGGGCAGGGGCAGGGGCGGGGGCTGGTCGGTGACGGCGGGCGGCCTGCGGCGCGCCGGTTCCGTGTACGGCCTCGGCGACCGCTCTGCCGGAACGCCGGCGTCGGCAGGACGACGCCGTTCACCCGGCGACCCGGCCCCGGAGCGGCTACGGGGAGACGGCCGTGGTGACGGGCATCGGCCGGAGGTCCGCCGAACGGGTCCGACCGCGCACCGGGTTGACGCGTCCGCGGCTCGCGGGACCGCGAGAGGGGGTCCGACTGCGCCCGTGACCCCGAGCCGTCCCCGGCCGGCCGGACCGGAGCCCGTCACCCGTCACTTCACCGCCCGCCCGGACACCTCCGCCCCCGGACACCTCCGCCGAGGAACCGGCGGCTTCTCCACGGCCGTCGGAGGAGCGGGACGTCCGTGGCCGGGCCCTGCTCACGCATCTCGAGCGGGCCGGTCGGCCCGCCGACCGCGTCACCGCCGTCACCGCCTTCACCGCCTTCGCGGCCGTCGCGCGCCATCTCCTCGCCGGGCCGTTCTGCCCCCGTCCTGCCCCCGAGTTGCTGTCGGCGCACTGGCCCGGCGCCGCACTGCGCGCCGCCCGCGCCGGGTTCCAGCGGGAGGTGACGGCTCGCACGCGTGAACGCGCGTGACGGCCGGAGGGGGCGCGTGCGGGTCGCCTCCTCCGGCCGTCCGTGGGGGGAACGCCCGGTCTGCGCGGTGCTCGGCCTACTTGTAGGCGATGTCCGAGCTGGAGTACTTGCAGTACGTGCCGTCGGGGCCCGAGCCGTTCGTCGTCGGCTCCTTGCCGGTGTTGTTGCCGATGTACTTCTGGCAGGGGACGATCTTCTTGCTGGAGTCCCCGACGATGGTGATGCCCCGCAGGGTCGCGCTGTCGCCGTAGTTGGTGTTGATGCCGACGAGCTTGCTGCCCTTGTAGGTGACCTCGATGGTGTTGAGGTTGATCGTCCGCTTGTACTGTGTGGAGCAGTTGCCGCACGAGCGGATGAAGGTGCCGAAGTTCTTGACGGCGAAGTTGGAGACGTTCAGCGTCCCTGCGCCGTTGAACTGGAAGACCTTGTCGCTGGCTTCCTTCGCCCCGCCGCCGACGACGTTGTAGACGTTGGACGACGAGGAGCCGCGGAAGGTCGCCGCGTCCTCGCCGACGTCCTCCCACCAGACGTTCTGGAGCGTGCAGCTGCCCTTGCAGTGGATGCCGTCGGCGGCGGGCGCGCCGATGATGACGTTCTTGAGGACCGCGCCGGCCGCCAGCTCCAGGATGGGGCCCTGGTCCTCGTCCTGGCTGCCGCTGCCCAGGTCGCCCGTGCCGTACAGGCGCTTCATCCCGTAGTCCTTGGTGCCGGAGACCGAGATGGTGGCGGAGACGCCCTCGCTGCCGTTCGCGGTGGGCCAGGTGGCCGCGCTCGCCGGAGTGAGCGCCCCGCTAGTCATGATCATGCCAACCGCGAGGCCGACGGCGGCCAGTGAGCCCGTCAGGGCGCGCCCGCGAGGGTGCGTGGGTGCTGGGGAAGTCATGTCCCGATGCCTTCTTCCAGGTGGGGGATGGTCGAAGTTCTCCGGTGGTCGCGCCGGACGTCGCTAGGGCGATCACCGATTCGCGTATATGAACTTTTTCCTCGATGTTGAACGCACTGCTCGAACGGTGTGGACACTCGCGGGTTATGGCGAGCGGCTCGTCCACACTTCTGAACGGAAGGTAGAGGGCAAGCGCTTTCTAGTCAACGCCTCACGCAGAAGACGGCGGAAGTCGTCCGGCCGTGACCGCCGGCCGCTGGAACTCTGTGGAGCGAGGCCGTGGGAGCGCTTCCATGGAAAGCGTGTACATGCCACTATGCGAGGTCCGGACGAACTCCGCCCGCTGAACCCTCCTTCCGTGCACGACGAGCCGTCAACAGAAGGGACCAGCGTGATCGCCCCCGACTCCTTCAGGAGAGCGCTGCGTTCGGTACTCGCGGTGCTGCTCCTCCTCACCGGCGCCCTGCTCGCCGCCGCCCCCACCGCCTCCGCCCGGCCGCTCTCCGCGCCGGCGGCGGTCCCGCCCGCCACCCTCACCGAGGTCACCGGCTTCGGTGCCAACCCCAGCGGCCTCCGGATGTACGTGTACGCGCCGGCCGGCGTCACCGCCCACCCCGCCGTCCTCGTCGCCGTGCACTGGTGCGGGGGCTCCGGCCCGGCCATGTACTCGGGCACCGAGTACGCCCAACTCGCCGACCGGTACGGCTTCGTGATCGTCTACCCGTCCGTCACCCGGAGCAGCAAGTGCTTCGACGTCTCCTCGCCGCAGGCGCTCCGCCGCGACGGAGGCAGCGACCCCGTCGGGATCAGGTCGATGGTCGACTGGGTGAGCGCCGCCTACTCCGCCGACACCTCACGCGTGTTCGCCACCGGCATCTCCTCCGGCGCGATGATGACCAACGTCCTGCTCGGCGACTATCCCGACGTGTTCGCGGCGGGCGCCGCGTTCGCCGGGGTCCCGTTCGGCTGCTTCGCCACCACCGACGGCTCCGAATGGAACAGCGCCTGCTCCGGCGGCACCGTCGTCCGCACCCCGCAGCAGTGGGGCGACCTGGTGCGAGGCGCCCATCCCGGCTACACCGGGCCCTGGCCGCGCATGCAGCTGTGGCACGGCACCGAGGACGACGTGCTGCGCTACCCCAACTTCGGCGAGGAGATCAAGCAGTGGACCGAGGTGCGCGGGATCGGCCAGACCCCGTCCGCCACCGACTCGCCGCAGACCGGCTGGACCCGCACCCGCTACGGCGGCACCGGTGACCGGGCCCCGGTGGAGGCCATCAGTCTCCAGGGTGTCGGCCACAACCTCTACGCATGGGGCATGGCCGCCCGGGTGCTCACCTTCTTCGGCCTGGACGCCGGCGGCGGGCCCGGACCGGATCCCCAGCCCACGGGCCCCTGCAGGGTGACCGTGTCCACCAGCGCGTGGAACACCGGTCTGACCGCTTCGGTGACGCTCACCAACACCGGCACCTCGACGGTGAACGGCTGGCGGCTCGGTTTCACCCTGCCCGCCGGGCAGACCGTCACCAACGGCTGGGGCGCCACCTACACCCCGGCCTCCGGGGCGGTGACGGCCACGAACGCGTCGTACAACGGCACGCTCGCGCCGAACGCGAGCGTCACCCTCGGCTACCAGGCGAGCCATACGGGCGACAGCCGGGCGCCCTCCTCCTTCACGTTGAACGGGACGCAGTGCGCGCTGGGCTGATGCCGCTCGCCGCGGGCGGCGCGGAAATTCCGGGGCGGGGAACGGGCGGGCGACGTTGCGTCGCCGCGACCTGGGACCCGCCCCGGCGGGACGGCGAGGTGCGCACGGCGGCCGACGACGTGGTCAGGCTGTTCGCCGCCGGGAGACGGGTCCGCGTCTTCGCCGCCGTGGCGCCGGGTGCCGCGAGCGCCGCGGCACCCGACCGGCCGGGCCCGGGACTCACACCGACCGGTGGTACTGGTCGGGCACCCGCACCTCGGCGCCCCTCTCGCGGGCCGCCTGTCGTGCCCAGGAGGGGTTGCGCAGCAGCTCGCGGCCGAGCAGCACCGCGTCGGCCTCGCCGTTGGCCAGGATCTTCTCGGCCTGCCCGGCGTCGGTGATCAGGCCGACCGCGGCCACCGGCATCGGCGTCTCGGCCTTCACCCGCGCGGCGAACGGGACCTGGTAGCCCGGACCGACCGGGATGCGCACGCCCGAGGCGTTGCCGCCGGTGGACACGTCGAGCAGGTCCACGCCGTGCGCGTGCAGCTCACGGGCGAAGCGGACCGTCTCGTCGGGGGTCCAGCCGTCCTCCTCCAGCCAGTCGGTCGCGGAGATGCGGAAGAACAGCGGCTTGTCGTCGGGCCACACGGCCCGTACGGCGTCGACGACCTCCAGCGCGAACCGGGTGCGGTTCTCGTAGGAGCCGCCGTACTCGTCGGTGCGGTGGTTGGAGTGCGGGGAGAGGAAGTTGCCGATCAGGTAGCCGTGGGCGCCGTGGATCTCGGCGATCTCGAAGCCGGCGGCGAGAGCGCGCCGCGCCGCGTCCTGGAACTCGCCCACGATCCGCGCGATCCCAGAGGTGGTCAGTTCGCTCGGCACCGGGTGGGTCTCGGCGAAGGGGACCGGGCTCGGACCCACCGGCTGCCATCCGTGCGCCCGCGGTCCCACGGGCGCCCCGCCCTTCCAGGGCCGGTCGGTGGAGGCCTTGCGGCCGGCGTGGGCGAGCTGGATCGCGGGGACGGTGCCCTGTGCGGCGAGGAACCGGGTGATCCGGCGGAACGCCTCGACCTGGGTGTCGTTCCAGATGCCGAGGTCGTACGGCGAGATGCGGCCCTCCGGGGACACGGCGGTGGCCTCGACGATGATCAGGCCGGTGCCCCCCGTCGCGCGGGCCGCGTAGTGCGCGAAGTGCCAGTCGGTGGCGACGCCGGTCAGCGGGCCCTCGGGCGCGGCCGAGTACTGGCACATGGGCGGCATCCACACCCGGTTGGGGATCGTCACGTCGCGCAGGGAGTAGGGCTGGAAGAGCGCGCTCACGGCGGACTCCATTCGTCACGGGGCCGATGGTCGACTCGTACGATAGGCATCGTAGTACGCCGAGTGTCAAACTACGATGGGTCTCGTACCATGGGGATTCCCGACGAAGTGGAGCCGCCGTGACCACCCCCGCAGTGAGCAGCCGTGATCTTCCGCATCCGGCGCGCGAGGAGATCCGGCTGGAAGCCGTGCTGCACGCGCTCTCCGATCAGATGCGCCTGCGGATCGTGCGAGAGCTCGCCGCCGACGGCGACGAGCTCTCCTGTTCTCACTTCGACCTGCCGGTGACCAAGTCGACCACCACGCACCACTTCCGGGTGCTGCGCGAAGCCGGCGTCCTCAGGCAGGTCTACCGGGGCACGGCCAAGATGAACGGCCTGCGCAAGGACGAGCTAGACGACCTCTTCCCGGGGCTTCTCGACGCCGTCCTCGACGCCGCCGGCCGCGAGGCCCGGCGTCTGCGCGCGCGGTGAGCCACCGCTCCGGGGAAGGTGGTTGAACAGCAGGTTCAGGACGATCGCGGTCGCACAGCCCGCGCTGATACCGCTGTTCATCACCGTCTGGAACCAGTCGGGGAACTTCTCGTAGACCGTCGGCACGCCCACCGGCAGCACGCCCATCGCCACCGACACGGCCACCACGGTCAGGTTGTGGTTGCCCTCGAACTCGACCTCGGCCAGCGTCCGCAGCCCGCTCGCCGCGACGGTCCCGAACATCACGAGGCCCGCACCGCCGAGAACCGGCGCCGGAACCGCCGCCACCACCGCGCCCAGTTTGGGCAGCAGGCCGAGCAGGACGAGGATGCCGCCGGCGGTGGCCACGACCCAGCGGCTGCGCACCCGGGTCATGCCCACCAGTCCCACGTTCTGTGCGTACGCCGTGTAGGGGAAGGTGTTGAAGACGCCGCCCAGCACGGTCGACAGGCCGTCGGCGCGCAGGCCGTCGGAGAGGGAGCGCGGGTCGACCCTGCGGCCGGTCGTCTCGCCGACCGCGATGAAGTCACCCGTTGTCTCCGTCATGGACACCAGCGCCACGACCAGCATGGAGGCGATCGCCGACGCCTCGAAGACGGGAGCCCCGAAGTGGAACGGCGTGCTGATGCCGACCCAGCCGGCGTCGGAGACCCCGCCGAAGTCGGTGAAACCGAACGGGACGGCGACCGCGAGACCCGCCACGATGCCGATCAGCACCGCGATCCGGCTCAGGAAGGCCGGCGCGAACCGCTGCACGCCCAGCACCACCGCCAGCACGAACGCGGCGAGCGCGATGTTCTTCGGCTCCCCGAAGTCCGCCGAACCGGCCCCGCCCGCAGCCCAGTTGCCCGCGACCGGCAGCAGGGAGACGCCGATGACCAGGATGACCGTGCCGGTGACGAGCGGCGGGAAGAACCTCAGCAGCCTGCCGAACACGGGTGCCAGCAGCACGATCGCGAGCCCGGCCACGATCACCGAGCCGTAGATCGCGGGCAGCCCGCCACCCGTCGTCCCGATCAGCACCATCGGCGACACCGCCGCGAACGTACAGCCCTGCATGATCGGCAGCCGTACGCCGAAGCGCCAGAAGCCCACGCACTGGATGAGCGTGGCCATGCCGCACACCAGCAGATCCGCGGTGATCAGATACGCCAGGTCGGCGGGTGACAACTTCATCGCACCGCCCACGATCAGCGGCACGGCGACCGCGCCCGCGTACATCGCGAGCACGTGCTGGAGGCCGAAGGCGGCCAACTGCCGTGCGGGCGGCACCTCGTCGACGGGATGGACGGGCGTGGTCGTGGCCATGGGCACTCCAGGGCGGCGGGAGACGGGAGAGGGGCGTGGGGGGAGCGGGAGGGCGGGGGAGCGGGGGCGGCATCCGGACAGCACGAGACCGTACGAGGCTTGAACAGTTTGTTGATTTCGTGGACGTTGCCGCTGTGTGTCCCCTACACCGATCTGCGTCGGCCCCGCCGCGGAGCGCGGCTCGGTCCGGTCCGGTCCGGGAGTTTCGCCCCGTCCCGTCCCGCCCCGGTGAGACCCCCGTGCCGCCTCGGCCCGTCCGGCGCACCGTGCGGCAGGAGTTGCCCAGGGGGGTGCGTCAGAGCATCGCGCGCATCCGCGTGATCTCCGTCGTCTGCTCCGCGACGACGTCGTCGGCCATCTCCTCGATCCGTACGTTGTTCCCCTGCGCCTTGACGTCCGCGGCCATGGTGACGGCCCCCTCGTGGTGAGTGATCATCAAGGTCAGGAAGAGCTGGTCGAAGGCCTTGCCGCTCGCCGCCCGCAGCTTCTTCAACTGCGCCTCGGTCGCCATCCCGGGCATCGCGGCGTGCTCGTGTCCGCCACCCGCGCCGCCGCTGCCGTCCTTGTCGTAGGTCGCCAGCCAGCTCTCCATGGCCTCGATCTCCGGGCCCTGTGCGGCGGTGATCCGGGAGGCGAGCGCCTTGACCTTCGCCGACTCGCCCTGTTCCGGGGCGAGTCCGGTCATCTCCAGGGCCTGGCGGTGGTGCTCGATCATCATCCGGGCGAAGTCGATGTCCGCGCTGTTGGGGGTGTCGTCGTCGACGCGCTGCTCCGCCGCGTCCTGGGCGGAGAGTGTCCGGTTGGCCTCTCCCGGCTTCCCCGGCACGATCACCGACGGCCCGGCGGCCGCGCCCGACTCGGAGTCCGACCCGGCGTCGCAGCCCGTCAGGACCAGGGCGAACAGCGCGGCGGCGGCAAGGGGCGCACGGCGGACGGGCACAACGACCTCCAGGTGCTGGCGAGTTCAGAACCGGCCATGGGTGAGCGGACGATCCTGGACCGTCCTGGTACGAGTCTGCGCCTCACTGATCGAAAACATTCATGACAAGTGCGTTGCCGACTGTTGATCTGTGCATGATGAAGACGATACTTCGGGGGACCGTGAACCGTTCCCTGCGAACGGCGACTAGGGAGGACGCAGTGACCCTGTTGAACGAATCCCGAACGCGGCACAGACGACTGGGAGTTGTCGCGGCCTGTGCCGGACTCCTGGCCACGCTGCTCTCGGCGGTGCCGGCCGCCGCGACCCCCGATCCGGGGGACGGCCCGGCCGTGGAGCGCGAAGTGTCCCGGAAGGCACAGGCCGACGTGGCCGAGGCGATCGCCGACGGCGAGATACCCGGCCAGGACGAGATCGTCCACTCCGCCAACATCGAGCATCTCGCCAACATCCCCAAGGACCTGCTGCCCGGCACCAATACGGACCTGGCCTTCCAGGGCAAGTACGCCTTCTCCGGCAACTACGACGGCTTCCGCATCTTCGACATCAGCAACCCGAAGGCCCCGAAGACGGTCTCCCAGGTGCTGTGCCCCGGCTCGCAGAACGACATCTCCGTCTCCGGCGACCTGCTGTTCCTGTCCACCGACTCCTCGCGCAGCGACAGCAGTTGCAACAGCACCACGCAGCCCGCGACCGAGAAGTCCTCGTGGGAGGGCATGAAGGTCTTCGACATCAGCGACAAGGCGAACCCGAAGTACGTCGCCGCCGTCGAGACCGCCTGCGGTTCGCACACCCACACGCTGGTGCCCGAGCGCAGGAACGTCTACGTCTACGTCTCGTCGTACTCGCCCAACGCGGCCTACCCCGACTGCCAGCCCCCGCACGACGGCATCTCGATCATCAAGGTGCCGCGCAAGGCGCCGGAGAAGGCCGCGATCGTGAACTTCCCGGTGCTGTTCCCGGGGGAGGGGCCGGACGGCGGCGGCAACCCGGGCGGGCCCACCAACCCCGGTGTCTCCAAGACGACCGGATGCCACGACATCACCGTGCTGCCGGAGAAGGACCTGGCGGCGGGCGCCTGCATGGGCGACGGCATCCTGTTCTCGATCAAGGACCCGGAGAACCCGAAGATCATCGACCAGGTCCAGGACAACGTGAACTTCGCGTTCTGGCACTCGGCGACCTTCAACCAGAAGGCGAACAAGGTCGTCTTCACCGACGAGCTGGGCGGCGGCGGCGCTGCCACCTGCACCGCGGAGATCGGCCCGGACAAGGGCGCCGACGGCATCTACGACATCGTCGGCAGGGGTGACAAGCGCAAGCTCGTCTTCCGCAGCTACTTCAAGATCGACCGTCCCCAGGCCCCCACCGAGGTCTGCGTCGCGCACAACGGCTCGCTGATCCCGGTCGAGGGCAAGGACATCATGGTCCAGGCCTGGTACCAGGGCGGCGTCTCCGTCTGGGACTTCACCGACTCCGCCCACCCGAAGGAGATCGCCTACTTCGAGCGCGGCCCGGTCAACACCGAGCGGCTGACGACCGCCGGCCCCTGGTCGGCGTACTACTACAACGGCTACATCTACTCGAACGACATCGCCAAGGGCTTCGACGTGCTGAAGATCAACGACCGGCGCACGGACCCGGCGAAGCATGTGCGACTGCGTGAGCTGAACGTCCAGACGCAGCCGGACTACTTCGACTGATCCACGGCTCTCGGCCCGTCCCCGGGCTCCGTCCGATCCGCAGGCCCCGTCCGATCCGCAGGCCCCGTCCGGTTCCCGGGCCCCGGACCGGACGCGGTCGGCCGGTCCGTCGCGAAGAAGCGTGAGAAATCGGTGTCACACGTCCCGCCGGGCGCCTCGGTGTCCGGCGGGACCCCCTGGGCCCAGTCCAGCCGGTACCGCGTGAACAGTTCGGCCCGCAGCGGCGTCAGGGGCATCCCCGCGTTCGGCAGGACCATGGCGTAGACCGCGCCCATTAGCAGGGAGCGCAGCATCGGGTAATCGGCGTCGACGTCCGGCGAGCCGTGCCGGGCCACCGTGTCCCGCAGCAGTTCGGCCAACCGCCGTTGCTCGGGGCACTGCACGAACCCCTCCGCCTGGAGCAGTCCCGCCATGTGCTGGCGCATCAGCACCGTCCGGTCCCGGGCCAGCCCCAGGATCGCGTCGACGGCCCGCGCCATCCGCTCCCGGCCGTCCTCGACGCGCGGCTCGCGCTCCAGCGCCTCCTCCAGCGTGCGGTGCATCAGCCGGTGCACGGCCGACTGCACCAGCTGGCGCTTGCCCGGGAAGTAGTAGGACACCAGACCGCGGGCCGATCCCGCCCGGTCCGCGATGTCGCCGAGCGTCGTCGCCTCGTACCCGCGCTCGCTGACCAGCTCGACGGCGGCCTGGAGGAGCCGTTCCCGGGAACGCCGACGCAATTCTTCATTGACCGAGGCGCTGCGCGGGGACATCCTGTAACTCCTGCGTTGACTGGCTGCCAGCCAACTATACTCAACGCAGCCCGGTCGGCTCCGTTGCTGAGGCGTACCGGGAGCCGCCTGCTCTGGGCGACGCGGGGGATCGTCCAGAGCGGGCGCACTTTTCGCCCGATGGTTTCCTGAGGCATCTTTTCGCGGGTCTCGGTCCTCGGTTCCCCCTCCACATCTGCCGTCACTCCGCTCCGTGTTCCTCCGGCTCCGGGTCTCGGTTCTGTACTCTCCGCGCACCCCTCTGCCTCATCGGTCGCCTCACGCCCCGGCCGTCCCTACAGTGGGCGGCAGTGCCGAGCCGAGGAGAGGGCGCAACGCCATGGCAGCCGACAGCGGACAGGACCGGGAGATCCTCACCCGGATCACGACGATGGTCGAGGACGAGCGCAGGCTGCGGGAGGACCTGGCGGCCGGCCGGATCGACGACGCCACCGAACACCAGCGGCTCAACGAACTGGAACGCGCCCTCGACCAGTGCTGGGACCTGCTGCGCCAACGCCGCGCCAAGGCCGAGTTCGGGGAGAACCCGGACGAGGCGCGGGTGCGGTCCTCGTCGCAGGTGGAGGGCTACCGGGGCTGACCTGCCACGCACCGTGGTCGGTGGTCGGTGGTCGGTGGTCGGTGGGCGTTATGCGGTATGCGTAGCCGGTAGTCAGTCGGCGGCATGCGGCATGTGGCCTGCGGCATGGTGATCGGCGGGGGTTTCACCCCACCAGGTCCATTACCGGCCGCAGGCCGTCCGGCCGTTCGGCGGCCGGCAGATGGTCGACGAGGTACACCGAGCAGCCGAGCGCCGCGGCCCCGCCGTCGGCCGGCCGGCTGTCGCCGGCCATCAGCGTTGCGCGCGGATCGGCGCCGAGCGCCTCGCACGCCGTCGCGGACAGGCGCGGGTCCGGCTTCTGCACCCCGTGCTCGTACGACAGCACATAGGCGTCGACACAGGCGTCGAGGCCGTGCTCACGGAACACCGGCCGCAGGTCCCACCCGATGTTGCTCACCACACCCACCCGCACCTCGCGCTCGCGCAGGGTGCTCAGCACGTGCGGGGCGTCCGGGTACGGCGCCCGGGCGGCCGGCCGCATGTGCCGGTCGTACAGCGCGTCGTGCAGGGCCGGGTCGGGCAGCAGCACCTGACGGGAGAGCCCGGTGCAGGCGGCCCGGTGCAGCTCCGCACTCTCGTCGCGTACCTGTCACAGGTCCGCCAGCTCCTCCGGTACCCGCACCGGAAAGGCTCCGCCGGGCAGCGCACCGGCCGCCTCCAGCGCCCGGGCCGTTTCCCGCAGTTCCCCCTCGGGCAGTTCGGCACCGGCCGCGTCGAGCACGGCCCGCAGCCACGACTCGGCGGACTCGATGCGGAAGAGGGTGCCGGAGAAGTCGAACAGCACGGTGGAGGTCATGCGCTGATCTCCGGTGGCGGAGCCGGGGCGTGCTCATGGCCGCCACCTCACGTGCGCCGCGATCGCCAGGCACACCAGTGCTGCACCCATGAGCCAGCCGCCGAGGACGTCCGTGGGCCAGTGGACCCCCAGCCAGACGCGGGTCAGTCCGACGCCCACCACCGAGACGACGGCCACCGCCACCGCCGTACGCCACAGGACGGGGCCCGCGCCGTGGCGGTGCAGGAGCCACAGGAGGAGACCCAGGACGACGGTGGCCGTGAGGGCGTGGCCGGAGGGGTAGGCCGCGTAGTGGGCGGAGTCGACGGGGTCGGTCCAGACCGGGCGTTTACGGTCGACCGCGGCCTTGAGGCCCTGCTGGAGAGCGGTGCCGACCGCCGACACCGTGATCAGCCACACCGCCGTCCACCACGCCGAGCGGCGCCACACCAGCCACACGGCCACCGCCGCGCACAGCAGTCGCATCGTCAGCGGGTCCCAGACCCAGTCCGTCAGGATACGGCCGGCATGGGTGACGTCGGGGTCGGCGACCGCCCAGCGGTGGGTCGTGCGCGAGATGTCTCCGTCGGCGGAGATCAGGGGATGCCATCGGGTGGCCACCAGGATCAGCAGCACGAGCGAGCACAGGCCCAGGGCGATCGCCGTACGGACCGCGGTGCGGTACGGCGACGGGGCGGACGGGGAGTCGACGGATCGGCGGTGCATGAAGTGATCCTTGCCGAACTGCGGGGTGCCAAGCCAACCACCCGTCGGCCGGGCTGCCTCAGCCGAGTGCCCGCAGCGCCGGCACCAGCGTCACCAGGACCGGAAGCACCGGGGCCAGCGAGGCCGCGGCCGTCAGTCGCAGCCGGCGGGCCGCGGTGAGGCGGCCCGGGGCCGTCAGCAGCCGGTGCACCCGCTGCGGGACGTGGGCCTGCGGGCCGGGGGCGGGTCCGAACACGCCTCGGTCCTCGTTCAGCTCCACCAGCGCGAGCGCGGTCGTCAGCCTGCCGAAGCGGCGGGAGGCCGTGTCGTCGGCGGCCAGCTCCACCAGCCGGTGCATCTCGGCACGGAACGCGGCGAACACCGGCACCTGCGGGAAACCGGCGGCCAGCGCGGCCGAGCAGCGCAGCAGCCAGTCGTGCCGAGCCCGGACGTGTCCCTGCTCGTGCGCGAGGACCGCGTCCAGCCGACGCCCCTTCAGGCGGCGCAGCGCGGCCGTCGTGACGACCAGCCGGGGTGTCCCGCCGGGCAGCCACCAGGCTTCCGACCGCTCACCCTCCAGCACCACGAGCCGCCCGGCCGCGGGCTCCTCGCCCGGCAACAGGGGCGCCCGCAGGCTCAGTTCGTGGCGCTGGTGACGCAGTCTGGTGCGCGCCGCGGCGATCTCGCGGACCAGCATCGCCCCGCTCCACAGCCCGGCACCCGCCAGGGCCACCGCGGTCGTCGCCGCCCAGGGACCGGCCGCGTTCAGGGCGTACGCCTCCACGACCGCGCGCGGGGCCGGCGCGAAGACGTGCCCGCGCACCGCCTGCCAGGCGGCTGCGGCGCTCAGCGTCATCGCCAGCGCGCAGCACATCAGCACCGCCGCCACCACGCACTGCCAGACCCACAGCGCGACCACCGGCTCACGGTCCGGCCAGTCCGCTCGCGCGAGCAGCCGCGGAGCGACGACGGCGGTCAGCGCACCGAGCAGCAGCAGCACCGCGGGGACCATCATGGTGAGCACCCTATGAGCGCCGTGCCGCTCAGAGGTACGGCTCGGTCGGCAAGTGACGCAGACCACGGTGCCTCAGCCCGCGGTGTCCCAACCCACAGTGCCTCAGCTTCCGGTGTCCCAGCCCGCGGTCTCCCGCTCCGCAGGGCCGGCGCCTCAGAAGGCCGGCAGCATGGCCAGCATCCCGATCCCCATCGACAGCCGGCAGGCGCGTGCCAGCTCGGGCCGGTCGCCCCACGCCACGGCACGCCCCGCGGCTGCGCTCCCCGCGACCGTGCCGGCGCTGCCCGGCACCCCGGCCGCCGGCAGCAGCCGTACTCCGGAGACGAGGACGTACGCCGCGAAGTAGACCAGCAGGCCGCCAGTGAGCGCGGGCACCCCGGTGCCGCCGTGCCCGTGGCCTGCCGCGGGGGACGCCGCCATCGCGGCCGCCATGTAGACCATGGCCGCGGCGCCGACCAGGTGGTGCAGATGGTGCGAGCCCGTCCGGGCCGCCCACAGGGCCCGCAGTGCGGCCCCGCCGAAGACCGTCGCGTACACCGGCCAGACCCATGCCGGTGGGGTGAACGCGGTGCCCGGCACGGCCATCACGGCCATCCCGAAACCCATCAGTGCCTCGTCGCCCGCGGCCCGGCGCTGGGTCTCGTCGCTGCTCCGCATCCGCAGCAGGCAGTAGGCGCCGGTGGCCGCGCACACGGCGACCAGCAGCCAGCCGGGCGATGCCGGTCCGTGCACGCGTACCTCCCCGCTCGACGGACGGTCCAGGGAGGCGATGCCCGCGGCACGCGGTGCGCACGCGAGCGCAAGGATGTACACGGGGAGCATTCGACGGAGCACAGCGGGTGAGAGAGGTGCCCCGACGGTGTCACGGCATATCGTTTACAAGTAAAACACCTGCTAAATTGATGAGAGTGAGTTCGAGCAGCACGACCCCCCAGCGACCCGGCGACCACCCCCGTCCCGCCCTCCGTCCCCGCCACCGGGGCGGCCCCCGTGTCCGTCTCCCGCTGGCCGGGGTGCTGAGACTCGGACGCCCTTCCGACATCTGGTTCAAGCCCGCGTTCAGCGTCGTCGCCGCCGTCGCCCCGCCCAACCTGATCCTGCTCGCCCTCGGCCGCCTCGACCTGGCGATGTACACCATGGCCGGGTCCCTGTGCGCGCTGTACGCCCACAACCGCCCCTACGCCGCCCGCGCCCGCGTCCTGGCCCTGGTGGTGCTGGGCATGACGGGCGGGCTCGCCGTCGCGCTGCTCGCGGCCGCCCTCACCACCGACGCCGTCGTCCTCGTCACCGTCGGCGCCCTCCTCGCCGCCGCGCAGAAGACACTCTGCGACGCCACCCGGATCGGGCCCCCCGGCAACGTCATCCTCACCTTCATCAGCTCCGCCGCGCTGTTCGCGCCGCAGACCGCCGGCCAGATCCCCGGCCACCTGGGTCTCGCGCTCGTCGCGGGCGCCTGGTCCTGGACCGTCGGCATGGCGCCGGGCCTGCTGCGTCCGCACGGCCCGGAGCGCCGTGCCACCGCGCAGGCACTGAACGCCGCCGCCGCGTACGCCGCCACGCGCGGCACCGGCGAGGGGCACGCCCGTACCCGAGCCACCGCGGCCGCCGCCGTGCACGCCGCGTGGCAGACGCTGCTGTCGGCCCGCGACGGGGACACCGGACGCGCGCTGGAGCGGCTCGTGGTCCGCGCCGAGGTGGCCCTCGCCGCGCCCGCCGACACCGACCCGGTACGACTGCGCGACTGGGCCCGCGCACTGCGCGGCACGGGGGCCGTCCCGCGCCCCGGCGACCTGGTGGACGACGACGAGTTCCTCGGAGTGGACAGCCGGCCGGCCGCACCGCGAACGCCGTTGTGGCGGTGTCTCGGTCCCCTCTCCCCGCTCGCCGTCCGCACCGCCCTCGGCTGCGCCCTGGCCGGCTACGCCTCCCTCGCACTCGGTGTCGGCCGGCCCTACTGGGCCCTGGTCACCGCCGCCTCCCTCTACCAGGCCAACGTCACCCTCACCTGGAGCCGCGGCGTCCAGCGCGTCGTCGGCAACCTCGTCGGCGTCCTCGCCTTCGCCGCGATCGTCCCGCTCGCCCACCTCCACCAGGCCGCCCTGGTCCTCACCTGCCTCGCCCTGAACTTCGGCGCGGAGGCGCTGATCAGCCGCAACTACTGGCTCGGCAGCGTCTGCGTGACCCCGATGGCACTGCTCATCACCGAGTTCGCCCGGTACGAGGACGCGGGCACGCTGATCGCCGAACGGGTCGTGGACACCCTCGTCGGCGCGCTGGTCGGCTTCGTCGCCGCCGTCGCCGTCACCAACCGCCGCTCCGGCGACCGCCTCGAACACGCCCTCGCGGTCGCCGAGCGCGCCCGTGACACCGCCGCCCGCCTCCTCGCCCGGCCGGACCCCGCCCCGGCGGCGCTGGAGTCCGCCCGCCGTGGCCTCGCCGCCGCACTGGTCGATCTGCGCGCCACCGCCGACGCCGCGAGCGGCGAGTGGTGGCAGCGCGCCCTGCCGCAGGAGCGGGTCGTCGCAGCCGAGCAGAACGGACACCGTACGCTCGCCGCGACGGTCCGGCGCCAGGGACTCCACCTGACCGGGCACAACGAGGCGAGACCGGAGGACGTACGGCCATGACGGCGACGCAGGGACAGCCTGTGGACGGGGACGACGCGGGTGGGCCGACCGGCGGGAACGGCGGGACACGGGGCCGGCCGGCCGGCGGGGGCCGTGCCGGTGCGACCCGACGGCGTCCCGCCGGTCCCGCCGGGGCCGGTGCCGCTCGGGGGGAGCCGGCCGGTGAGGGCGCCGACGTGCGGGAGCCGCCGGCCCGGGCAGGCGCGCGGCGGCCCGCCGCCGGTCCGGGGACCGGTGCCCGGCGGCAGCCCGACGTCGGGGACGACGCGGCCCCCCGGCGGTCCGCCGGCCGGGACGGGACGACGCCGGGACCGCACGACGACGCAGCCCGTGACCGGCCGGCCGGGCTCGGCGCCGTCGGGGACCGGGCCGTCGGGGACGGCGCCGCGGAAACCGGATCCGCCGGGCCCGACGTCACGCGGAGCCGCCCCGCCTCCCGAAGAGACCCCGCCCAGCCGGCCGCCGCCCCTCGCGGGGCCGCGGCCCGTGGTGACATCGTCGCCTCCGTGGTGCGGCAGTGGCGGGCCGTGCGGCCCGAGCTGGACACCGGACCCATGGAGATCATCGGGCGGGTCAACCGCTGTGCCGCGCTCCTCCAGCAGGCCGAGGACGCCCCGCTGCGGCGTGCCGGGCTCACCCGCGCGGAGTTCGATCTGCTCGGCGCGCTGCGCCGTACCGACCACGAACTGACCCCCGGCGAACTCGTCCGGGAGACGTTCTCCTCCGGAGCCGCCGTCACCAAACGCGTCAAGCACCTGACCGAACGGGGTCTGGTGGAACGCCGCGGGGACGCCCGGGACCGCCGCGTCGCCCACCTCCGCCTCACCGAGGCCGGCCGCGCGCTGGTCGACGGCATCATGCCCGAGCAACTCGCCTACGAGAGTGCCGTACTGTCCGCCCTTGACACCGACCGGCAGGACGAACTCGCCGGCCTGCTGGGGGAGTTGCTCAGCCGACTGGAGGGTCACATGCAGGCGCTGCGGATCTGATCGAAGCCGAAGCCGAAGCCGACGCCGACGCCGAGGCCCAGGTCGACGTCCAAGCCGACGCCGACGCCCAAGCCGACGTCCAAGCCGACGCCGAGAACACCCCGCTGCGGCGTGCCGGGCTCAGGGCTCGTCGCCGGCCCGGTACACGCCGAACAACGCTCCCCGCGGGTCCCGCAGCACCGCGATCCGCGGGCCGTCCGCCACCGAGGCCGGCGCCATCAGTGCCGTGCCGTCCGCACGTCCGGCCGTCGAGGCCGCGGCGTCCACGTCGGCCACCGCGAAGTACGGCAGCCAGTGCGGCGCCACCTCGGGCGGGAACTTGTCGTCCATCGCGATCATGCCGCCGAAGTCGACGCCGCCGACACCCCACCGCGTGTAGTACTCGGAGGTGGCCACGGTCCATCCGAACACGGTGGTGTAGAACGCCTCCGCCCGTGCGGTGTCGCGGGTCAGCAGCTCCACCCAGCCCAGCGAGCCGGGCGCGTTGAACAGGCCGGCCCCCGGGAAGGCCTGCGCCTGCCACAGCTGGAAGGCGGCCCCGCCGGGGTCGAGGGCGACGACGAAACGGCCCATGTCGAACACGTCCATCGGGCCGACCAGCACCTTGCCCCCGGCCTCCTCGATCATCCGCGCGGTGACGTCGGCGTCCGAGACCCCGAAGGACACGTTCCAGGCCACCGGCTGGCTCTTCTGGTACAGAGGGCTGAGCGCGGCGACGTCGGCCTTCCCGAGGTGCGCGACGGTGTAGCCGCCCGCCTCCTCCCTCGGGTCGGTCTCGCACCGCCAGCCGAACAACTCCGTGTAGAACCGCTGGGCGGCCGCCAGGTCGTCGGTGCCCAGCTCGGCCCAGCAGGGCCCACCGGGCACGGGCACGTCGAGCTTCATGACGTTCCTTCCGGCAGAGGGAGCACCCCCTCAGCACGCTAGACCCGGGTCCGCTCCCCGGCATCCGCTGAGGTCAGATGCCCGGCCGGTACCGCAGCGGATGGTCCGCCGGCACCTCCACCAGCACGATCGGCGTCCCGTCCGGGTCGGCGATCCACATCTCGACCAGACCCCACGGCTCCCTCACCGGCGGCCGGACGATCTCCACCCCCGCGTCCGTCAGCTCCTCGTGGGCCGCCGCCGCGTCGGGGACCTGCATCCACAGCCGTACGGCGGGGTCCGGCGGGGTCTGAGCCCGCCCCGAGACCTCCAGGAACCCGCCGCCGAGGAAGTAGACGGTGCCCCGTTCCGGGCCCGTACCGAACTCGCGGTACACGGCGAGGCCCAGCTGTTCCCCGTAGAAGGCGCGGGAGCGCTCGGGATCGGTGGGGCGGAGCAGGATTCGACTGCCGAGTACATGCACCATGCATCCGGAGCGTAGGCGACGGTTAGGCTCGGCGGTGCCCAGCCGCGCCACAGATCCGGAGAACCCCGCATGGACACCACCGCCACCGATGTCAGCTTCCGTGACGCCGCCGACGCCGACGTGGACGCGCTGGTCGCGCTCGTCGAGTCGGCCTACCGCGGGGACTCCAGCCGGGCCGGCTGGACCACGGAGGCGGACATCCTGCAAGGGCAGCGCACCGACCCCGAAGGCGTCCGGGAGATCATCGAGTCGCCCGACTCCCGGGTGCTCACGGTGGAGCGGGAGGGCCGGATCGTCGCCTGCTGCCAGCTCGAACACCGCGGCGAGTACGCCTACTTCGGCATGTTCGCGGTCAGCCCCACCATCCAGGGCGGCGGTCTCGGCCGGACGGTGCTGGAGGAGGCCGAGCGCCGGGCCCGCGCCGAATGGGGCGTCACCGAGATGCACATGACGGTGATCTCGGTGCGCGACGACCTCATCGCCTGGTACGAGCGGCGCGGCTACCGCCGTACCGGCCGGATGACGCCGTTCCCCTACGGCGACGAGCGCTTCGGCGTCCCGCAGCGCGACGACCTCCAGTTCGAGCTGCTGGTCAAGCCCCTCGGCTGAGCCTCACGCCGTGAAACGGCGGTGTGCCCGACCCCCGGCCGGCCGGTGTTCCCGAACAGCGGTCCGCCGATGTCCCCGCTCCCGCGACGCAGACGCAGGTGTCCCCGTCCCTCACGGCCCGGCCGTCGGTGCCTGAGCTACGGCCGGCCGGTGTCCCCGCTGCCGGGCCGGCCGGAGTCCTTGCCCGCGAGCCGACCGGCGTCGGCGATCTCCGGCCGGTCCGTGGTCACGCCGTCCAGTCCGAAGGCCCGTGCCAGGCGCAGCTGGTCCGGGGTGTTGACCACCCAGCCGATGATCCGCAGGTCGTGCCCGCGGACCTCCTCGACGATCTCCAGGGTGAGCCGCCGCAGCTTCAGGCACACGGTGGCGGCGCCGGCGGCCACCGCGCGTTCCGCGATGCCGGGGCCGTGGAGGGCCTGCCCGCTCGGGTCGGCCCGGACGGGGTGGAGGCTGTCGATGAGCGCGGTGCGCACGCCGGGAACCAGCCGGGCGATCTCGGCGACGGCCTCGTCGTGGAACGAGGACACCTCCACCCGCTCCACCAGGTCCCGCTCCCGCATCACCTCGGCCAGCGCCCGCGCCGCCTGCACATCCTTGATCTCGGCCTGGAGCGGTACCGACACCGCCGCCAGGACCTCCTCGAAGACCGGCACCCGTTCGCCGAGTCCGGCGTCCAGGGCGCGCAGTTCCGCGAGGGTGTGGTCGGCGACCGGCCCGCTGCCGTCCGTGGTGCGGTCGACATCGGCGTCGTGCATGACCACGAGCGCGCCGTCCTTGCTCAGGTGCAGATCCAGCTCGACCGCGTCCAGACCGGCCCGCTCGGCGGCGACGAACGACCTGAGGGTGTTCTCGGGCTCGACGCCCATGACTCCGCGGTGGCCGATGGTGGGGACGTTCACGTCACGACTCGCTTTCCTGGACGGACCGGTGCGGTCGGCGCGCACCCCGGGAACCCCTACCCGGCGGCCCGCGCCGAAAGCCTCCGACCGCCCGATGACGTACAGGAAAAAACGCGGTGACCATGGCGGTGAGCAGGATAATTTCCCGAAGGTCATCTTGCTGGAAGAAACCTCTTATGCGTACGGTGTCCATACGTGAGGTTCTCCGTGGAGGATGGGACATGACGGAAATTCTTGTGCAGGTGGGTTCGGAGGGGCGGGTTCCCCCCGTGGCCAGGGTGGTGGAGCACCCGGCCTGGCCCGTGCTCAAGGATGCCGTGGAGCGGATCAGGCCCTGGCAGGCGAAGGACGGATCGATCGACTTCGCGGCCGAGGGTGCCCCCGGGCGCGCCGACGCCGAGCAGGCCGTGCAGCGTGTGGTCGCCGCGGTCGAGGAGCTGTCGCCGCTGCTCCCGCACGACGCCGACTACCACCGCGCCCTGGTGAAGGACCTGCGCCGGTGGGCCGAAGGCGGCTTCGAGGTGCCGGACTTCCTGGACTCGCTGCTGGCCTTCCAGCCCGCCGCCAACCGTGCGGACGGCCTCCAGCACCTGGTCGTCTTCGCGATGTACACGCAGAACGGCAACCCGGACCGCAACCTCGAGGCGGTCGTGCTGCGCATGGTCTGGCCGGACTGGCTGGCCGAGCTGGAGCGCACCCGTTACGACAACCCGCTGTTCTGCGGCATCACCTTCGAGGACTTCACGGCCGGCTACGACACCAACTCGGCCGTGCTCTTCCCGGAGACCATCGCCGTCCGCGAAGCGCCGGAACGTTTCTCCTGGGGAGGCATCTTCTGCGACCGCGAGGCCGCCCGCTTCCGTCGTGTCACCGACGCCGCGGTCGGCGTCCTGGGCCTGGAACTGCCCGAGGACATCGCCGCCATGGTCCACGACCAGAAGCGCTGCGAGGAGGCCTTCGTCCTGTGGGACATGGTCCACGACCGCACCCACAGCCACGGCGACCTGCCCTTCGACCCCTTCATGATCAAGCAGCGCCAGCCGTTCTGGATGTACGGCCTGGAGGAGCTGCGCTGCGACCTCACCGCCTTCAAGGAGGCCGTGAAGCTGGAGGCCGACGGCGTTCCGCAGGCCCGTGACGTGCAGTACGCGGTCCTCTTCGACCGCATGTTCCGCTTCCCGGTCACCGGCGAGCGGGTGCGCAACTACGACGGCCTCGGCGGCCAGCTCCTCTTCGCCTACCTGCACAAGCACGACGTCGTCCGCTGGACCGACAACAAGCTGCACATCGACTGGCAGCGCGCCCCGCAGGTCACCAACGAGCTGTGCGCCGAGATCGAGAAGCTCTACCGCGACGGCATCGACCGGCCCAAGCTCGTCCACTGGTTCGCCGGTTACGAGCTGGTCTCCACCTACCTCGCCCCGCACCCCGGCTCCAGGTGGGCCAAGGGGCCGGACGCCCTGGACCTGACCCAGCCGCCCCGCAAGCTCGTCGACGACGTGCTTCCGGACGAGTTTCCGCTGAGCATGTTCTATGAGGCGCTGTCCAAGAAGCTGAAGAACGTGATCGCCTCCACCCGGGGCATCACGGCGGACGCCGCCGAGCGGATCGCCGCGTGAGCGACCTGCGTACCGAGAACACTGCTCAGGAGGCGAAGACCATGGGGAACGGGGCTCTCAGCGGTGCGGTGATCGCGGTGGCCGGCGCGGGCGGACCCGCCGGCCGGGCGGCGCTGATCAGGCTCGCCGAGGCGGGCGCGACCGTGGTGGGCGCGGACAACGACCCGGAGCGGCTCGCGGAGGCCGTCGACGCGGCGAGCTACGCGTCCGGCGGCGCGACCGTCATGGGCGAACCGGTCGACCTGCTCGACCTGAAGTCCACCCAGGACTGGGCCGCCCGGATCGAGAAGGACCTCGGCCGGGTGGACGGTCTCGTGCACCTCGTCGGCGGCTGGCGCGGCAGCGAGACCTTCACCAAGACCAGCCTCGACGACTGGGACTTCCTGGAACTGCTGCTGATCCGCACCGTGCAGCACACGTCGCTGGCCTTCCACGAGGCGCTCCAGCGCAGCGACCGCGGCCGGTACGTCCTGATCAGTGCCGCGGGAGCCAGCAAGCCCACCGCGGGCAACGCCGCGTACGCCGCCGGCAAGGCCGCCGCCGAGGCGTGGACGCTGTCGATGGCCGACTACTTCCGCAAGGCGGGGGGGCCCGACGGGCCGACCTCCGCGGCTGCGATCCTGGTGGTGAAGGCGCTGGTGCACGACGCGATGCGCGCCGAGCGGCCCAACGCGAAGTTCGCGGGCTTCACCGATGTCAAGGACCTGGCCGAGGCCATCGCCGGCGTCTGGGAGAAGCCCGCCGCCGAAGTGAACGGACACCGTCTGTGGCTCACCGAGAAGCCGTGAACCCACCCAGGACCGACGCGCGTCGTCATCACGACCCGGAGGTCCGCGGTTTCGCCAGCGACAACTACGCCGGGGCCCACCCGGAGGTGATGGCCGCCCTGGCCCTGGCCAACGGCGGCCATCAGGTCGCCTACGGCGAGGACGACTACACCGAGAACCTCCAGCGGATCGTCCGCAGCCACTTCGGTCCGACGGCGGAGGCGTTCCCGGTCTTCAACGGCACCGGCGCCAACGTCGTCGCGCTCCAGGCCGTCACCGACCGCTGGGGGGCGGTGATCTGTGCCGAGAGCGCTCACATCAACGTGGACGAGGGCGGCGCACCGGAGCGCATGGGCGGCCTGAAGCTGCTCACCGTCGCGACGCCGGACGGCAAGCTCACCCCCGAGCTGATCGACCGGCAGGCGTTCGGCTGGGAGGACGAGCACCGGGCGATGCCGCAGGTCGTCTCGATCACCCAGAGCACGGAGCTGGGCACCCTGTACACGCCCGCCGAGATCCGCGCGATCTGCGAGCACGCCCACGCGCACGGCATGAAGGTGCACCTGGACGGCTCCCGCATCGCCAACGCGGCCGCCTCCCTGGACGTGCCGATGCGCACGTTCACCAACGCGGTCGGCGTCGACATCCTCTCGCTCGGCGGGACGAAGAACGGCGCGCTGTTCGGCGAGGCGGTCGTGGTGCTCAACCAGGACGCCGTCTCCCACATGAAGCACCTGCGCAAGCTGTCCATGCAGCTCGCCTCCAAGATGCGGTTCGTGTCGGTGCAGTTGGAGGCCCTGCTGGCCAAGGACCTCTGGCTGCGCAACGCGCGGCACGCCAACGAGATGGCGCAGCGGCTGGCCGAGGGCGTGCGCGCGGTGGACGGGGTGGAGATCCTTTACCCCGTCCAGGCCAACGGCGTCTTCGCCAGGCTGCCGAACGACGTGAGCGAGCGTCTCCAGAAGCGGTTCCGCTTCTATTTCTGGGACGAGCCGGCCGGCGTGGTGCGCTGGATGTGCTCCTTCGACACGACGGAGGAGGACGTCGACGCGTTCCTGGCGGCGCTCAAGGAGGAGACGGCCCGATAGGGCGAGCTGGGCAGCGATCACACATGACGCATAGGTATGCGGTCACCTGGAAAATAATTGACGTTCGGGTGATCGCGTTCCTATGCTCTCCCGGCATGCAGCTGATCCAGGAGAACCCCGACCTGTCCGCTTACTTGGCCGCCGACGAGGTCATCGACCACCACCACCCCCTGGTGCGGGACACCGCCGCGTGGCTGGCCGAGGATGCGGACGACTCGTATGCCTATGCGCGGCTGGCCTTCGAATTCGTGCGGGACACCATCCCCCACTCCCAGGACTTCGGTGATCTCCGGGTCACCTGGCGCGCCTCCGACGTGCTGGAGCTGCGCACGGGCATCTGCTATGCCAAGGCCCACGCGCTGGCCGCGCTGCTGCGTGCCGAGGACATCCCGACCGCCCTGTGCTACCAGACGTTCGACGTGGTCCACGGACTGGTCGCCGTCCGCTTCAACGGCGCCTGGCACCGCCAGGACCCCCGCGGCAACAGACCCGGAGTGGACGCCCGGTTCTCCCTGGACGGCGAACGGCTGGCCTTCCGTCCCGACACCGCCGCCGGTGAGCGCGACCACCCCGTCCTGTACGCCGCCCCGCCCCCGCCCGTCCTGCGCGCGCTCCAGGCGGCCCCCGACCGTCCCCACCTCTGGAGGACGCTCCCCACCTCGCTGTGACACCTCCGCCGCACACCCGGCAGGTCGCGGTCGCCGACCTCCCCGGCGCGTGTGCCGGGGAGGGGTGGGCGACGGCGTCCGGCGGCCGACGGTCCTCGCCGTCGTCGTCTCCGGCGGGAGGGCGGGAGTCAGCGGGTCTCGGCCGCGCGGACCTGCTCCGGGGTCGGCGCCGTACCGCCCAGATGGGCCGGCATCCACCAGGTGTCGCTCGCGTCCTTGGGGCGGACCGGGTAGGCGCGCTGGGCGGCCTCCAGCAGCTCCTGGACGCGCTCGCGCAGCTGCCGGGTGAGGGCGCCCGCGTACTTGTCGCGGGACGCCTCCAGGGCCTCGCCGACCCGCATGGTGATCGGGGTGTGGCTGCGCTTGAAGTTGCGCGGGTGGCCCTTGGTCCACAGCCGCTGCGTCCCCCACACGGCCATCGGCACCAGGGGCACGCCCGCCTCCTGGGCCAGCCGCGCGGCCCCCGACTTGAAGGACTTGAGCGTGAACGACTCCGAGATGGTGGCCTCGGGGAAGACGCCGACGATCTCGCCGGAGCGCAGCGAGTCCAGGGCGTGCGCGTAGGCCGCCTCCCCCTGCTCGCGGTCCACCGGGATGTGCTTCATACCGCGCATCAGCGGGCCCGAGACCTTGTGGCGGAAGACGGACTCCTTCGCCATGAAGCGGACGAGGCGTTTCTGCGGGAGCGCCGCGAGACCGTTGAAGATGAAGTCGAGGTAGCTGATGTGGTTGCTCACCAGCACGGCTCCGCCCGAGCGCGGGATGTTCTCCGACCCCTTGCAGTCGATCTTGAGATCCCAGACCTTGAACAGCGTCTGGGCGAGTCCGACGACGGGACGGTAGACAAGCTCTGCCATGGGCGGCGCGAACCCTTCCTGATCTCTGCCCGGGAGCGGCTCCCCGGCGGCAAAGTTACGCAGCCGTAGGTTTACGGCATCTCGCAGATCGTGCCCGAAGAACGGCCGGGTAGCCAGTCCTGGTGCCCGTCGGCCGCGAGATTCTCGTCACGTCCGCCCCCCGTGGTCCACCTCGGGCTTTTAGATCTTCTTTACTCCGCCCGTACCGTGACCCGCCGCACGAGCAGGTACATCTCGCAACCCAGGCAGTACCCGAAAGCGGCATTGAGGAACGCCGCCGCGAGCGCCGCCCCCGTCGCGGCCAGTCCGAGCCACTCCGGGCCGAGCGCGAAACCGATCAGACCCAGGCCCGCGAAGACCAGTCCCACGGCCTGCGCGAACCGCGGTGGCTGCGGCGCCTCGAAGGCGGTGGGCGGCCCCAGCTTCGGACGGACCGCCACCCGGAAGGCCCAGCCGTACGGCGAACGCCCGACCCCGCCGGCCGCCCCGAGCGCGAACGCCAGCGTCTGCCAGGCCAGCAGCCAGGGGCTCCGGGTGATCAGTACGACCGCCAGCACGACGGTCGTGACGGCCGCCCCGAACCGCGGCCCTCTCGCATCTATGTCCATGAATCAAGCATTCCGCAACGACGGGGGAGGGGGGAGGCGGGAATCTTTGCAGTCTGATGAATGCTTGTGCGGATGATGACCGGACTCATGGTGTGTGTGGCGGTGCTCGCCGCGGCGAGCGCCTACGGAGTGCTGCACCGGCGGCGGAGCGGGAGGGTGCGCGTGCGCGGGCGCGACGAAGGACAACGGCTCGGGGCGGACCGGCTGGGCGGCGAACTCGGTGAGCGGGCCACGCTCGTGCAGTTCTCCAGCGCCTTCTGCGCCCCCTGCCGGGCGACCCGCCGGATCCTGGGCGAGGTGGCGGACCTGGTCCCCGGGGTGACCCACATCGAGATCGACGCCGAGGCGCATCTCGACCTCGTCCGGGAACTCGCCGTGCTCAAGACCCCGACCGTACTGGTGCTGGACGCCGACGGCCACGTCGTGCGCCGCGCCAGCGGACAGCCCCGCAAGGCCGACGTCATCGCGGCCCTGGGCGAGGCGGTGTGAGTGCGTGCGGCCGGCTGTGAGCCCGCTCCCGGATGCCGGGACGTACTTGACTGCACGCGCCACCTATCGTCAGCCTGACCGTATGCCTGAGGAACTCCTTCTCCACGGACGAGTGCACGTCGACCTCGTCCGCACCGCGAGCGCGCGCTGTCCGGGCCGTTGAGCAGCCACGCATCCGCACCTCACCTCCGGCAGAAGGACCAGGACGACTCCATGACGGCCACGCCCGATCTCCGCACCCCCCGGCTCGCCTCCCCCGACCTGCTGCGCTCCGTCTTCCGCCGCCACGCGGCCGGTGTGGCCGTGATCACGGCGCCGGGCGAGACCGGACCGGTCGGCTTCACCGCCACCTCTCTCACCTCCGTCTCCGCCGAGCCGCCGATGCTGTCCTTCGGTATCGGCACCGGCGCCTCCAGCTGGCCGGCGATCTCGGAAGCCGGCCATGTCGGCGTGCACATACTCGGCGAGCACCAGCGCGAACTGGCCGCCACCTTCGCGCGCAGCGGCGCGGACCGGTTCGGCGCGCCGACGTCCTGGCGCGAGGGCCCCGAGGGCGTTCCCGTCCTCGACGACGTGCTGGCCTGGCTGGTGTGCCGGGTCGTCGCGCGCGTGCCCGCCGGCGATCACCGGATCGTCCTCGCCGAGGTCGTCCTGGGCGATCCCGCCGGCGCGGGCCGCCCGTTGCTCTACCACCAGGGGCGCTTCACGGCTCTGCGGGACTGATCACCTTCGGGCGCTCCCGCGGAGCCGTCCGGTTCCGATTACGCTGCGTTGCGGAGGTCACAGTTCAAAGCGCTTGCTTAGCGGGCAGGAACTGGGTGTACTGGTGAGTAATATTTCGTTCGGGGACGCAGGCCGCCCCGATCGGGATCGGCCGCTTGTGGCGCCTATGCTGCCTGAAAGAAGGCAGCCAGAACTGACGATGCAGTAGGAGAGCCGGCGTGAGCTTGAGGATCGTTGTCACTGTGAAGTACGTGCCCGACGCCACTGGCGACCGGCACTTCGCCGATGACCTGACCGTCGACCGGGACGACGTGGACGGTCTGCTCTCCGAGCTCGACGAGTACGCCGTCGAGCAGGCGCTGCAGATCTCCGAGAACTCCGACGACGACGTCGAGGTCACTGTCCTGACGGTGGGCCCCGAGGACGCCAAGGACGCGCTGCGCAAGGCCCTGTCCATGGGTGCGGACAAGGCGATCCACGTCGAGGACGACGACCTGCACGGCACCGACGCCATCGGCACCTCGCTGGTGCTGGCCAGGGCGATCGAGAAGGCCGGCTACGACCTGGTCGTCTCCGGCATGGCCTCCACCGACGGCACCATGGGCGTCGTCCCGGCCCTGGTGGCCGAGCGCCTGGGCGTGCCGCAGGTCTCCCTGCTGTCCGAGGTCTCGGTCGAGGGCGGCACCGTCAGGGGCCGCCGTGACGGCGACACCGCCTCCGAGCAGCTCGAGGCCTCCCTGCCGGCCGTGGTGTCGGTCACCGATCAGTCCGGCGAGGCCCGGTACCCGTCCTTCAAGGGCATCATGGCCGCCAAGAAGAAGCCGGTTCAGTCCTGGGACCTGTCCGACCTCGACATCGAGGCCGACGAGGTCGGCCTGGAGGGCGCCTGGACCAGGGTCGAGTCCGCGGCCGCGCGTCCGGCCCGCACCGCCGGCACGATCGTCAAGGACGAGGGCGAGGGCGGCAAGCAGCTCGCCGCCTTCCTCGCGGGCCAGAAGTTCATCTAAGGCCCCGCAGTCGCCGACCGCCCCTTCACCTTCGTTTCGCAGGAGAGCATTCCCATGGCTGAAGTCCTCGTCTACGTCGACCACGTGGACGGTGCCGTCCGCAAGCCCACCCTGGAGCTTTTGACCCTGGCCCGCCGGATCGGCGAGCCGGTCGCCGTCGCCCTGGGCGCGGGCGCCGAGAAGACCGCCGCCGTGCTCGCCGAGCACGGCGCGGTCAAGGTCCTGACCCACGACGCGCCGGAGTACGCCGACTACCTGGTCGTACCGAAGGTCGACGCGCTCCAGGCCGCCGTCGAGGCGGTGTCCCCGGCCGCGGTGCTGCTGTCGTCCTCCGCGGAGGGCAAGGAGATCGCCGCCCGCCTGGCGCTGCGCACCGCCTCCGGCATCATCACCGACGCCGTCGACCTGCAGGCCGGCGAGGAGGGCCCGGTGGCCACCCAGTCGGTGTTCGCCGCGTCCTTCACGACCACCTCCCGGGTCGTCAAGGGCACCCCGGTCATCACCGTCAAGCCCAACAGCGCCGCCGTCGAGGCCGCTCCGGCCGCCGGCGCCGTCGAGGCCCTC
The DNA here is from genome assembly GCF_044750845.1 of Streptomyces sp. NPDC088766. Lineage (NCBI taxonomy): Bacteria > Bacillati > Actinomycetota > Actinomycetes > Kitasatosporales > Streptomycetaceae > Streptomyces > Streptomyces sp. NPDC088766. Next base: position 64,849 of record NZ_JBIVKQ010000012.1, on the reverse strand, counting down.
GCGGTGACCTTCTCCGCCGCCGCGACCGGCACCAAGGTCATCGCGCGCACCCCGCGCGAGTCGACGGGCCGCCCGGAGCTGACCGAGGCCGCGATCGTGGTATCCGGCGGCCGCGGCGTCAACGGCGCCGAGAACTTCGGACTCATCGAGGCCCTCGCCGACTCCCTCGGCGCGGCCGTCGGCGCCTCGCGCGCGGCGGTGGACGCCGGCTGGTACCCGCACACCAACCAGGTCGGCCAGACCGGCAAGAGTGTGTCGCCGCAGCTGTACATCGCCAACGGCATCTCCGGCGCGATCCAGCACCGCGCCGGCATGCAGACCTCCAAGACGATCGTGGCCGTCAACAAGGACGCCGAGGCCCCGATCTTCGACCTGGTCGACTACGGCGTCGTCGGCGACCTCTTCGACGTCGTCCCCCAGCTCACCGAGGAGATCAACACCCGCAAGGGCTGATCCCCGGCCGCCGCTGTGCGAGGCCCTCACGACCGGACCGGTCGCGGGGGCCTCGGCTCATCCCAGGGACACCGAGGCGCACACCGGCAGGTGATCGCTCGGGTACCGGCCGTCGAGCGAGAAGGTGTCCGCCCACGTCCGGTGGACCGGGACGTCCGGCGTCGCCAGGATCCAGTCGATGCGGTCCCCGCCCGGCTGCGGCCCCCGGTACGCGTGGAACGTCCCGTACGCGGCACCGCGCCACCTCGCCGTGTCCCAGGTGTCGACCAGACCGGCGGCCAGCAGCGTGTCGTGGACCGCGCTGCGCCGGGCGGCGGCGTTGAAGTCGCCGGTGACCAGCACGGGCAGGCCGGGACCGAACGCGGCGAGGCGTTCGGCGATCATCGCGGCGGCACGTTCACGGGCGTACTGACCCGCGTTGTCGAGGTGGGTGTTGACGAGGCGGAACTGGCGCCCGGACGCCTTCAGGTCACGGAAACGGACCCAGGTGACCATCCGGGGATGTGCTCCGCCCCAGGTGTTGGAGCCGCGCACCGCCGGGGTGTCGGAGAGCCAGAAGTGGGCGTGCTCGACCGGGGCGAGCCGCCGGGTGTCGTAGAAGACGGCCATCGACTCCTCGTCGCCGCCGCCTCGGCCGGTGCCGATCCAGTCGTAGTGGGGTCCCAGGTCGGCCTCGATGTCCCGCAGTTGGGGTGGTTCGCCCTCCTGGGTGCCGATGACATGGGGTGCCGCCGCACGCAGCAGGGCGCGCATCGCCGGACGGCGGGCCGCCCAGCTGTGGGGTTCCTCGGTGCTGGGGAACCGGAGATTGAAGGTCATGACCTCCAGGCGCGGGACGGCGGCGGCCCTCCTGAGCGACGTCGTGCCGGCCGAGGGGGCCCGGTCGGCCGAGGAGGCCCGGACCGCCCCGATCAGGGGAACGCCGACGGCGGCGGCCAGCACCGTCCGCAGCCCCGTACGCCGCGTGAGTCCTGCGTTGTCCGCCAAGTGGCCCCCCTTTCCGCCCTCACGCCAGGGTGAGTGCACGAACGGGCGGACGGAAGAGGGCCTCGCCGCGGAAGGGGGCACAGGTGCCAGGGCGTGGACAGGGTGTTGACCCCGGGGAAGCCCCACGGTTAGCTTCCTTCAACGGATTGTTGATTCCGTACAGCGGAAAACAGGAGGGTGCGGGAATGGGCCAGGGCCAGCAGGAGACCGTGGCGACGAGCCTCGCGGGTGCCGTCGGCGAGGAGATCGGCGCCTCCCTCGCCCCGGTCGACGCCGAACTCGAACGCCGCTACCCCGGAGACCCCGGCACCCGCCAGCCCGTCCACACCGTCTACGTCCCCGGCGACGCCTTCGCCGCCGACACCGTCCGCTCCTGGGGCGACCGCGCCCTCGCCGCCCTCGACGAGCACGCCCCCGACGCCGCGTCCCTCGCCGCCGTCCTCGGCCTTCCCGGCGAACTCGCCGAGCCCGTGTACACGCGTGTGCGCGCCAAGCTGGAGCGTGAGCCGATCGAGGACCTGCGCGTCGACTTCGAGGACGGGTACGGACCCCGCCCCGACGCCGAGGAGGACGAGGCGGCCGCCCGCGCCGCCCGGCTGATCGCCGAGGCGTACGCCAAGGGCACGGCGGCCCCCTGGACGGGCATCCGCATGAAGTGCATGGAGGCCGGCGTCCGCGACCGGGGCATCCGCACCCTGGACATCTTCCTCACCGGCCTGATGGACGCGGGCGGCCTGCCCGACGGGCTGGTGCTGACCCTGCCGAAGGTGACCTACGCCGAGCAGGTCACCGCGATGGTCCGGCTCCTGGAGGCCTTCGAGAGGGCGCGCGGGCTCACCCCCGGCCGACTCGGCTTCGAGATCCAGATCGAGACCAGCCAGGCCGTCCTCGCCGCCGACGGCACCGCCACCGTCGCCCGGATGATCCAGGCCGCCGAGGGGCGCGCCACCGGACTGCACTACGGCACCTTCGACTACAGCGCCTGCCTCGGCGTGTCCGCCGCCCACCAGGCCGCCGACCATCCCGCCGCCGACCATGCCAAGGCCGTCATGCAGGTCGCCGCCGCCGGCACCGGCGTACGCGTCTGCGACGGGTCCACCAACGTCCTGCCGGTGGGCCCCACCGCCCAGGTCCACGACGCCTGGCGCCTGCACTACGGCCTCACCCGCCGCGCGCTGGTCCGCGCCTACTACCAGGGCTGGGACATGCACCCCGGCCACCTCCCGACCCGCTACGCGGCCGTCTTCGCCTTCTACCGCGAGGGCTTCGCGCAGGCCGCCGAGCGCCTCTCCCGGTACGCCGGCCGGACCGGCGGCGATGTGATGGACGAGCCGGCGACCGCCAAGGCCCTCAGCGGCCATCTCCTGCGCGGTCTGGACTGCGGCGCCCTCGATGCGGCCGAGGTGACCGCCGCCACCGGGCTGACACGGACCGCCCTGGAGGGCTTCGCGGCACCGCGCCGGGGCGGCCTGACGGCATCCGGGCAGTAGCCGCGGCGAGCGAGTGGGCGGGCGGTACGGCCGGCCGGGGAGGGGTGCCCCGGCCGGCCGCAGGACTTCAGGTCCTGACCGTGACTACTCCTGCGACTGCTACTGCTTCCGCTGCTGCTCGGGGAAGGTGTAGGGCGTGGTGATGATCTCCATCCCGTGCCCGGCGGGGTCCATGAAGTACAGCCCCCGCCCGCCGTGATGGTGGTTGATCTCACCCGGCCGCTTTCCGTGCGGGTCGGCGAAGTACGTGATCCCGGCTTCCCTGATCCGCCCGAACGCGGCGTCGAACTCCTCCTCGGAGACGAGGAACGCGTAGTGCTGCACGGTGATGGACTCCGCCGGGACGGTGGCGAAGTCCAGGGTGACCCCGTTGCCGGTGCCGACCGGGACGAACGGGCCCCACTCGGAACCGACTTCGAGTCCCAGGACGTGGGCCAGGAACTCGGCGGACTCCCGGTTGTCACGGGAGTGGACGATCGTGTGGTTCAGCTGTACTGACATGTGTGGAATGCCTCCATAAGGCAAACTCACGGGCACCTCCATGCCTCACCCGGCCGGTGACCGACACGCGATGCCGTACGGCGATCCTAGCCAGGAAGAGGCTTCCGGGCCCCCGTCCCGGCTCGATGCGGCCACACCGCCGGTGTCCGCCGGCTCGGGGGTCCGCGGCCGATCACCGGAACCGACCGGTACCGGGGCCGTCCCGCCCCGCCGTGCCGCAGAGTGCCTCACCGGCGTCCGGCACCCGCGAGAGGCGACGTGCCGCAGTCACCGGACGGCCGCCGCGCCGCTTCGGCCGGGTCCTTGGCCTTCCGGGCGCGGTGCTCCGTGTGTCCGTCCGGGCCGGGTTCAGTCCGCCGGCGGCAGTTCGCCCGAGCCGCGGGCGATGAGCCGGGTGGGCAGGGTGATGCGCTCCGGGGCGATCAGGGTGCCGTCCAGCTGCCGGAACAGGCGGTCGGCGGCGGTACGGCCCAGGGCGGCTGCGTCCTGCGCGACCACCGTGACGCCCGGCTCGAGCAGGTCGGCCAGCTCCAGGTCGTCGAAGGCCACGAGGGCGACGGGGCGGCTCTGCTCGGCGAGCACCCGGATCACGGTGACGGTCACCCGGTTGTTGCCCGAGAAGACCGCGGTGACCGGGGCGGGCCCGGAGAGCATCTCCCGGGCCGCCCGGCGCACCCGTGCGGGATCGGTGACACCCAGGGACATCCAGGCGTCCTCCACGGCTATCCCCGCGTCCTCCATCGCCGCCCGGTAACCGCGCAGCCGCTCGGCCGCGGTGTGGATGCGCGGCATGTCCCCGATGAAGCCGATCCTGCGGTGCCCGTGCGCGACGAGGTGGGCCACGCCCTCCCGGGCCCCGCCGAAGTTGTCCGACAGGACGCAGTCGGCGTCGATGCCCCCCGCGGGCCGGTCGACGAACACCGTCGCCACGCCGGCCTTGATCTCCGGTTCCAGGTAGCGGTGGTCGTCGCCGGCCGGGATGACCACCAGCCCGTCGACCCGGCGCGCGCACAGGGCCAGCGCCAACTCCTGTTCCCGGTCCGGGTCCTCGGCGCTGGAGCCGTTGATGAGCAGCGCGCCGTGGGCCCGTGCCACCTCCTCCACGGCTCGGCTGAGAGGACCGTAGAAGGGGTCGGCGAGGTCCTCGAGGACCAGGCCGATGCTGGCGGTACGGCCCTTGCGCAGGACCCGCGCGCTGTCGTTGCGGCGGAAGCCGAGCGCCTCGATGGCCTCCTGGACACGCCGCTCCGTCTCCGGCGTGACCCCCGGTTCGCCGTTCACCACGCGGGAGACGGTCTTCAGCCCCACCCCCGCGCGTGCCGCCACGTCCTTCATGGTGGGACGATTGCCGTAGCGGTTCGCGGAGATGCCGACTGCGCGGCGGGGCGTCTCGGGCACGGGGCGGGTCCTGTCCTGTTGTCCACGGAGACGCGTGCGGTGCGGGCGTCCCTGGAGGCGGTTGAGGATGTGCCGACGAGCATAGGGCCTGGACAACGTTGTCAGATGCGGGGGAGACTGTCCACCGCAATCCCGGCCCACGTCCCCACCGCTGGACCGGCCAGCCCTTTTTTCGATGGTTGACGGGGAGAACCGAGACTGATGCACACCGACCTCGTGGCCGCGCTGGACATCGGCGGCACCAAGATCGCCGGCGCGCTGGTGGACGGCGGCGGCACGATCCTGGTCCGCGCCCAGCGGCCCACACCGGCCCAGCAGGACGGCGACACCGTGATGCGGGCCGTCGAGGAGGTGCTCGGGGACCTCACGGCCTCGCCGCTGTGGGAGCGCGCCCGTGCCCTCGGCATCGGCAGCGCCGGTCCGGTGGACGCCTCCACCGGCACGGTCAGCCCGGTCAACGTACCGGGCTGGCGCGACTACCCGCTGGTCGAGCGGGTCCGGGCCGCCACCGGGAACCTCCCCGTCGAGCTGATCGGCGACGGTGTGGCGATCACCGCCGCCGAGCACTGGCAGGGCGCCGCCCGCGGCCACGACAACGCCCTGTGCATGGTGGTCTCCACCGGCGTCGGCGGGGGTCTCGTCCTGGGGGGCCGTCTCCATCCCGGACCCACCGGCAACGCCGGTCACATCGGTCACATCAGCGTCGATCTCGACGGTGACCCGTGTCCCTGCGGTGCGCGCGGCTGTGTGGAGCGCATCGCCAGCGGACCCAACATCGCCCGGCGGGCCCTGGAGAACGGCTGGCGGCCCGGCCCGGACGGCGACTCCTCCGCCGCCGCCGTGGCCGCCGCCGCCCGCGCGGGCGACCCCGTCGCCGTGGCCTCGTTCGCGCGTGCCGCCCAGGCGCTGGCCGCGGGCATCGCCGCCACCGCGACCCTCGTCGAGATCGACATCGCGGTGATCGGCGGCGGCGTCGGCAAGGCGGGCGACGTCCTCCTCACGCCCCTGCGGCGGTCCCTCGCCGACTACGCCACGCTGTCCTTCGTACGGCGGCTGACCGTGGTGCCCGCCCAGATGGGCACCGACGCCGGGCTGGTGGGAGCGGCCGCCGCGGCGCTGGCGAGCGGGCCGGAGAGGACGGCGGCGGGGGTCTGAGGAGCCCGGGACGGACGGCCAGGAGGAACGTTCCCTCTCGAGTGCCCGCCCTCCGCCCGCGAAGGGATCGCGGTCGGCGCGTGACCTCACGCGGGCTGCGCAGTTGATCAGGGCATGAAGAAGCGCAGCATGCTCGCCATCGCCTCCCTCGCCACCGGTTTCGTCGTCGCGGCGATCACTCCCTCGCACGGTGCCGGCGGTGAGGACCTCGACGGACTGAACGTGGGGGACACCCTCAGCAGCCTCGACCACACGATCGCCGACGACAGCCTGGCCCTCGACGAGAACGCCCTGGGCGGGACCGGCTGACGGCTTCCGGCCGCGGTCACGGCGCCGGTCCCCACCGCCCGGGGACCGGCGCCGCGCCGTCCGGGCGCCCTCAACGGGAGGTGGTTTCCGTGGCAGGGTGGAGCGGGCAAGCCACAGGGGGCCGACAGCAGAGGGGGAGACGTGACCGTCGTCTGGATCAACGGCGCGTTCGGCGCGGGAAAGACGACCGCCGCACGGGAACTGATCGACCTGATCCCGAACAGCACGCTCTTCGACCCCGAGGACGTGGGGGCGGCGCTCACGCACCTGCTGCCGCCCAAACGCCTCGCCGAGGTCGGTGACTTCCAGGACCTGCCGATCTGGCGCCGGCTCGTGATCGACACCGCGGCCGCGCTCCTCGGCGAACTGGGCGGCACCCTCGTCGTCCCCATGACCCTGCTGCGCCAGGAGTACCGCGACGAGATCTTCGGCGGCCTCGCCGCCCGCCGGATCGCCGTCCGGCACGTGCTGCTGACCCCGGCGGAAACGATCCTGCGCGAACGAATAGCCGGGCGGGACCTCCCGCCCGGCCTCCCCGACGGCGAGATACGGGTACGGCAGTGGTCGTACGACCACATCGAGCCGTACCGCGCCGCCCTCGCCGGCTGGCTCACCGCGGACGCCCACCCCGTCGACTCCAGCGACCTCACCCCGTACGAGACCGCCCTGCGCATCGCGGAGGCGGTCGGCAGCGGGGCGGTGACCGCCTGCGACATCGTGCAGACCCCCGAACCGACCGCCGAGACGCTGGCAGCCGGGGTGCTCCTCTTCGACGAGCGGGACCGGGTGCTGCTCGTCGACCCCACCTACAAGCCCGGCTGGGAGTTCCCCGGCGGTGTCGTGGAACCGGGCGAGGCGCCCGCGCGCGCGGGCATGCGCGAGGTGGAGGAGGAGACCGGCGTCCGGCTGGCCGACGTACCGCGGCTGCTCGTCGTCGACTGGGAGCGGCCGACGCCTCCCGGATACGGCGGGCTGCGCCTGCTCTTCGACGGCGGCCGGCTCGACTCCGCGGCGGCCGAGGGGCTGCTGCTGCCGGGCCCCGAACTGCGGGGCTGGCGCTTCGCCACCGAGGAGGAGGCCGCCGGCCTGCTGCCCCCGGTCCGCTACGAACGGCTGCGCTGGGCCCTGCGGGCGCGGGAGCGGGGCGCCGCGCTCTACCTGGAGGCCGGCGTCCCCCTCGGATGACCGTCACGCCGCCGCGCCGCCCGCGTGCTCCTCGTGGTCCTCGTGGAAGTGGGTGAGTACCGCACGCCGTACGGCGGCCGGGCCGTGCCCCAGGGCGGCGACCGCGTCGGCGATCGCGCGGCCGGAGCCGGGTGGTCCGGCGTCGAAGAGCGTCAACCCGTCGACGCCGTCGCGGGGACGGGCCCGGCCGACCGGGAAGCGCAGCAGGTGCAGACGGGGGATGAGTGCGACGACGTCCGTGGGACGACCGTGGAGAGGGCCCCACCAGGCGGGCGAGGCCCTCTGCCGAGAGCGGAGCGCGCGGCTCAGCTCGCCGCGTACGTGCGCAGGAACAGGGCCTCCGCCACCGACAGACGCTCCAGCTCCTCCGGTGAGACGCTCTCGTTGACCGCGTGGATCTGGGCCTCCGGCTCGCTCAGGCCGATGAGGAGGATCTCCGCGCGCGGGTACAGCGACGCGAGGGTGTTGCACAGCGGGATGGAGCCGCCCTGGCCGGCGTAATTCATTTCCTGGCCGGGGTAGGCGACCGCCATCGCCTCGGCCATCGCCGCGTACGCCGGGCTCGTGGTGTCGGCGCTGAACGGCTGGCCCTGGCCGATCTGCTCGGTCCGCACCCGCGCGCCCCACGGCGTGTGCGCCTCCACGTGGGCCTGGAGCAGCTTCGTCGCCTCGGCCGCGTCGACGCCCGGCGGCACCCGCAGGCTGATCAGCGCCCGGGCACTCGACTGCACCGACGGGGTCGCGCCGACCACCGGCGGGCAGTCGATGCCGAGGACGGTGACCGCGGGGCGGGCCCAGATGCGGTCGGCGACCGTGCCGGAACCGATCAGTGCGACGCCGTCGAGGACCTTGGCGTCCTTGCGGAACTGCTCCTCGTCGTACTGGAGTCCCTCCCACGCCGGGCCGTCGGTCAGGCCGTCGACGGTCGTCGAGCCGTCCTTCGCGCGCAGCGAGTCCAGTACGCGGATCAGCGCACCCAGCGCGTCGGGCGCGGCGCCGCCGAACTGGCCGGAGTGCAGGTTGCCCGCGAGGGTGTCGACGCTCACCCGCATCATCGTCATGCCGCGCAGCGTGGAGGTCACGGTGGGCAGACCGACCCGGAAGTTGCCCGCGTCGCCGATCACGATGGTGTCGGCCGCGAGCAGCTCGGGGTGCTGCTCGGCGTACCGCTCCAGGCCACCCGTGCCCTGCTCCTCGGAGCCTTCGACGATCACCTTCACATGGACGGGCACCCCGCCGTTCGCCTTGAGGGCGCGCAGGGCCAGCAGGTGCATGATGAAGCCGCCCTTGCAGTCGGCGGTGCCCCGTCCGAACCAGCGGCCGTCGCGCTCGGTCAGCTCGAAGGGCGGGGTGGCCCAGCCGGCCTCGTCCAGCGGCGGCTGCACATCGTAGTGCGCGTACAGCAGAACCGTTTTCGCGCCCTCAGGGCCCGGCAGGAAGCCGTACACCGACTGCGTGCCGTCGGGAGTGTCGAGGAGGGCCACGTCCTGGAAGCCCTCGGCGCGCAGGGCGGCGACGATCCAGTTCGCCGCGGCCTCGCTCTCGGAGCGCGGGAACTGGTCGAAGTCCGCCACCGACTTGAAGGCCACCAGTTCGGTGAGCTCCGCCTTCGCCCTGGGCATCAGCGAGGCGACGGTCTCGGCGACCGGATTCGACGACATGGGCACGCTCCTTGTGGGTGCGACGTTGTACCGATGAGTGTTGCCGATCCTCCCACAACCGACCGCGGCGATCTCGGTCGTAGGATGCGGGGGACAGGTGCGGCAGGCGGCTTGATCGGGAGCAGTAGACCATCGTGAGCAGCGAGAACTCTTCGGCGGACGACGTGCAGCAGGTGTGGGACGTCGTCGTGGTGGGCGCGGGACCCGCGGGGGCTTCGGCCGCCTATGCGGCGGCGGTCGCGGGGCGGCGCGTGCTGTTGCTGGAGAAGGCGGAGCTGCCCCGCTACAAGACGTGCGGCGGCGGCATCATCGGTCCCTCCCGCGACGCCCTCCCACCGGGCTTCGAACTGCCCTTCCAGGACCGGGTGCACGCGGTGACGTTCTCGAACAACGGACGCTTCACCCGTACCCGCCGTTCCCGGCAGATGCTGTTCGGGCTGATCAACCGGCCCGAGTTCGACCAGCAGCTCGTCGAGCACGCGCAGAAGGCCGGCGCCGAACTGCGCACCGGCGTCACGGTCACGCGCGTCGAGCAGCACGGCTCGGCCGTGCCCGACCGGCGCACGGTCGCGGTCGTCCTGCAGGGCGGAGAGGCGGTGCTGGCCCGGGCGGTCGTCGGCGCCGACGGCAGCGCGAGCCGCATAGGGGCACACGTCGGCGTGAAGCTCGACCAGGTGGACCTCGGCCTGGAGGCGGAGATCCCGGTGCCCGAGACGGTCGCCGAGGACTGGAAGGGCCGGGTCCTCATCGACTGGGGCCCGATGCCCGGCAGTTACGGCTGGGTGTTCCCCAAGGGGGACACGCTGACGGTCGGGGTGATCTCCGCGCGCGGCGAGGGCGCCGCCACCAAGCGGTACCTGGAGGACTTCATCGGGCGGCTCGGCCTCGCCGGCTTCGAACCGAGCATCTCCTCCGGTCATCTGACCCGCTGCCGCGCCGACGACTCGCCGCTCTCACGCGGCCGGGTGCTGGTGTGCGGCGACGCGGCGGGGCTGCTGGAGCCGTGGACGCGCGAGGGAATCTCCTTCGCGCTGCGCTCGGGCCGGATCGCCGGCGAGTGGGCGGTGCGCATCGCGGAGGCGCACGACGCGGTGGACGCCCGTCGCCAGGCTCTCAACTACGCCTTCGCGATCAAGGCGGGGCTCGGTGTGGAGATGAGCGTGGGCAAGCGGATGCTGGCCCTCTTCGAGCGGCGTCCGGGTCTCTTCCACGCGGCCCTGACCGGTGTGCGTCCGGCCTGGCGGGCGTTCACGGACATCACCCGCGGCCGGACGACCCTCGGCGAGCTCGTGCGCTCGCACCCGCTGGCCCAGCGCGCCCTGAACGTGATGGACCGGCGGCAGGCGGCTGCGGGCCCGGACGCGGCCGAGGAGGCCGGTTCCTGAGGCGTCGTCCTTCGTCCTTCGTCCTTCGTCCGTCGTCCTTCGTCCGTCGTTCTTCGTCCTTCGTCCGTCCGAGTGGTTCGGGGCGCCGGTTTTGTGCATGTCCGCTCCCGGGGCCGGTGCCGGACGGTGCGGGTCACCGGCTCCCGATGACCGTGATCCGGAACACCGGGTGGTCGGGGGCGATGCGGCGCAGGTCGGCGTCGGGGGAGTCGGGCCCGACACCGTCGAAGAAGACACCCACCTCCGCCTTCCAGCGTTTGAGGTAGGCGCGCAGCAGCGGCACCTTCTCGTCGTCGCCGACCTCGGCCGCGGTGAACTCGTCCACCTTTCTGCCCAGGTGCAGTTCACCGCCGCCGGCCGCGCGCATGTTGTGCGTCCACTGGACGTGACCGCGCGGGGCGACGAGGTACTGGCGCCCGTCCAGCGTCAGCAGGTTCACCGGCGTGGTCCGCCACTGACCGCTCTTGCGGCCGCGCACCGCCAGGACCCTGGACCCCCACACGCTCAGCCCGCGTCGGGTCAGCCAGGCGACGGCCCGGTTGAGGACGTTGACGGTGAACCAGCCGGGCTTCTTGACGTGGGCGGCGGACATGGATGCCTCCTGGACGGTAAGTGTGAGCACTGCTCTCGCTCTGTGGTGGAAGTCTGCACCGGATCGTCCCTCTCCGGCAAGAGCACCGCTCTCTTTTTGGTTCGGTGTTCTTTTTTCGGTTCACTGCTCTTGATTGTGTGCACTGCTCCCGACTCGTGGAACACTGGTGTCCATGAGCAGCGCCACCCGAGGGGCCCGCGCCCGCGCCCGCATCGAGATCACCGCCACCATCAAGGAGGAGGCCCGTCGCCGGCTCGCCGCCGAGGGAGCCGCCAAGCTGTCCCTGCGGGCCGTCGCCCGCGAACTGGGCATGGTCTCCTCCGCGTTGTACCGCTACTTCCCCAGCCGCGACGACCTGCTCACCGCGCTCATCATCGACGCCTACGACTCCCTCGGCGAGAGCGCGGAGGCCGCCCACTCAGCCGTCGCCGACGCAGACCCCGTCCGGCGTTGGGTCGCGGTCTGCGAGGCGGTGCGAGCCTGGGCGCTGGCGCATCCGCACGAGTACGCACTGATCTACGGCTCGCCGGTGCCCGGCTACAGCGCACCGCAGACGACGGTGCCCGCCGCCGCCCGGGTCGGGCACCTGCTGATCGGTATCGCCCGGGACGCGGGCCTGGCCGCCCCGCCCGCCGCGCCGCCCCTTCCGGCCGAGTTGCGTGCCGAGGCGGAGCGGCTGACGGCCGACGTCGCGCCCGAACTCTCCCCTGAGACGGCCACGGCACTGGTGGCGGCCTGGGCCCAGCTGTACGGGCTGGTCGGCTTCGAGGTGTTCGGCCAGTTCAACCGTATCGTCGAGGACCGTGAGCCGTTCTTCCGTCATGCCGCGACGGGGCTGGCCAAGGGGGTGGGACTCGGGTAGCGCCCGCGGGGGCGCTGCGGCCGGCGGCCGGCACGGACGCCGCCCGCAGCGGCAACGGCCCGGCGGGCATGCGGGAGCGGGTCGGCGACGCTGGGCGGCGGTGGCGGGGGACGCCCTGTTGCCGCCCGGGGTGACGCGGCGGCTCATCGCGGAGTTCGCCGCCCGCTCCAAGGAGCCCGCGGCCGCCTCCGGGCCGGCACGTTTCACCGGGCGGGAACGGGAGGTGATGGCGCTCGTGGGGATCGGTCTGGCCGACGAGCAGATCGCCCACTGCCTGGTGGTCAGCCCGCTCACCGCGAAGACCCACGTCAGCCGCACCATGGTGAAACCGGGAGCCCGGGACCGGGCCCAACCGGTGGTGCCGGCCTACGAGTCGGGGCTGGTCGGACCGGGCTGGCTGGGCCGACCGCCACGGCGTTCGATCTCGCCGTTGCCGTTGCCGTCGCCGTTGCCGTCGCCGGACGTTGCGTCGGTGCGGGCGGCCACGGCTTCCGCGCGGAACCGGATGAGCACACTCACCACCCGGACCAGGAACATCACGGGGGAGACCGCGAGTCCCGTCCGGAGGAGCACCTTCTCCAAGGGGTCCGGGAGGTCGAACAGCAGCGCCGGCCCGGCGACCGCCCCGAACAGCACGGCCGCCGCGAAGGCCGCGCTGAACAGCGCGTACCCGATCTCGACGGTGATCGCATCGCGTTCCGCCTGCGTGCGACGTCCCCCGTGGCCGGTCATACCGGCAGTCTCACAGGTGCGCGCCCGGCGGGGCAACCGGCCCGCCGGGCGCACGCGGAGGCGTCCCCCTGTGCCCTCTCGTCACGTCGCCGCGCGCCCCGCGGGCATCGACGGGAAGGTGACGACAGGGCCCTAGTCGCGGACCGGAACCCGCTCCGCGACCGCCTTCTCCGCGGTGGACCCGGTGACCACGACCGACCCGCGGGAACGGCGGGTGCGCAGGCCGGGCAGGGTGATCAGGAGGCCGAGGGCGGCGACGCCCGTAACCACCATCAGGCCGGGGCGGTAACTGTCCAGCACGGCCTGCGGGGTGGGGTCCGCCGGGGCGCCCGCGGTCACCACGGCCGTGACCACGGCGAGGAAGAGCGCGCCGCCCACCTGCACCGATGTGTTCAGCAGGCCGGAGACCATGCCCTGTTCGTGGTCCGCCACGCCATTGGTCGCCTGGATGTTGAGCGAGGGGAAGACCAGCGCGCAGGCCGCGCCGATCAGCAGCATGCTGGGCAGGATGACGGCGGCGTAGACCGGGGTGAGGTCGACGCGCAGGAACAGGGCGTAACCGGCGGCCATCAGGGCGAAGCCCGTCACGATCAGCCGTGGGGTGCCGAACCGGTCCACGACCGAGCCGACCTTCGTCGAGGACAGCGCCACCAGCGCACCGGCCGGCAGGAAGGCCAGCGCGGTGTGCAGCGCCGACCAGCCCAGCAGGGTCTGCATGTACAGCGTCGCCAGGAACTGGAAGCCCACGTAGGAGCCGAAGAAGGCCATCGCCCCGAGCTGGGCGCGGACCTGGCTGCCCGAGCGCAGCACGCCGAGCCGGATCAGCGGGCCGGGCGAGCGCCGCTCGACCAGGACGAAGACGGTCAGCAGCACGGCGACGGCCAGGAAGGAGAGCAGGGTGCGGACGGAGGTCCAGCCCACCTCGGGGGCCTGGACGACGGTGAAGACCAGCAGCAGCATCGACGCGGTGCCGAGGACGGCGCCGGGGACGTCGTAGCCGTTGTGCCCCGGTTCGCGCGCGCTGCGCGGCAGCAGCTTCACGCCGATGACCAGGGCGACCAGGGCGATCGGCGCGGGCAGCAGCATGGTGAGGCGCCAACTGGCCTCGGTGAGCAGGCCGGAGAGGACCAGGCCCATGGAGAAGCCGGTGGCGGCGCAGGTGGTGTAGATGGAGAGCGCGCGGTTGCGCAGCGGGCCCTCCGGGAAGGTCGTGGTGATGATCGACAGGCCCGCCGGGGCGGTGAAGGCGGCGCTCAGGCCCTTGATGAACCGGCTGGCGATCAGCAGCGGACCCGAGTCGACGAGGCCGCCGAGCAGGGAGGCGAGCGCGAAGACGCCGAGGGCGACGAGGAAGACCTGGCGGCGGCCGAGCAGGTCCGCCGTGCGGCCGCCGAGGAGGAGCAGGCCGCCGTAGCCCAGGATGTAGCCGCTGACGATCCATTGCAGGGTCGAGGTGGTCAGTCCCAGGTCGGAACCGATGGACGGCAGGGCGACGCCGACCATCGACACGTCCAGCGCGTCCAGGAACATCGCGGCGCAGAGCACCAGCAGGGTGCCCCACAGCCGTGGGGTCCAGCGTCCCTCGGACACCGGGGAGGGGAGCGGAGAGGTCATGCCGCAGACAATACATGCGTATGCATTGGATGCAAGAGAATTTAATTCCGGCGCAATGAATCCGGTTCTCTGCTACGGTGCCGCCATGGCGGCGGACAAGGCCGAACAGGCGCTCGTGGAACAGTGGCGGGAGATGCTCTCGCTGCACGCCCGCACGCAGTGCGAACTCGACCGCGCGCTGCACGGACACGGCCTGTGCGGCAGCGACTTCGAGGTGCTCGACGTGCTCGCGGGAACCGCCCCGGCCGGCGCGCGCAGCTTCCGCGTCCAGGAGATCGCCGAGCGGGTCCATCTGAGCCAGAGCGCGCTGTCGCGGCTGATCGCCCGGCTGGAGAGGGACGGTCTCGTCGAGCGCGCCATGTGTTCCGAGGACCGCCGGGGCGTCCAGGTGGCGCTCACCGAGAAGGGGCGCTCGCTGCACGGTGAGGTGCTTCCCGTGCAACGCTCGGTCCTCACCCGCATGCTGACGGACTGACGGACTGACGGACTGACGGACTGACGGACCGGCGGCCGTCGGCTTCAGGTCCCGGCCGGCCTCTCCCGCCACGAGCGGGCCGGCGCGGTGTCCCCGCCGGCGGCGGGGTACGGCAGCCGGTTCCACAGCGACAGACTGAGCGGCGCCGCGGGTCCGGTCACCTCGCGGTCCGCGTCCGCCTCGCCGCCGCGTTCCGTCTGCGGCGGCTGCGCGGACAGGCGTACGGTCCCCACCGCGTCGTCCGCGTCCGTCGCCCGTCCCCGCAGCACCCGGGGCTCCCCGGTGGGCACCTTGCTCCCGGGGCGTGCGTGGAGGGCGCGCGGCAGTTCGTTGCCGTCCGCCGCGAAGGCCGGGGGCACGGCCTCATGGATGGGTGGCGTCGCTCGCCGTGCGCCGCATGGTGAGGCCGATCAGCGCCGCGACCGCCGCGAGTGCCGCCACGCTGGTGAGGGCCGTGGGGAGGGAGAACCAGTCGGCCATGAAGCCGATGGCGGGTGGGCCGAGGAGCATGCCGCCGTAGCCGAGGGTGGAGGCGACGGCCACGCCGGTGGGGCCGGCGAGGGTGCCCGCGCGTTCGACGGCCACCGGGAAGAGGTTGGCCAGCCCGAGCCCGGCGACGGTGTAGCCGAGGAGCGCCGCCCAGGGGGCCGGGGCGAGGGAGCCGATCAGCATGCCGACGGCCGCCACGGTGCCGCCGACGACCACCGTGCGGGTGTGGCCCAGCCGTTCCAGGAGGGTCGTGCCCGTGAGCCGGCCGACGGTCATCGCGAGGGCGAAACAGGAGTAACCGGCGGCGGCGAGTGCCGGTGAGGTGCCGAGGTCCTCCTGGAGGTGCAGGGCGCCCCAGTCGGCCAGGGCCCCTTCGCCGTAGGCCGTGCACAGGGCGATCAGGCCGAAGACGACGACCGGGCGGCGGGTGCGGGCGGCCCTGTCGGCCGGTTGCACCGGTCGCGCGTCCTCGCCGGTGTGCGGGGCGGCGCCGGCGGGTGCCTGGCGAAGCAGCGCGGGTCCGGCCAGTGCCGTCACCAGCAGACCGATGAGGCCGAGGCCCAGGAGGTGGCGTGCGGGGGAGAGGGAACCCGCGACCAGCCCGCCGAGCCCGGCGCCGATCATGCCGCCCATGCTGAAGGCCGCGTGGAAGGTGGGCATTATCGGCCTGCGCAGGGCCGCGACCAGGTCGACGGCCGCGCTGTTGAAGGCGACGTTGATACCGCCGTAGGCCGCGCCGAAGAGGAGCAGGACGGCGCCGAGTGCGGGCGCGGAGTGGGTCAGCGGCGGCAGGGTGACGCTCAGGGAGAGCAGCACCGCGCAGACCACGGTGACCGGATGGCTGCCGTACCGCCGGCAGAGGCGACCGGTGATCAGCATCGTCACCACCGCGCCTGCGGAGACGCCGAGGAGGGCGAGGCCGAGACCGCTGGCGGAAGCGCCGGTCTGTTCCTTGACGGCGGGGATGCGCACCACCCAGCCGGCGAAGACGAAGCCGTCGAGGGCGAAGAAGACGGTGAGGACGAGGCGGAGCCGGCTGAGGGAGTGGCCCCGCACGGCGGTGTGCGAACGGGCTTTGTTTATTAACGGCACAAAATGAGGCTAAGTGGAACCTCGCGACCCCGGCAAGGTGGTTGAGCCGTACACCGGTCGGGGTGGGCCGCACCCCCGTCGAGGGGTCGCGGCGTGCACAGCCGTCGTGCCGCGTTCGCGGCGGGCCGCCGTGGAGCCGGTCACCGCCAGGAGCGCCGAGCAGGCCGTCCTGCCGCCGGCCCGGCCGAGGAGCCGGCGGAGGCGGCGAACGTGCTGATCACCTCCGCCTCCTTGGCGGCGACATCGACGGGTGCGGCGCCGAACCGGCCTGCCCGGCACACTGGTCCGGTGCGGTGGTGCCTCAGAAGACGCCCTGGCCCGGGACCAGGATCCGCCGCGGGTCGTACCTGTGCTTCGCCGCCTCGAGCGCCGGCCAGGCCGTCCCGAAGTGGGTCCGCCAGTCCGCGCGGGTGAACGGGATGCTGCCGACGGGGTACTGGGTGCCGCCGGCCGCGAGCGCGGCCTCGTAGGCGGAACGATTCGCCGCCAGCCGGCGTTCGACTGCGGCGGTGTCGTCGGGCGGGGTCGCGCCCAGGATGTCGAAGAGGTACGACACCGGCTCGTCCGAGCTGCGCAGCAGCGGGGTGGTGAGCCGCTCGCGCAGCAAGGGGTAGAACAGGATGACGCCGGGGCCCAGGTCGGCCGGGGTGAGCGCGTCCAGCAGCGGAGCGCTGACGGCGGCGGCGGACGTGCCGGGCACCATGAGGTTCAGCCACGGGTGCGCGTACGTCCAGAAGCCGGCCTCCTTCAGCATGGCGACGAGGGGTGCCAGCCGGTCGAGGAAGTCGTAGTAGGAGCGGTCCTCGTACTGAACGCCGGAGGGCGTGTGGCGCAGACCGCGCAGCAGCCTCGCGTCGTCCGGAGCGGGGCCGACCGGCGGTCCGTAGGCCACCGCCTCCAGGGTGTAGGCCCGGAAGGCGCCGTCGGCGTCCGCGGCGACCTGGCCCTCGACGTAGTCGAAGCGGCCCTCCTGGACGAGGAGGCGCTGGTCGTCGAGGAAGGTCTCCAGGTCGTCGTAGGCGAGGTGGTAGTGGCGCACGGTCGCGGGCGCGGGTACCAGGCGGAGCGTGGCCTCGACGATGATCCCGCACTGGCCGAGGCCGGCCAGGACGGCGTGGAAGAGGTCGGGGCGGCGGGTCGGGGAGCAGCGGACCAGCTCGCCCGCTCCGGTGACGACCCGCAGTCCGGTGACGTTGTCGACCTGGGCGCCGTGCCGGTGGGCCTGGCCGCCGAGGCCGCCCACGGACAGGGTGCCGCCGACGGAGAGCTCGATGTAGTCGGTGAAGACGGGCGGAGTGAGCCCGTGCGCGAGGGTGGCCCTGGCCACCTCGCTCCACCGGGCGCCCGCGCCCACCGTCACGGTGGTGCTGTCCGGCCCCACGGGGCCGATGCCCGCGAGCGTCGCGGTCTCGATGACCAGGCCGCCCGACACCTGCGCCTGGCCGAACGGCGCGTGCCCCTGGCCGCGCGGCGCGACCGGCACGCGCTGCTCGTTGCAGAACCGGACCATGGCGACGACGTCGCGTACCGAGCCCGGCCGCAGGACGGCCGCCGGGCGGTGGTGCACGATGTGCCCGTAGTCGTCCGACGCGGCGCCGAGCGAGGCGTCGTCCCTGGTCAGCGTCCCGTCCAGGCGGGGGATCCCGGCGAGTCGCCCATCGGTCCCCGTGGCGTCCGCGGCCCAGCCGCGGGCGGCGGGGTCGAAGCCGGCCACCGCCGCTCCGGTGACGGTGAGTCCGCGCAGCACGGTACGTCTGGAAGGTGTGCGGGGCATGCGCACTTCCACCTCTCCATCTCTACGAAATCTTCAA
This sequence comes from Streptomyces sp. NPDC088766, assembly GCF_044750845.1. Lineage (NCBI taxonomy): Bacteria > Bacillati > Actinomycetota > Actinomycetes > Kitasatosporales > Streptomycetaceae > Streptomyces > Streptomyces sp. NPDC088766. Next base: position 46,658 of record NZ_JBIVKQ010000012.1, on the reverse strand, counting down.
ATCCTGAAATCCTCGACAGGGTAGGGCAGTTCGATCCGTCACGTACGGTGTTTCGCCGGTGATCCGCTGTCGCCGTGATCCGCTGTGCCGCACGGGGGTCCGGAGCCGTCACACCGCGAGGACCCGGATCCCCGCCTCCTCGAACCGCCGTACCGCCCGCGGGTCCGCCGCCGCGTCCGTGACCAGCGTGTCCACCGCGTCGGCCGCGCAGATTCGGGCGAACGCGCGCCGCCCCAACTTGCCGGAATCGGCCGCGACGACGACCCGCACGGCACGCTCGCACAGCATCCGGTTGACCGCCGCCTCCGCCTCGTCGTGCGCGGCGGCGCCGTGCGTCACATCGAAGGCGACCACCCCCAGCACCGCCACGTCCAGTGTGATCTGTCCCAGCACCCCGTCCGCGAGCGGCCCCACCAGCTCGTACGACTGCGCCCGTGCCACCCCGCCCGTCACCACGATCTTGAACTGGGGCCGCACCGCCAACTCGCCCGCGATGTTCAGCGCGTTCGTGACCACGGTGAGGGCCGGCGAACCGGCGGCCAGATCGCCGCGCACGGCCAGGGCGCGGGCCACCTCCGTGGTCGTCGTGCCCCCGGTCAGCCCCACCGCCTCACCGGGGACGACCAGTTCCGCCACCGCCCGCGCGATGCGCTGCTTCTGCGGAGCCCGGCGCGCCGTCTTGTACCGCAACGGCAGTTCGTACGACACCCCGTGCACGACCGCGCCACCGCGCGTGCGCACCAGCAGCTGCTGCTCGGCGAGCTGGTCGAGATCCCGGCGGACCGTGGCCGCCGACACTCCCAGCTCGGCCGCCGTCTCCTCGACGTCCAGCCGGCCGCGCTCCACGAGGAGGTCCAGCAGCGTCTTCCACCGGGCGTCGCGGGACATGGAGACTCCGTTCGCGTGCTTGAAGTTGTTCGAAAGATGGCTCTATCTTGCATGAACCATCACCGACGCGAGGGGTGGGACATGACCCATGTCGAGGACGAGCTGACCGACCAGCCCGCCTGCTGGACCCGCGCCGCCACCGAAGTCACCCGATTCCACCGAGAGTTGCCGGTCCAGGGCGAGCGCGTCGCGTTCGTCGGGTGCGGCACCTCCTTCTTCATGGCCCGGTCCGCCGCCGCCCTGCGCGAGGGCGCGGGGCACGGCGAGAGCGACGCCCACGCCGCCTCCGAGTTCCCGTACCACCGGACCTACGACCGGGTCGTCGCCCTCACCCGCTCCGGCACCACCACCGAGGTCGTCGGCCTGCTCGCCCGACTGCGCGGACGCACCCCCACCACCACCGTCGTCACCGCCGACCCCGGGACACCCGCCGGCACCGCGGCCGACCACACCGTCGCCCTCGACTACGCCGACGAACGCTCCGTCGTGCAGACCCGGTTCGCCACCACCGCCCTCACCCTGCTCCGCGCCCACCTCGGCCTGCACACCGACGCCGTCGTCGCCGACGCCCGCACCGCGCTGGCCGAGCCGCTGCCCGAAGGGTTCCCGGGGTGCAACCGGTTCACCTTCCTGGGCCGCGGATGGACCGTCGGGCTGGCCGACGAGGCCGCCCTGAAGATGCGTGAGGCGGCCCTCGCCTGGAGCGAGGCGTACCCCGCGACGGAGTACCGCCACGGCCCCATCAGCGTCAGCGACGAATCCACCGCGACCTGGATGTTCGGCGAGGCGCCCGACGGTCTGGCCGAACAGGTCCGCGGCACCGGCGCGTCGTGGGTCCAGGGCACGCTGGACCCGCTCGCCGAACTCGTGCGCGCCCAACGCCTCGCCGTGGCCGTCGCCGCGGCCCGCGGCCTCGACCCGGACCGGCCGCGCCACCTCACCCGGTCGGTGATCCTCGCCCCCTGAAGCCCCTGAAGCCCCTGAAGCCCCCTGGAGTCCGCCGACGAGGAGACCCGTGCCCCTCACCACCACCGCCGACCTGGTCACCCGGGCCCGCGCGGCCCGCACCGCCGTCGCCGCCTTCAACATCATCACCCTCGAACACATCGAGGCCGTCATCACCGGCGCCGAGCGGGCCGGCACACCGGTCGTCCTCCAAGTCAGCGAGAACGCCGTCAGGTTCCGCCACGGACGCCTCCTCCCGCTCGCCCGCGCGGCCGTCGCCACCGCCGAACGGGCTTGTGTACCCGTCGCGTTGCACCTCGACCACATCAGGACCGAAACCCTGCTCCGGGAGGCGGCGGACACCGGATTCAGCTCCGTGATGTACGACGCCTCGCAGCTCCCGTACGACGACAACCTCGCCGCCACCCGCGCCGCGGCCGCCCTGGCACACGCCCGAGGCCTGTGGATCGAGGCGGAGTTGGGGGAGATCGGCGGCAAGGACGGCAAGGCCGCGCGCGACGCCCACGCGCCCGGCGCCCGCACCGACCCGGCCGAGGCCCGCGCCTTCGTGGCCGACTCACAGGTGGACGCCCTGGCCGTCGCCGTCGGCAGCGTCCACGCGATGACCACCCGCACCGCCACCCTCGACCACCGGCTGCTCGCACGACTCAGGGCCGAGGTGGACGTGCCGCTCGTCCTGCACGGCTCCTCCGGCGTACCCGACGACGAGCTGAGAGCGGCCGTCGCGGCCGGCATCACCAAGGTCAACATCGGCACCGCCCTCAACCAGGCGATGACCGGCGCCATCCGCGATCACCTGGCCGCGCATCCGGAGGCGGTCGACTCGCGCGGCTACCTCGCCGTGGGACGGGAGGCGATGGCGTACGCCGTCGAGCGGATCAGCGGTGTCCTCACCCCCGCTTGACGGCCTTCAGCACCACGAACTTCGGGTCACCGGCCACCAGTCGGCTGTTGCCGAACAGCCGCCGCAGCTTCACGTGGTAACCGAGGTGCCGGTTGCCCACCACCCACAGTTCGCCGCCCGGCCGCAGCACCCGCCGCGCTCCGGTGAACATCCGCCAGGCCGTGGCGTCCGTCGTGGCCTGGTGGGAGTGGAAGGGCGGGTTGTTCAGCACGAGGTCCACGCTGTCGTCCGGTACCCCCGCGAGCCCGTCCCCGACCCGGAACTCCCCCTGGCCCGGAACCCCGTTGGCCCGGTACGTCGCCTCCGCCGAGGCCACCGCCTGGAACGACTCGTCCGTGAACAGCACCTCGGCCTGCGGGTCGGCCAGTGCCACCGCCGTCCCCACGACACCGTTGCCGCACCCCAGGTCGACCACTCGGCGGGCCCCCCGCGTCGGCGGCAGGTGCCGGAGGAGGAACCGGGTGCCGATGTCGAGCCGGTCGGCGCAGAACACGCCCGCGTGGTTGACGACCGGACGCCCGGACAGCGGCCCGAGGCCTGCGGGGAGGTCGTAGCGGTACGGCCACGGGTTGGCGGGACGTGCCGGCGCCGGGTCGGGGGTGCACAGGATCAGCCGGGCCTTCTGCTCGGCGAGGGAGGTGCGGGTGGGACCGAGGATCCGCTCGAACAGCCGCAGGGTCGAGGTGTGGATCTCCTTGACCATGCCGGTGCCGACCACGACGGTCCCCGCGTGCACCGAGGGAGCCAGCCGCAGCAACTGGTCCTCCAGCAGCGCGAGGCTCTTCGGTACCCGCACCAGCAGCACGTCGACGCGCTCGGGCGGCGGGTCCTGGGTGGTCAGCAGCCGGACGGAGCCGGGCTCGACGCCGTTGCGGGCCAGGTTCTGCCGGGTCGCCTCCTGGCCCAGCCAGGAGTCGGTGATCTGCGTCGGCCGGTGCGCGGCCAGTGCCGTCACCAGCGCGCCCCAGCGGTCACCGAGCACCACCACCGTGCCGGACAACGGGACCCCCCGCTCGGCGAGGTGGCGGAGCAGATACGCGTCGGAGGCGTCCCAGGCGCGCAGCCTGTCACGCGGGTCCTCGGGGTGGCGGGCCAGCGCGACCTCGCCCCACGGCGTCGTCATACGGTCGTTCATCGTGGGTCAAGGCTAGCCCAGCCGCAGCTCAGAACCGGTGGGGCAGGATGGTGCCATGGACACCGAGCTGTTTCCCCGGGAACGCGCGGAGGTCGCGCCGGGCGCCGTGCACCTGCCGGACTGGCTGGACCCGGCCGCTCAGCGGGAGCTGCTGGAGGCCTGCCGGGAGTGGGCCCGTCCGCCCGCGGGGCTGCGCACCGTCCGCACGCCGGGCGGCGGCACCATGACCGCCCGCCAGGTCTGCCTCGGCCGGCACTGGTATCCGTACGGCTACGCCCGCACGGTCGTCGACGGCGACGGCACCCCGGTCAAGCCCTTCCCGGCCTGGCTGGGCGAGCTGGGCCGCCGGGCGGTGACCGACGCACTCGGTCCGGAGGCGGCCCGGCGGGCGGCGTACGACATCGCGCTGATCAACCATTACGACGGCGACGCCCGCATGGGCATGCACCGCGACGCCGACGAGAGGTCGGACGCTCCCGTGGTGTCCCTCAGTCTCGGCGACACCTGCGTGTTCCGGTTCGGCAACACCGAGACCCGTACCCGCCCCTACACCGACGTCGAGCTGGTCAGCGGCGACCTGTTCGTGTTCGGCGGACCCTCCCGGCTCGCCTACCACGGCGTGCCCCGGGTGCGTCCCGGGACCGCCCCGGCCCGGCTGGGGCTGACCGGCCGGCTGAACCTGACCCTGCGGGTCGGCGGCTTCCCGGACGGCACCTGACGCCCCCCGGCTCCGGGCCGGGCCGAGCCGAGGGAAACGCCCTCGCGGATCATGGGAGACTCGCCCTCATGAGCGGCAAGGCGGACCCCCGGCCGGCGGGGGAAGGAACCACCTCGAGAGCGCGGTTGGACCGGGGGCGCGGTGCGCTCGGGCCCGCGTTGGAGCTCGTGCACACCGGGCGGGCGCCGACCCGTGCGGTGCTCACCGCCGAACTCGGCGTCACCCGCGCCACGGCCGGCGCGGTCGCCGCGGAACTGGAGGCGCTCGGGCTGATCCGGGTCGACGCGCGGCCCGGCGCCGCCGCCGGTTCCCAGGGCCGGCCCTCCCACCGGCTCGAAGTCGACGAGGACGGCCCCGTCGTCCTGGCCGCCCAGGTGCACGCCGACGGCTTCCGGGCCGCCCTGGTCGGCCTCGGCGGGCGGATCGTCGCCACCACCCCCAGCTGCGAGGCCGTCGACGCCGACCCGGCCAAGGTGCTCGGCGCCGCCGTGGACGCCGGAGCCGACCTGCTGGACCGTACCGGCCGGCGCTGTGTGGGCGCCGGCCTCGCCGTGCCGTCCGCGGTGACCGCCCCCGAGGGGCTGGCGCTCAACCCGCTGCACCTCGCCTGGCCGGTGGGGGCGCCGGTGCGGGAGATCTTCGCCGACCGGGTCCGCGCGGCCGGCGTCGACGGCCCGGCGTTCGCCGTCAACGACGTCAACGCCGCCGCCCTCGCCGAACACCGGCACGGCGCCGGACGCGGTGCCCGCGATCTGCTGTGCGTGGCCACCGGGCACCGCGGCGTCGGTGGTGCGCTGGTCCTCGACGGGCGCCTGCACACGGGCAGTTCGGGCCTCGCCCTCGAGGTCGGGCACCTCACCGTCAATCCCGAGGGCCGTCCCTGCCACTGCGGCAGCCGCGGCTGTCTCGACGTCGAGGCCGACCCACTGGCCCTGCTCACCACCGCCGGCCGCGCGCCCGGCCCCGAGGGCTCCCTGCTCCAGCAGGCCAACGAACTGATCCGCGAGGAGTACGCCGACCCGGTCGTCCGTACGGCCGCCGAGGCCCTGATCGACCGCCTCGGCCTGGGCCTGGCCGGCCTGGTGAACATCCTCAACCCCGATCGCATCATCCTCGGAGGCCTGCACCGCACCCTCCTGGACACCGACCCCGACCGGCTCCGCGCGGTCGTCGCCGACCGCAGCCTGTGGGGCCGCAGCGGTGGCGTCCCCATCCTCGCCTGCTCCCTCGACCACAACAGTCTGGTCGGAGCGGCGGAGCTGGCCTGGCAGCCCGTGCTGGACGACCCGCTGGCGGCGTTGGGCGTCAGGTGACCGGGCAGGAGGCGGCAGCCGCCACGGGCGGCCAGCGCCGGCAAGCCGCGCGTCGACGGACGTGGTCGCGGCCCCTTCCGGTCTCGCGCGGTCGACCGCGACGGCTGCCGCCCGACGGAGTCGGCGGGTCCTTCGAACGCGTCGCCGCGGCGGCTGAACGCGTCGTCGCGGCGGCCGCGGGAGGGACGACCGGTCTCGATCACCAGGACCCCACCGCCCCCCACAGCCGGTCGCGCACCCTCGCCGCGTCCGGGTCGGCGCCGGCCCCCGGCCCTCGGCCGCCGGACCGGGAACGGGGTGCTGAGCGGCGGCGTCCCGGGCGTGTGCAGCCGCGTCGGACTGCCTGGCCGCCCGCTTCGCCGCCTTCGGCCTCTTCCCGCCCCTGGACGCCCTCGTCGTCCGCTTCCAGGCGCCCGCCGAGGGCGTCCCCGGCCGCCTGTCCTGGACGGCGAAGCGGGACGGCGGTCCCGAGGAGCGGCTGGACGTGCTGCACGCCTGGCTGACGGATGACCTGCCCGGTGGCCGCGTCCGCGTCCTGACCCAGGAGACCCGGATCGGCGCGCCTGCCGCCGCCCTGGCGCGACAGCGGCCCGATCCGATGCCGAACGGCCACCTGACGTGGCTGGACGGGCTGGTGCGCGCCGCGTCGAAGTGACCGCGTCCGGTCCCGTACCGTCCGCAGTGACCCCGCTCGAGGATCAGGAAGTTGACGTCATGACCGACAAGCTGACCGTGGGTGTGCTGGGCACCGGCATCATGGGTGCCGCGATGGCCCGCAACCTCGCCCGCGCCGGACACACCGTCCGCGCCTGGAACCGCACCCGCGCCAAGGCCGAGCCGCTGGCCGCCGACGGCGTCGCCCTCGCCGACACCCCCGCCGACGCCGTCCGCGGCGCCGACGTCGTCCTGACCATGGTCCACGACGGCCCCGCCGCCCTGGAGGCCGTGCGCGCGGCGGCCCCCGGACTGCGCGCCGGTGCCGCCTGGGTGCAGTCGACCACCGTCGGTGTCGACGCCGTCGAGGACCTGGCGGCCTTCGCCCGCGGGCACGGCCTCGTGTTCTTCGACGCGCCCGTGCTGGGCACCCGCCAGCCCGCCGAGGCCGGTCAGCTGACCGTGCTGGCGGCCGGACCGGAGGCCCACCGCGCCGCCGTCCGTCCCGTTCTGGACGCCGTGGGCGTCCGCACGGTGTGGACCGGCGAGGACGGTGCGGCCGGCAGTGCCACCCGCCTGAAGCTCGTCGCCAACAGCTGGGTGATCGCGGCCACCGCCGCGGCCGGCGAGGTCCTGGCCCTGTCCAAGGCCCTCGACGTCGACCCGGACGACTTCTTCGAGCTGATCGCCGGCGGCCCGCTGGACATGGGCTACCTCCGCGCCAAGTCCGCGCTGGTCGTCGAGGACCGGCTCACGCCGCCGCAGTTCGGCGTGGCGACCGCCGCCAAGGACGCCCGTCTGATCGTCGAGGCCGGAGCCAAGCGCGGCGTCCGTCTGGACGTGGCCTCCGCGAGCGCCGACCGCCTGGAGCGCGCCGTCACCCAGGGCCACGCCGACGAGGACATGGCCGCCGCCTACTTCGCCAGCTTCGAGGACCAGCCGCCCGCCTGACCGGCACACCGGCACACCGACCCCGGGCACGGGCGGAACCACGCGCCCGCCCCGGGGCGCGCCGCCGTACGCACCCGCGCGTGACGACACCCGCCTCCGGGGTACGCCGCACGACGTGAGCCCGCCTGCTCCCGAAGCACGCCGCAGGCACCCGTGGCCACACCGGCGCCCCGGTTGCGCCGGGCACGCCGGGTACACGCGCGACACCACCCGCCCAGCCCACCGAGGAGAAGCCGATGTCCAAGCCGCCGCTGCCGCCCGAGGCCGTCGAACTGCTGAGCCGCCCCAACCCCTGCGTGATGGCGACCCTGCGTTCCGACGGCACCCCCGTGTCCACCCCCACCTGGTACGTGTGGGACGACGGCCGGGTCCTCATCAGCCTCGACGAGAGCCGGGTCCGGCTGAAGCACCTGCACCGCGACCCCCGCGTCACCCTGACCGTCCTGGACGGCGAGAACTGGTACACCCACGTCACCCTCATCGGCCGGGTCGCCGAGTTCCACGACGACGAGGGCCTGGCCGACATCGACCGCATCTCCTCGCACTACACGGGCAACCCCTACCCGGACCGGGTCCGGCCCCGCGTCAGCGCCTGGATCGAGGTCGAGCGCTGGCACGGCTGGGGCGCGATGAAGGACAGCGGCCGGCCGTCCGCGTGACGCGGGCCCGGCCGCACCCTCACGCCGGTACGGTGCGGCGCGGCCGGGCCACCGAATCGCCCCGCGCTCGGGGCACACGCCGCACTCGGCTTCCGTGCACGGCACGCGGAAGGTGCACTCGTGGGAACGATCCGGGCGGCCGCACCGTGCGGGCCGGCCGCCGCGGTCCCCGGGCCGCCGGCCCCCGCCCCGCCGGCGACTCACCGCTCGCGGTCCTCGGCCGCCGCTTCGCCTCCGGCGAGATCGACGAGGACGAGTACTGGCGCCGGCTGTCCGTCCTGGACGAGCAGTTCGGCGGCCATGGCGGCCGGTGACGGCCGCGGCCACCACCACGCGCACCGCCGCGCCGGGGTCACCGACGCCGTGCCGGCGCGATCCGGTGACCCCGGCGGCGGTACGCCCGGCGCGTACCCGACGTACGACGACCGCCCTCGCGCGACACCGTCGTACGCGGACCCGCACCACGCGAACCCGCCGTACACCGCGGATCGCCGGCGCACGACCCCGCCGTACGCGCGGATCGACCACCGGGTGGAGGTGGGTCCGCGCGTACGGCGAAGGGATCACCTCCCGGTCAGCCGACGACGGCCGGCCGGGCGGGAGCGTGTGCGGGGCTGAGGTCGTCGACCGTCACGACCTCCGGGAACAGCCGGTCGGTGACCAGCCGGCGCGGAGGCCGCGCAGACCGCTCGGGTGCCGGGACCGGCGCAGGAAGGGTGAACCAGACGACCTTGCCGGAATCGCCGTCCGGCCGGGCGCCCCACTCCTCGCTGACCGCTGCCACCATGGCGAGACCGCGCCCGCACGTGGCGAACGAGTCGGCCACCTCGAGGTCGTCGACCACCGGAAGCCTGGGGTCGCGGTCGCGCACGGAGACCGTGAGCCGGTCGAGCAGCAGCTCCATCTCCACGGTGCACGTCTTGTCGGGCCGGGCGTGCAGGTGGACGTTGGTCAACAGCTCGGTCACACCGAGCGCCGCCCGGTCTATGAGGGGATCGAGACGCCAGTAGCGCAGTTGCGCCGATACGATTCTGCGGACCTGGCCTATCCGCGACGGCAGGGCTTGGAGCTCTACCGTGCAGTGCCTGCTTGGGTTGCTGATCACGGCTGCGACTCCCCGACGTGAGGTCCGGAAGAACACGGAGTTCGGATCGATCGGAGCAGTGCGTCTGCGCTAGGGCGGCCGCCTGCTTTCGTGGCCGGCGGGCTGGTTCGCAGCGTTATCGCCGGTAAACCCAGAGTGACGTGGGACCAGCGTGGCGCAAGAGGCGGGAGAGCGCAACTCGCGGTGCCCGTCCGGCCACTGCGGGTCGGCCGCACCGCTTTGCACCCGGCTCTTCAGTTCCCGCGTCCCGCCGCCCTGCGCACGGCCTCGATGAACCGGCGCGCCGCGGGCGGACCCGGCTCACCGGGTGCCGGGTCGTGGTCGCCCAGGGTCAGCAGGTACCGGTTGCCGTTCAGGTCGGCCAGTGCCCGGTCCTCCGGGGCGAACCAGGGCCGGGAGGCGCGTACCGCCTGCACCGGCGCGCTGTCGATCTCGCTGCCGTAGCTGGTGAGCAACTCCAGCCTGCCGTCGTTGATCCGGACCTGTCCGGCCCGGGTGAGCGAGCGCAGTCGCTTCCCGATCCGCACGCCCGTCGCCGTGAACTCCGGCTCAGCCATCCCCGCCCCCTTGCGCGTGGGTGTGCCGGCCCGTGCTCCTGGGCGGGCCGGAAACCAGCTCGTGTCGTGATCCAGTGTGCGTCCCCCGTGCGGAACCTCCGCCCCGCCGGGTGCAGTCTGCCCGCGCGGGCCGTCGAGCACCAGTGCGCGCGACACACGGTCCGCAGCCACCCGGAGCACTCGCGGAATGCGCCCCCCCGCCGGCCGACCCGCCGTCCCCAGGGCCTCCTTTGGGGCGCTCAAAGATGCGTTTATGCAGGTGAGAAGCGTGTGGAAGGTGTCTATGATCGAGGCGTCGGCCGCGTGCGGCGCTGCCGGCGCCCCGCACGAAGGAGCCCGCCGTGACCACCCCCGAGCATCTGCGGACCGGCGCGACCCTCGACGTCGACCGCAGCGACACCGCCTTCCGAGGCTGGCTGAAAGAAGCCGTCCGCAAGGTCCAGGCCGACGCCAACCGCTCCGCCGACACCCACCTGCTGCGCTTCCCGCTGCCGGAACGGTGGGGCATCGACCTCTACCTGAAGGACGAGTCGACCCACCCCACCGGCAGCCTCAAGCACCGGCTCGCCCGCTCCCTCTTCCTCTACGCCCTGTGCAATGGCTGGATCAGGCCGGACCGCCCGGTGATCGAGGCGTCCAGTGGTTCGACCGCCGTCTCCGAGGCCTACTTCGCCAAGCTGATCGGGGTGCCCTTCATCGCCGTCATGCCCCGCACGACGAGCGCCGAGAAGATCCGCCTGATCCAGTTCCACGGCGGACAGTGCCACTTCGTGGACGACTCACGGAAGATGTACGAGGAGTCGGCCCGCCTCGCGGCCGACACCGGCGGCCACTACATGGACCAGTTCACCTACGCCGAGCGGGCCACGGACTGGCGCGGCAACAACAACATCGCCGAATCCATCTTCCGCCAGCTGGAGTTGGAGCGGTTCCCGGAGCCCGCCTGGATCGTCGCCACGGCCGGTACCGGCGGCACCTCCGCGACCCTCGCCCGCTACGTCCACTACACCCAGCGCGACACCCGCATCTGCGTCGCCGACCCCGAGAACTCCTGCTTCTTCGAGGGCTGGACCACCGGCGATCCGGACGTCACCTGCGACTGCGGCTCCCGCATCGAGGGCATCGGGCGGCCCCGCATGGAGCCGAGCTTCCTGCCCGGAGCCGTCGACCGGATGATGAAGGTCCCGGACGCCGCCAGCGTCGCCGCCGTCCGCGCCCTGGAACGCGCCATCGGCCGCAAGGCGGGCGGCTCGACGGGCACGGGCCTGTGGAGCGCGCTGAAGATCGTCGCCGAGATGGTGGCCGAGGGCCGGCAGGGCAGTGTGGTCACCCTGCTGTGCGACCCGGGCGACCGCTATCTCGACAAGTACTACTCCGACGCCTGGCTCGCCGGACAGGGCCTGGACATCGGCCCGTACAGCGCGGCGATCGACTCCCTGCTGGCGACGGGGGTGTGGCCGGACTGAGGGGCACGGGGCCCGTGCGCCGCCGAGATCTCCTCGGCGAGGACGCGCCGTACCGGCGCGGTGGTGACGAAGCCCGGGTCCTCGGGACGCAGACGGTGGGCCGGCCGGGCAACTCCCCGGCACGGCGGAAACGGGTCCGTCGCCCTGACCGGCGTCCCGTCGGACCGGAAGATCAGGTGTCCGCACCCTCGGCGGCCTCACCGGCGACCACGAGCCGCCGCAGATGCTCGGAGATCTCCGCGCGCACCGCGCCCGGCAGCCCGGCGTCCGTCACCAGCGTGTCGACCTGCTCCAGCGCCGCGAAGGAACTCAGTCCGACCACACCCCACTTGGTGTGGTCGGCGACCACCACGACCCGGCGCGCCGACTGCACCAGACGCCGGTTGGTCTCGGCCTCCGCCAGGTTCGGCGTGGACAGACCGGCCTCGGCCGATATCCCGTGCACGCCCAGGAACAGCACGTCGAAGTGGAGCGCCGCGATGGCCTGATCGGCGACCGGCCCCACCAGCGAGTCGGACGGCGTGCGCACGCCGCCGGTCAGCACGACCGTCGCCGCCCCCTGCCGGGGGCCCGAGGTGCGCTGCGCCATGTGGAAGACGTCCGCCACGCGCACCGAGTTGGTCACCACCGTCAGGTCCGGCACGTCCACCAGCCGGTGGGCCAGCGCGTACGTCGTCGTCCCCCCCGACAGCGCGATCGCGCTGCCCGGCGCGACCAGTTCGGCCGCGGCCCGCGCGATGTCCTCCTTGGCGCTCAGCTCCAGGCCCGACTTGGCCTCGAACCCAGGCTCGTGGGTGCTCGCCTCCACGATCGGCACCGCACCGCCGTGCACCTTCTCCAGGACACCCTGACGGGACAGCGCGTCGAGATCGCGGCGCACCGTCATGTCCGACACGCCGAGCTTGCGGGTCAGCTCGTTGACCCGGACACCGCCCCGGCGCCGGACCTCGTCGAGGATCAGTGCGCGCCGCTGCTCCGCGAGGAGGTTCTGATTCTCACTCACGTACGCTCCGGTCCTCTCGACTCAAGCCGACCCACTCCGTCCGACACGCCCGCGTACCTGCCGCGACAAGGACATTCTGCCGGTCGGCGGTCGTGCGGGCGTCCCATCCTCGCACGGGCCACCACCGGCCGTATCACCCCCCGCCCGTCGCGGGCATGTCACAACCATGACACCCGGCGGTTCCGATCCCCACACGGAAAGGGGATATTCGGTGACAACGCGTGCGCACTCGTCGCGCAGCGGCGATCCTTGTGCCGCACGCACACGGAACGGCAGCGCGTCACGGGGGAAGTGCGAGAACAGTGGAACGTGCGCAGGAACGAGCCTCGACCGGCCCGGCGGCCTCGGCCGCGCTGGAACTCCTCGTACACGGCGTGGGCGGAGCCACGCCCGAGAAGATGCTGAACGATCCGCGCACCGTGCGGATCACCGGCGACGACACGGCCGCCGTGTACCGGCGCGAGGGCGACGTGGACGCCGAGAGCGCGGCGACCGGCGGACCGGGGGACCGGCCGGTCCCCGAGGCCTACGTCTGGTCCAACCTCACCTCCGGCAACGGCACCCGCGCCCTGTGGCTCCTGCTGCTGCCGTTCATGGTCGTCAACCTCGCCCACTGGATGCGTCCCGCCGCCCGGCGACGCACCCGCGCGGTGCGCCTGTACGGACTGCTGGTACGGCTCACCGGTCTCACCCTGACGGTCCTGCTCGTCGCCGCCGCCTGCGAGGTCGCACTCGACCTGACGGCCTGGCAGTGCGCGGGCACCCGCGCGTGCGCCGAACGGCACACCTGGCTGGGCTTCCTGTCCCCGACCGTGTCCGACGGCGGCTGGTGGAGCCTGCCCGGCCGCCGCCTGGCCCTCGCGGCCCTCGTCCCGACCGTCCTCACCGCCCTGCTCTGGTACCTCTCCCACCGCACCTGGCGGGCGTACGAGTCCCAGGAGCCGCCGAACCCCCGGACCGAACCCGAGGACGCGCTCGGCGACACCGCCCTCGGCCGCCCCGGCTTCTGGTACGGGCGCCGTCTGGTCGCCCGGCTGCGCGCGGCCCACACCGCGGCCGGCCTGCTCACGGTGGCCGCCGCCGTCGGCACCGCCGCCGCACGCCAGGACCGCGCGCCCGGCGGTCCCGCCCTGCTCGACGCCCTCGGCCGGCTCCTGGAGGCCGCCCTGGCCGCCGGCGCGCTCGCCACGGTCTGGGTGGTGTGCCGCCGGGGCCGCAGCGAGCACCGCCTGGACCGCCGCCTCGACGCCCACCTCGTACGGCGCCTGCCGCTGGCCGCCCTCGTCCTGCTCGCCCTCACCTGCGTGTACGCCGGGTGGGACCGCCCCGCGTGGCGGTCGGCCGGCCGGCTGCCGGGGGACGTGACCTTCGGCGGCATCGCCCTCGTCCAGGGCGCGCTGGTGATCGCCCTCGCGGTCGTCGCCTCGGTCCTGTACCGCGGGGCCGGGAGCGACCCGCAAGGCCGGGCCGCCCTGAAAGGCCTGGGCGGCCCCGCCGTCGCGACGCTCGCCTGCGCCCTCGGCAGCGTGATGTCCGGCGGAGTGTCCCAGCGCGTCTCGGACTGGCTGGACGGCACCGGCACCTTCCTCGCCGGGCCGCCGGTGCTGCTGACCTGGCAGGCGTCCGTGATCCCGGCACTGCTGATCGTGCTGCTGGCCCTGTGCGGCCTGCTCGCCCGGGGGGCCGTGCGGCTGGCCCGCGCCGAGCGGGTCGCGGTGGCCCGCGAGTACGGCGTCCACCCCGGCGACCCGGCCCGCACCCAGCGCATCGCCCGCGCCCGCGCCATGGCCACCCTCACCGACCGGGCCCCGCTCCTCGTCGCCGTCACCTCCACCGCGACCCTGCTGCTCGGCGCCGGCGCGCTCGTCGGCGCCCTCGCCACCGGCCGGACCCCCGACCGGGCCGCCGAGCACGCGCACCCCCTCGTCCACGGCGCGGCCCAGACCGGTCAGGCGCTCGGTTCCTGGTTGATAGGGCTCGGCTTCATACTCTTCGTCACCTGGGGCCGGCGCGCCTACAAGGACGCCTCCGCGCGCCGCACCATCGGCATCCTCTGGGACGTCGGCACCTTCTGGCCGCGCGCCGCGCACCCCTTCTCCCCGCCCTGCTACGCCGAGCGGGCGGTTCCCGACCTGACCTGGCGCATGGCCACCTGGACCCGCGCCACCGGCGGACGCCTGGTGATCTCCGGCCACTCCCAGGGCAGCGTCCTCGCCGCCGCGGCGGCCTGGCAACTGAGCCCCGCCGACCGCGGCCGCGTCGCCCTGCTGACCTACGGCTCCCCGATCGAGCGCCTCTACGGCCGCTGGTTCCCGGCCCACTTCGGCCCCGCCGCGCTGAACGCCCTGCACGAGGACATCGACTGCTGGCGCAACCTCCACCGCCCCACCGACCCCATCGGCGGCCCGGTCCGGTTGTCCGGCGACGACTGCGGCCCCGAGGTCGACCGCGCCGCCCTCGCCGACCCCCTGGCCTACGGCCGCACCGACGCCCACCCCCTGCCCTCACCGATCCTGGGCCACTCCGACTACCAGGCGGACCCGGCCTTCGCCGAGGAACGCGAACGCCTGCTGTCCCGCCTGCGGCCGGACCTCCCGCCCCAGCGCACACAGGCGTCGGCGGACGGCTAGGTGCATTGACCCGCCGGCCGCGTCCCCAACCTCTCGGGTCAATACACCTAGGACAGTTCCGGCAGGTCCTCCGCGTACAGCAGGGTCAGGTCGTCCGTGCTCGGGTCCGGGACGTGGGCGACGCGGCTCGCGTGGCGCTCCACCATCGCCTCGAAGGTCTGGCGGGCGGTGCGGCCGTTGCCGAAGGCGGCGCCCTTGGGGATCTCCGTGAAGTACTTCAGGAGTGCCTCCGGGGCGCCCGGCGCCAGCCGGTACTCGTGCTCCTCGGCCTGCTGCTCGACGATCCGCAGCAGTTCGTCGGGACCGTAGTCGCCGAAGGTGATGGTCCGCGAGAAACGCGACGCCACACCGGGGTTGACCGACAGGAACCGCTCCATCTCGGCCGTGTACCCGGCGACGATCACCACCACGGCGTCCCGGTGGTCCTCCATCAGCTTCACGAGCGTGTCGATGGCCTCCTTGCCGAAGTCACGCCCGGCGTCCTCCGGGGAGAGCGCGTACGCCTCGTCGATGAACAGCACACCGCCGCGCGCCCGCTCGAAGGCCTCCTGGGTGCGGATCGCGGTCGAGCCGATGTGCTCGCCGACCAGGTCGACGCGTGACACCTCGACCAGGTGGCCCTTCTCCAGGACGTGCAGCGCGGCGAGGATCTCGCCGTAGAGACGCGCCACCGTCGTCTTGCCGGTGCCGGGGGAGCCGGTGAAGACCAGATGCCGCTTGACCGAGGCCGCTTTCAGACCGGCCTGCTGCCGGCGCCGGCCCACCTCGATCATGTCGGTCAGCGCCCGCACCTCGCGCTTGACGCTCTCCAGACCCACCAGGGCGTCGAGTTCACCCATCACGTCCGTGGAGGCCCGCACCTGCCGCTCCGGCTCGGCCGCGACCGGTCGCGCCTCGGGCACGGTGGCACGCTGCTCGGGGAGCGCGCCGAGCAGCCCCGGCGAGGAGGGCACCGCTTCCACGGCGGTCTCCCGCGCGCCCGGCGTGGGGACGCCGGCGCTCTCGTCGCTCGTGCAGTCCTCGACCACGGGACCGGAGCCGGCCGCGGCGTCCGGGCCGGCGTCCGCGAACTCGTACCCCCGCCGCGCGCAGCGCTCGGTCCGGCACTTGCGCAGCGTCGTACGGCAGCCGTCTATCACGTGGAAGCCGTAGCCGCCGCTGTTGGTGACCCGGCAGTTCAGGAAGCTGCCGCGGCCGCCTGCCGACACGTAGAAGCCGGCCTCGGCGGGGGAGTCGACGGTGCAGCGCTCCACCGTGGGGTCGGCGCCCTTGGTGACGATCACGCCGGTCTGGGTGGCGTCCACGGTGCAGTTGTTGAGCGTGCCGCCGCTGCCGTGGTCGCGGAACCAGGCGCCGGTCGCCGCGTCCCGGATCCGGCAGTCGTCGAGCTGGGCGGTCGCGCCGTCGCTGACCGACACGGCCGTGTTGCGCACCTGGAAGAGGTCGCTGTCGACGACGTCCGCGCGCGAACCGCGGTCGAGGACGAACAGGGCGTCCGGTACATCGTGCACCCGGCAGGAGTCGAGGACCACGGTGGCGCCGTCACTGACCCAGACGGCCGGGTAGTCGCCGGTGCTGTCGAAGATCTCGCACTGGTTGGCGTCGACCCGGGTGCCCGGGTCCCACACCGACAGGCCGTTGCGGCCGAACTGACGCACCGTCGTCCGCGTCAGCGTCAGTACGGAGCGCGAGCGCAGGTCGACCGCGTTCTCCGGGATGTCGTGGATCCGGCAGTCGGCCAGGGTGAGCACGGCGTCCGTGTCGAGCGTGATCCCGTCGGCGGTGGTGCGGTGCACATCGCAGTCGGTGAGGTGCGCGGTGGCGCGGGCGGTGATCTGCACACCACTGCCCCGGACCTCGTAGACCTCGCAACCCACCGCTTCCAGAGCGGAGTTGTCGCCGGTCGCGCTCAGGCCGGCCCCGGAGGTGTGGTGCACCCGGCAGCGTTCCAGCCGGGGATGGCCGCCCCCGCGCACGGCGACGCCGGCCTGTCCGGCGGCGACGACCTCGCACTCCTCGAAGACACCGCCGCCGCCGTCGACCACGGCGATGCCGATGCCGGCCGGGTTGTCGACGGTGCACCGCCGGACCGTCGGACGCGCGCCGCCGCGCACCTCGATGCCGGCCGCGGACCGCGTGACGATCCGCAGGTCCAGCAGTTCGGGAGTGCCCTCCTCGACGAGCACCGCGGGCGCCGCCGCGTCCTGGCCCTCCACGTGCAGGTCCTGCACCACGGCCGAGGCCCGCACCGTCAACGGCACGCCGTCCACGGGCGCGATGCGGACGGAGCCGGGGGAGCCCTCGGGGCCGCGCAGGGTCACCGCACGCTGCACGACGAGGTTCTCCCGGTAAGTGCCGGGAGCGATGGTGAGCACGTCGCCCTCGGCCGCAGCCTCCAGAGCGGCGGCGAGCGACGTGTACTCACCCGTGCGGCGCCGCCACCTCGATGTGCCGGTGTGCGTCACCTGGACCGTGCCCTGTGCCATGGCGTTGCTGTGCCCCCACCTCGGTCTTGCTGATCGCTCGTTCGTCCACGGGGTGCTCCGGCCGTGCCGCACCCCTGCGGTTCCCTCGCGCGCGGGTCGATGCCGAATGCTCGGCCGGTCCACCGTAGCGTGCGCGCGGGCGGTGGGTTGACCAGAGACGGAAGGCTGTCAGCTGCCGGCGCCCGTGCGGCCCCAGTCCGGGCCCGCCCGGTCCCATGCCTGGTCCCAACGCGCGTACCGGCGGCGGACCATGTGCCGGACGGCGAGTCTTCGGAGCCCTTCGACGACGCCCGCGGTGAGCAGGGCCGCGCCGAATCCGGCGAGGACGGCGTGGGCGGTCGCGATGGCGGGGTCCAGAGGGCGGCCCACCAGGCGGCCGTGCGTGTCGGTCCACAGGAGGAAGTGGTCGCCCCGGTGGGGGGACTTGAGGCCGACGAGGACCGTGCCGTGGTGCGGGGTGCCGTCGGGAGCGGTCCAGTCGGCGACCACCCGGGTGCGGCTGTCCCGCCCGGAGACGCTCTCGGGATCCGCCTCCGGTGGTGAACCCTCCAGCTCGCGCACCACGGTTGCCGGGACCCGGTGGCGGGAGAGGAGCTGGTCGCGGACGGTGTGCTGCAAGGTGTCCTGAGCGACGGCGCCGACGAGGGAGCCGACGACGGGTGCCACCAGCAGGATCAGGAGCAGGGCCGTCAGCGCCACCCAGGCCTCGACCAGATCCGTCGTACGGCGCAACGGATTGTGCCGCCAGCGCCAGAGTCCACCGATCGCCCGCACCACCGGCACCCCTTCCCGCTCCGTGACACCCCCCTTGTAGCCGTTCACGTGCGGGTCCGGGCGAAGAGAGAGCCAGATCACCCGCGGCCGGGACCTTTCATGAACGTCTCACGAAAAGCACAACGGCCAAAGGGCGGGCGGAGGTTCCCAGGGGTGCCGTGCTCCGGCCCCAACCGGCAGGCCCCGACCCGCGCCGCGCTCGTCAGCCCACGACGGTGACCGGGTCGCCCACCCGGATGGTGCCGCGGGAGAGGGGCACCAGATTCTGTCCGAAGACCAGCTTGCCGCCCAGCCGCCGATGCCGTCCCAGCGTGTGGAGGGGTTCCTTGCCGCGCTCCGCGGTGGCCTGGTCGGTCGTGGTCACCACGCACCGGCCGCACGGCTTGGCGACCCGGAAACCGACCTCGCCGATGGTCAGACGCGACCAGCCGTCCTCGGCCCACGGTTCCGTGCCCGTCACGACCACGTTCGGCCGGAAGCGGTTCATCGGCAGCGGCCCTTCCGCGGCGTGCTCACCCCGCGCGATCAGCGAGTTGAGGGCGTCGAGCGAGGCGACGGCGGTGACCAGCAGCGGATACCCGTCGGCGAACGCGACCGTCTCGCCGGGCAGCCCGTACTCGGGGTCGACGGCCCGGCGCCTCGCGGGGTCGTCCATGTGCACCAGACGCACGTCGGCGCCGAGAAGGGCGCTGCACCAGGCGTGCGCGGCCTCGTCGGCGAGGACCCCCTCCACCTTGTCGCGGAAGATCTCCAGCGAGACCGTTCCGATCGGCCGCGGCACGGAGACGGACAGCGGCGCCAGACCGGGCGCGGACAGACGGACACCGCCGCCGGGCAGGAGCTCGGCGGCGGCTTGTGCGAGGCGCGGCTGCTGACGCTGGGTGACGACCTTTCCCCCGTGGTCGATCAGCGCCCAGCGTCGGTCTCCGGCCAGCCCCCAGGGCTCCACTTCTGCCTTCCGGGGCGCCTGGCCCCGGAACGCCTTGACCGGATGGACGTGGATCGACAGCAGCTCGGCATTCCCCATGGCCTCATCCTGCCAGGTGGCGGCGACTGTCCCCGGGGCGGCTCAGTAACCGCGGTACTGCTGGTTGTTGTACGGGTCCTGGTACTGGGGCGCGGCGGGCCGGGGAGCCGCGGGGCGCATCGCGTCGTACCCCGTGCCGGGCCCGGCGGGGCGCGGCGGCTGCTGCATCTGCGGGCCGGGATAGCCACGCGGCGCGGTGGCCTGCGGCGGGATGTAGGCGGCCGGCGCCTGCTGCAGCGGAGCGGGCTGCTGCGCCTGCGGGTAGCCGTAGCCGTACGGGGACGGGGCCGCCGGGAGGGCGGGCAGTGCCGACGGCAACGCGGGCAGACTGCTGCCCGTGTCGTAGGCGGCGGGGACCCGGATCGGGGCGATCTGCGGGGTGCCCCGCTCGGCCACGAGCGAGTCGTAGATCGGAGTGTCCGGGAAGGAGGCGGAGTAGTAGCCGCCGCCATAGGTGGAGCGGGGGGAGGTCATGGCACATAAGTTAAGCCCACGATGTGCTGGTTGGGGAGACCGATAAGAGGGTTGTTTTCCGTGTCGGCGATGACTTCGGATACCCAATGCGAGCGAACTTGGCAAAAAGGGGCGGCAATCATGGTTCGGATCGTGTAAAGGCCGAGTTCCCGGCGGGTTACCGGCGGTTGGCCAGGGATCTTGCCGCCCTGCGGATGGGCGTTCCCGGTCCGGGCGAATAGGTTGACGGGTAGACAACCCGAGGGTGCCGGAACGTGCGGTCCGGCCGGTGAAGGCGAGGGGACGGACATGTCCATGCCGAAAGGGTCGAATGTTCCGGTGCCGACGACGGCACTGCGGGTCGAGGTGGGCCGCAGGTCGGGACCGGGCGTCCCCGACGCGGACGCCTCGGCCCTGCTGCTGGTCGCCGGGAAGGCCCGTTCGGACGCCGACTTCGTCTTCTACAACCAGCCGGCCCACTTCTCCGGCGCGGTCCGGCACGAGGGCAAACGGGACCTGGGCGGCAGGGTGACCGACACGCTGCTCGTCGACCTCGCGCGCGTGGAGCCCGCGATCGAGACCGTCGTCCTGGCCGCCTCGGCGGACGGCGGCACCTTCGGGCAGGTGCCCGACCTCGCCGTCGAGGTACGGGACGCGGGACGGAACACGGTGGTGGCCCGGTACGACGCCACCGGCGCGACCGTCGAGACGGCGTTCGTGCTCGGCGAGTTCTACCGCCGCCAGGGCGCCTGGAAGTTCCGCGCCGTCGGCCAGGGCTACGACAGCGGCCTGGAAGGTCTGGCCACGGACTACGGGATCACCGTCGACGAACCGCAGCACACCGCACCGCAGCCCACCGCACCGCGACCGGCCACCGTCCCGACGCCCCCGCCCCCCGCTCCGCCCGCGCCCCCGACCGTGCCGGCCTTCCCGGTCACCGTGCCCCCGCCCGTCCACGCCACCCCGCCCCCGCCCCCCGCTCCGCCCGCGGCCCCGGTCCGCCTCACCAAGGTGACGCTCACCAAGGCCGCTCCGTCGGTGTCGCTGACCAAACAGGGCGGCACCTCGGGCGTCATGCGGGTGAACCTCAACTGGGAGGTGCGCAAGCAGTTCGCCAAGTGGGGCAGCAAACGCGGCCGCGCGGTCGCGCTCCACAACGACCTCGACCTCGACCTGTGCGCGCTGTTCGAGCTGGCCGACGGACGCAAGGGGGTGGTACAGGCCCTCGGCAACGCCTTCGGCGCCCTGCACCAGCCGCCCTACATCCTCCTCGACGGCGACGACCGCACGGGCGCCGTGGCCACCGGGGAGAACCTCACGATCAACCTCGACCACAAGAACGCCTTCCGCCGCGTCCTCGTCTTCGTGACCGTCTACGAGGGCGCCCGCTCCTTCGCCGACCTGCACGCCACGGTGACGTTGCAGCCGCAGTTCGGTGCCGCGATCGACTTCTCCCTGGACGAGTGCACCGTCCCCTCGACCGTGTGCGCGCTCGCGCTGATCACCCGCACCGGCGACGACCTCGTCGTCCGGCGCGAGGCCCGCTACCTGGTGCCCGAGCGCGGGGTGAGCCCGCAGCGGACCGTGGACCACGCCTACGGCTGGGGCATGAACTGGACACCCGGCCGCAAATAGGCCGCGGCGGCGGGTGCGACCTCAGCCCTCGTCGGCCACCGTGTCCGGACGGGCGTAGGTACGGCCCTTCCAGGCCGCTCCCCGCCCCCGGTAGTGCTGAACCGCGGAATCCACCGTCATCAGGAGATACAGGAGAGCGGTGAACGGCAGCAGCGGCGCGAGCCACAGCGGCTGACGGTAGTAGCGGAGCATCGGGAGGTACGTCCCCGTCATCACCAGCCACGCGAGGCCGCCCGGCACCGCGGCGGCCGGGACGGCGAGGGCGAGCCCGCCGAGCAGCGCGAGCGGCGGCACCAGGTAGACCAGGGCGAGGCCCAGCACCGTGCCGAGCAGCAGCAGCGGGTTGTGCCGCAGTTGCGCGTAGGCGCTGCGCGAGACCATCCGCCACAGGTCGTGCAGCCTCGGGTACGGGCGCACACTGTCGACCCGGTCGGCCAGCCCCAGCCAGACGCGGCCCCCCGACCCCTTCACCGCACGCGCGAGCGCCACGTCGTCGATGACGGCGTGCCGGATGGCCTCCGGGATCCGGGCCCGCCCGGCCGCCTCCGCGCGCAGCAGGACGCAGCCGCCCGCCGCGGCCGCCGTCCGCGTCCCGGGCCGGCCGATCCGGCGGAACGGGTAGAGCTGCGCGAAGAAGTAGACGAACGCCGGCACGACCAGCCGCTCCCACACGCTCTCCACCCGCAGCCGTGCCATCTGGGAGACGAGGTCGAAGCCGCCGGTGCGCGCCGCGGCGACCAACTCCCGCAGGCTGTCGGGCGCGTGCGCGATGTCGGCGTCCGTCAGGAGCAGGTACTCGGGTCCACGCGCGCGTGCCAGTGCGATGCCGTACCGCACCGCCCACAGCTTCCCCGTCCAGCCGGGCGGTGGCTCGCCCGGCGAGTCCACGGTCAGCCTCAGCCCGCCGTGCCGCCGGGCCAGCTCGCGCGCCAGCTCCCCCGTGCCGTCGGAGCTGCCGTCGTCGACGAGGAAGACCTCCGCCCGCCCCGGATACTCCTGTGCGAGCAGCGACGGAAGACTGGCGGGGAGCACCGCCGCCTCGTCACGTGCGGGGACGACCACGCAGACCGACGGCCACTCCCCGGGCCCCACGTGCTCCGCGCGCGGGGGCAGCCGGACGTCCGTGCGCCAGAAGAAGCCCTGGCAGAGCAGCAGCCACAGCCAGGCGGCGAGAGAAACGGCGGAGATCCACACGACGGCGCTCACGCGCGCAGTCTGCCCCACGGGAGCGGGCCCCAGGAGCACATCGTCTATCGTGGCCGGGTGAAGATCGCGCTCATGGACTCCGGAATCGGGCTGCTGGCGGCCACCGCCGCGGTACGGCGCCTGCGACCCGACGCGGATCTGGTGCTCTCCCTGGACCCCGACGGCATGCCCTGGGGACCGCGCACGCCCGGGGACCTCACCGCGCGCGCCCTCGCGGTCGCGCACGCCGCCGCCGCCCACCGGCCCGACGCCCTGATCATCGGCTGCAACACGGCGACCGTGCACGCGCTGCCCACCCTGCGGGCCCGCCTCGAACCGGGCATCCCGGTGATCGGGACCGTGCCCGCGATCAAGCCCGCCGCGGCCGGTGGCGGCCCCGTCGCCATCTGGGCCACCCCCGCCACCACCGGCAGCCCCTACCAGCGCGGCCTCATCGACGACTTCGCCGACGGCGTCACGGTGACCGAGGTGCCCTGCTGGGGGCTGGCCGAGGCCGTGGAGCACGCCGACGAGACGGCGATCGACGCGGCGGTCGCCGCGGCCGCCGCGCTCACCCCGGACGAGGTGACCACCGTCGTTTTGGGCTGCACCCATTACGAACTGGTCGCCGAGCGCATCCGCGCCGCCGTCCAGGGCGCCGGCCGCCCGCCGCTCGTCCTGCACGGATCGGCCGGTGCCGTGGCCGCCCAGGCACTGCGCCGCATCGGCTCCCGCCCCGAGCCCGCGGCCCAGGCCCTCGGCGCGGTGACGGTTCTCCTCAGCGGCCGCGAGGGCACGCTGCCGGCGCCCGCACTCGCCTACGCGGAAGGCCGACTCCTCCAGGAGGCCAGCCCCGCCAGGTGACCGCGTTTCACGGGGCGGACGAGCACGGTCCGCCGGTGGTCCGGCCGGCCCAGTCACCCTGCGCGACACGGTACCGGCGGAGCGGAACCTGAGTAACCTCGTCAATATGAGGGACCACCACCCCCACGACGAGACCGCCCCGCACCCCGATGTGTGGCACGGGCGGGCCACCAACCGGTTCCAGTGGCTGCTCGCGCTCGGCGGCGCGGCCTGCATGGCACTCGGTATCGAACTTGCCGTCGAGTCCGCTTGGACGTCCTCCATCGCGCCGCTCGCCATGGCCGTGGTCGGCTGCATCGCCGCGGGAATGCTGGTCCTCTTCGGCACCCTCGCCTTCGTCCACGTCGACCTGAAGCTCGACAAGGATTCCCTCGAGGTGCGCTGCGGGCACATCGGCGTGCCGCGCCGCCGCATCCCGCTGTCCCACGTCGCCGGGGTCGACTTCGAGCCGCATGTCACTCCGCGCCACTGGGGCGGCTGGGGCTACCGCTGGCGCCCCGAGAAGGGCACCGCCGTCGTCGTACGGCGCGGGGAGGGCGTGGTCCTGCGGCTCTGGGACGGGCACACCTTCACGATCACCGTGGACGACGCGGAGTCCGCCGTACGGGCCATCCGGACGCGCCTGCGGCAGGGCACGCCGGACGCGACGCACTGACTCAGACGACCGGACGGCCGTCGCGGGAACGCAGGTCCCGTCCCGAACGGGGCGGGGCCGTGCCCGGCGCCGGTTCGACGGCGAGGGGGCGGGCCGTGGCCAGACCCGCCAGCAGACCCGCGCCCACCGAGACCGTGGTGAAGCTCAGCGCGTTGCCGACCGAGGCCACGGCCGCCAGACCCGTCAGCGCGGCACCCGCACTCAGCACGACCGGCGTCGGACGGGCCGCGTGCCACAGGGCGAACAGCATCCAGCCGAAGGCCGCGGCCAGCAGCAGCACCCCGACGACACCCTGTTCCGCCGCCATCTGGAACGGCGCCGAGTGCGGTTTGCCGTCCGACAGAGTGGTCCGCGCCGCCGTCGCGCTCAGTTCGCCGAAGCGTCCCGGCCCCACGCCGAGGCCGGCGTCGTGCCGCGCCAGGTCGAGGGCGTCGCGCCACAGGCCGACCCGACGGGGCGTGAGCCGGTCCTCCAACGACGCGGCGAGCCCGGCGGGCAGCGCGGCGCCGGCCGCCGCCCAGGTCAGGCCCGTGACCGCGGCGGCGGCCAGTGCCAGCCCGGCCAGGCCGCGCCCCCGGTGGGGCATACGCCCGGCGGCCAGGGAGCACAGCACGACGGCGGCGCAGGTCACCGTCGCGGTGCGCGAACCCAGCACGGCCCCGGCCGGCGCCGTCCCGCCGGCCAGCAGGAGCAGCACGAGCCGCAGCGCCGGCACGGGAGTCGCCCAGGCCGCGCAGCAGGCGGCTCCCGCCGACAGGGTGAGCACCGCCGCCGTGGCACCGGCGTGACCCAGCGGTGTGACGGTCTCGGGTCCCGGGACGAGCCGTGGCAGGGCCACCGTCAGGGCGAGCCCGGCCAGGGCCGCGGCGCAGGGCGCCGCGACGGGCAGCAGCACGCCGGAGATCCGCCCCGCCGCGTAACCGGCGGCCACGGCCAGCACCGAGAGCAGGACGCCCTCGGGACGGCCGCCCTGCACGGCAGCGGTCACCAGGGACCAGGTGGCGCAGCTCCCGAGGACCACCACACCCACGGCGTCGGAAACGATGCGTCTTTCCCCGTCCGCGTCCTCGTCGTCCGCGGCCGTCATCCCCCTCGACCTCACGCCCCACCCCCGTACCCGGTCGCCCCAGGACCGTGAAAACCTCCCCGGCCGCCCCGCGCGACAGG
Organism: Streptomyces sp. NPDC088766; assembly: GCF_044750845.1. Lineage (NCBI taxonomy): Bacteria > Bacillati > Actinomycetota > Actinomycetes > Kitasatosporales > Streptomycetaceae > Streptomyces > Streptomyces sp. NPDC088766. The sequence continues at coordinate 21,463 of NZ_JBIVKQ010000012.1, read as the reverse complement.
AGCACCGCCTCACCGTAACGGCTGCCGGGCGGTTTGGGCACGAGTCGTGCGGGCGGCACCGGCGGACCGTGCTGTCTGCGGAAAGGTGACCCGCCGTACACTCCCGGAGTGACCGTCACCGCTACTTCCGTGGACCGGCCGGACCAGCTGGAGCCCCCGACCGCGCCGTCGCGCGGCGCACGGCTCCTGCGTCTGGTCCCGGCAGCCACCGCGGCGCTCTCCGGAGTGCTCCTGTACGTCAGCTTCCCGCCGCGCACCCTGTGGTGGCTGGCCCTGCCCGCCTTCGCCCTCCTCGGCCGGCTGCTGCGCGGCCGGGGCTGGAAGGCGGGGTTCGGCCTCGGATACCTCTTCGGTCTCGGCTTCCTGCTGCCGCTGCTGGTGTGGACGGGTGTCGAGGTGGGCCCCGGCCCCTGGATCGCGCTGGTGCTCATCGAGGCGATCTTCGTCGCGCTGGTGGGCGCGGGCATCGCCGCGGTCTCGAAGCTGCCGGCCTGGCCGGTGTGGGCGGCGGCGATCTGGATCGCCGGAGAGGCGGCACGCGCGCGCGTGCCCTTCCGCGGCTTCCCCTGGGGCAAGATCGCGTTCGGCCAGGCGGACGGCGTCTTCCTGCCGGTGGCCGCGCTGGGCGGCACTCCGGTCCTCGGTTTCGCGGTCGTCCTGTGCGGTTTCGGCCTCTGTGAGGCCGTACGGACGGCTCTCGAGTGGCGCCGCACGCGCGAGGTGCGGCGGTCGGCCGCCGCCGTCGCACTGATCAGCATGGCCGTCCCGGTCCTGGCCGCCGTGGCCGCCCGCCCGCTGGTCAGCGACGGGGCGGAGGACGGCACCGCGACGGTGGCGGTCATCCAGGGCAACGTGCCCCGTCTCGGACTGGACTTCAACTCCCAGCGCCGGGCCGTCCTCGACTACCACGCGCGCGAGACGGAGCGGCTGGCCGCCGAGGTCAGGGCCGGCAAGGCGGACCAGCCCGACTTCGTGCTGTGGCCCGAGAACTCCTCCGACATCGACCCCTTCGCCAACCCGGACGCCGCCGCCGTCATCGAGCGGGCGGCCGAGGCGATCGACGCGCCCATCTCCGTGGGCGGCGTCGTCGAACGCGACGGCAAGCTGTACAACGAGCAGATCCTGTGGGACCCCGACAAGGGCGCCACCCAGACCTACGACAAGCGGCAGGTCCAGCCCTTCGGCGAGTACCTCCCGCTGCGCTCCCTCATCGGCGCCGTCAACGACGAGTGGACCTCGATGGTCCACCAGGACTTCGACCGGGGCACCGAGCCCGGCGTGTTCGACTTCGGCGACGCCGAGGTCGGCCTCGCCACCTGCTACGAAGCGGCCTTCGACTGGGCCGTGCGCGACACCGTCACCCACGGCGCGCAGCTCATCTCCGTGCCCAGCAACAACGCCACCTTCGACCGCAGCGAGATGACCTACCAGCAGCTCGCCATGTCACGTGTGCGTGCCGTCGAGCACAGCCGGACCGTCACCGTGCCGGTGACCAGCGGGGTCAGCGCGATCATCATGCCCGACGGCAGGATCAGCCAGAAGACCGGCATGTTCGTCGCGGACTCCCTGGTCCAGAAGGTCCCGCTGCGCTCCTCGCAGACCCCCGCGACGAAGCTTGGCATCCTGCCCGAGATCGCCCTCCTGCTCGTCGCCGCCGGCGGGCTCGGGTGGGCGATCGGGGCCGGGGTGCGCGGGCGGCGCGCCGGTGGCGTGTAACCGTACGCCCGGCGAGCGCGTCCCCCACACGTGCGGCGTCGTCGGAGCACCTCGTTAGGGTCGGTCCATGCCTACTCCCGACTTCATCCACGAGATCCGGGCCGTCGCGGGCCACCAGTTGCTGTGGCTGCCCGGAGTCACCGCCCTCGTCTTCGACGACGCGGGCCGCGTGCTGCTCGGCCGTCGCTCGGACACGCGCAAGTGGGCGGTGATCGGCGGCATCCCCGACCCCGGGGAGCAGCCCGCCGTCTGCGCCGTGCGGGAGGTCTTCGAGGAGACCGCGGTGCGGTGCGTGGTCGAACGGGTCGTCCTCGTCCAGGCGCTGGAGCCGGTCACGTACGACAACGGAGACGTCTGCCAGTACATGGACATCACCTTCCGCTGCCGTGCCGTGGGCGGCGAGGCCCGTGTCAACGACGACGAGTCGCTGGAGGTGGGCTGGTTCGCGGTGGACGCCCTGCCCGACCTGAACGAGTTCGCACTGTTCCGGATCAAGCAGGCGTTGTCGGACGAGCCCACATGGTTCGACTCCATGAGTTCCAGCTGAAGTGTGGGGGTGGACCACATGGGGTGAGCCGACGACGCTGCCTAAGGTCACAGGCATGACCACGCCCCACGCCGCTCCTGGTCCCACCGCCCCCTCCCTCGACCTCCACGGTCGCACCGCCCTCGTCACCGGCGCCGCCGGCGGCATCGGCCGCGCATGCGTGCTGCGGCTGGCCGCCGCCGGGGCCAAGGTGCGCGCGGTCGACCGGGACGCCACGGGCCTGGAGACACTCACCGAGAGCGCCGCGGGCCTGCCGGGCGTCGTCGAGCCGCACGTCCTGGACCTCACGGACCTCGACGCCGCCGAACTCGCGGCCGCCGGCACCGACGTCCTGGTCAACAACGCCGGCCTGCAACTGGTACGCCCCCTGGAGGAGTTCCCGCCGGACGTCTTCCACACGGTCCTCACGGTGATGCTGGAAGCACCGTTCCGGCTCATCCGCGGCGCCCTGCCCCACATGTACGGGCAGGGCTGGGGCCGCATCGTCAACGTCTCCTCCGTGCACGGACTGCGTGCCTCGCCCTACAAGTCGGCGTACGTGGCCGCCAAGCACGGGCTCGAGGGACTGTCCAAGACGGCCGCCCTCGAAGGCGCGCCGCACGGTGTCACCTCCAACTGCGTGAACCCCGCCTATGTGCGCACCCCGCTGGTCGAGAAGCAGCTCGCCGACCAGGCGCGGGCGCACGACCTGCCGCAGGAGCGCGTCCTGGCCGAGGTGCTCCTGCGGGACAGCGCGCTCAAGCGGCTCATCGAACCGGAGGAGGTCGCCGATGCCGTCGCCTATCTGTGCGGCCCCGGGGCGTCCTTCGTGACCGGAACCTCCCTGATCATGGACGGCGGCTGGACGGCGCACTGACCTGCCCGGTGAGCGCCGGGCCCGGAGTTTTCCACAGGCCTGACGGGCCGGCCCGGTCATGAGGAATCCTGTGAGCATGTCCCGCGATCACATGGAGCCGGTCGAGCGCTCCGTCAGCGATGCCGAGGCCGCCGCGCACGGTGCCGAGGCGGACCACGGCGTGCCCGGCGTGCCCGGTGCGGCGGGTGTGCTTGGCGGTGCCGGCGGTCCCGGCGGTGCCGAGGCGCCGTTCCTGGAGCTGCTCGCCCGCGGCGCGTCCGCCGAGGCCTACGACCGGCCGGTGCTGCTCGCCCGCGCCGAAGGGCTGCCGGCCGAGCGGATCGCCGCGCTCGAACACGCCAAGCTGCTGGCCCTGCGGGTGCGCTCCGAGCTGGAGGGCCGCCGTAGGCGGGAGGCCGAGCTGTCGGCACTCTTCGAGACGGCCCACGACCTGGCGGGCCTGCGCGACGTGGACGCCGTCCTCCAGGCGATCGTGCAGCGGGCCCGCTCCCTCCTCGGCACCGACGTCGCCTACCTCAGCCTGAACGACCCGGTCAGGGGCGACACCTACATGCGGGTCACCGAGGGCTCGGTCGCCGCCCGCTTCCAGCAGTTGCGCCTCGGCATGGGGGAGGGTCTCGGCGGCCTGGTCGCCCAGACGGCCCGCCCGTACGTCACCGACGACTACTTCCGCGACGACCGCTTCCGGCACACCACGACCATCGACGCGGGAGTGAGCGACGAGGGCCTGGTCGCCATCCTCGGCGTCCCGCTGATGCTGGGGGCCGGCGTCATCGGGGTGCTGTTCGCCGCCGACCGGCGCGCCCGGGTCTTCGAGCGGGAACAGATCGCCCTGCTCGGTTCCTTCGCCGCCCTGGCCGCGGCCGCCATCGACACCGCCAACCTGCTCACCGAGACCCGCTCGGCCCTGGCGGGCCTGGAACGCGCCCACGAGATCATCCAGGACCGCAGCGCCGTCATCGAGCGTGCCTCCGACGTCCACGACCGGCTCGCCGAACTGGTCCTGCGCGGCGGCGGGGTCCACGACGTGGCGGCGGCAGTCTCCCAGGTCCTGGCCGGCACGGTCGACTTCACCGAGGCCGGCGCGGCCCCGGCCGGAGCACTGGAGACGTCCCGCGCGGAAGGCCACGCCGTGCGGCACGAGGACGACTGGATCGCCGCCGTGACCGCGGGCGGCGAACTGCTCGGCGCCCTCGTCCTGCGCGGCCACCCCGGCCTCGACCCCGTCGACCAGCGCACGCTGGAGCGGGCCGCGATGGTCACCTCCCTGCTGCTGCTCGCCAGGCGCTCCGCCGCCGAGGCCGAACAACGCGTCCGCGGCGAGCTGCTGGACGACCTGCTCGACGCCCGTGACCGCGACCCGCGCGTACTGCGTGAGCGTGCCTCCCGGCTGCGTGCCGACCTCGACGCCACCCATGTCGTCCTCGCCGCGCGGCTGGAGGCGGACGCGGCCGACGCCGACCAGGAGGCGGCCGCGCGGCGGCGGCTGTGGTCCGCCGCCTCCCACCTCGCCGCGACCCGGCACGGCCTGGCCGCCGCCCGGGACGGCGGCACCGTCCTGCTGCTCCCACTGGCACCGGGCGACACCGCCACGGAGCTGGCCCACCGCACCGCCCGCCATCTGGGCACCGCCGTCCACGAGGCGGTCACCGTAGGCGCCTCCGCGCCCGTCCAGGGCCCCGCCGCCCACCCCGAAGCGGTGGTCGCCGCCTACGAGGAGGGCCGCCGGTGTGTCGAGGCACTGCGGCTGCTCGGCCGTTGCGGTGACGGGGCGGCCGCCGACGACTTCGGTTTCCTGGGGCTGCTGCTCGCCGGCGACCGGGACGTGGCGGGCTTCGTGGAGCGGACCATCGGTGAGGTCGTCGCCTACGACGAGCGACGCGGCACCGATCTGGTGCGCACCCTCGACGCGTACTTCGCGTGCGGCATGAGCCCGGCCCGCACCAAGGACGACCTTCACGTACACGTCAACACCGTGGCCCAGCGCCTGGAGCGCGTCGCCCGCCTCCTGGGCGAGGACTGGCAGAGTCCCGCCCGTGCCCTGGAGATCCAACTCGCGCTGCGCCTGCACCGGTTGGCGGCCCGAATACCGAACTGACCCCCGTACTCCCTCAGGGGGGCACGGGGGTCGGGTCGGGCACGGGCCCGGGATCAGACGACGCGGGCGTCCTCGGGCCGGGCCGTCGTGTCCCGCACCTCGGGGGCGGTGTCCAGGGCGCCCAGGTCGCGGTGGCGGGTCTCCTTGGCCACGCCCACGGCGACGACCGTCAGCAGGGACGCGGCGATCACGTACAGGGCGATCGGCGTGGAGCTGTCGTAGTCGGCCAGCAGCGCGGTGGCGATGAGCGGGGCCGGGGCACCGGCCGCGACCGAGGCGAACTGGGCGCCGATGGAAGCACCGGAGTAGCGCATCCGGGTCGCGAACATCTCCGAGAAGAAGGCGGCCTGGGGTGCGTACATCGCGCCGTGCAGGACCAGTCCGACGGTCACGGCGAGGATGAGGTTGCCGAAGCCGCCCGTGTCGATGAGCGAGAAGAAGGGGAACATCCACAGCCCGATGCCGACCGCGCCCAGCAGGTAGACGGGACGCCGCCCCACCCGGTCGGAGAGCGCACCCCAGGCCGGGATCACCGCGAAGTGCACGGCGGAGGCGATGAGCACGGCGTTGAGGGCGGTCTGCCGGGAGACACCGGCCGAGGTCGTCGCGTACACGAGGATGAACGCGGTGATGACGTAGTAGGAGATGTTCTCCGCCATGCGCGCACCCATCGCGACGAGCACGTCACGCCAGTGATGCCGCAGCACGGCGACGAGCGGAAGCTTCTCGGCGGCGGCCGCCGCCGTCGCCTTCCGGGCCTCGGCGTGCGCCAACGCCTCCTTGAAGACCGGCGATTCATCGACAGAGAGACGGATCCACAAACCGACGATCACCAGCAGACCGGAGAGCAGGAACGGTATCCGCCAGCCCCAGCTGCCGAAGGCGGCGTCCGACAGCACGGCGGTGAGGAAGGAGAGCACCCCGGTCGCGAGCAGTTGCCCCGCCGGCGCCCCGGTCTGCGGCCACGAGGCCCAGAACCCGCGCCGCCGCGCGTCCCCGTGCTCGGACACCAGCAGGACGGCCCCGCCCCACTCGCCGCCGAGCGCGAAGCCCTGCACCAGACGCAGCACGGTCAGCAGCACCGGAGCGGCGGTCCCGATGGTCGCGTGCGTGGGCAGCAGTCCGATCGCGAAGGTCGCCCCGCCCATCATCAGCAGACTGAGCACCAGCAGCTTCTTGCGCCCGAGCCGGTCCCCGTAGTGCCCGAAGACCAGCGCCCCGAGCGGACGCGCCGCGAATCCCACGGCGTACGTCAGGAAGGACAACAGCGTGCCGACGAGGGGATCGGAGCCCGGGAAGAACAGCTTGTTGAAGACGAGCGCGGCGGCGGAGCCGTACAGGAAGAAGTCGTACCACTCGATGGTGGTGCCGATGAGGCTGGCGGCGACGATGCGCTTGAGGTTGGCGGGGGGTGGGGGAGCGGTCGCGGGGGCGGACATCGGCACCACTTCCAAGCGGTTGGCGGGGACGTTTTCGTGTCGCCATACCGTAGGAATCCGCAGGTCAGTGGCACATGTGGTGGGGCACCATAGTTCTGGGTGCGGAGATGCGTGCGGCCACCATGAGGGCGTCGCCGGAGCCTCTACGAGAGCCCCGATCGAGCCCGCGAGGCCGCTGTCCGAGTTGCGCTGTTCGGGCATGATTTGGAAGTGGAGTGCTGACTCCCGTGCTGGTTTGGTGCTGACTAAAAGCCCACGTCATCACCCGTTCTCACCTCTCCCGTGCTGACTTGGTGCTGACTACGCTGCGTCAAAACCCGGCGTGTGGGCCATATTGGGCGAGCCTCGGTAGGTGGCTGGCACCGCTTGGCGACAGGTATCGCCGAACTGGGGCGCCTCATCGGCGAGGGTGCATACCGGCCTGTGTGTCCTCCTGCGGGTAGCGGCACATGGCGAGGTCCCACCCGTCGGTTCCTCCCAGCAGGTTCTTCGTCTGCTGGTGGTACAGCATTCATGGCGTTGTGACCAGGGGGAATGAAGATCGTACTCACTCTGACTGGGGTCTTGGCCCGTGTATGGTCCGGATCTTGGTCTGATCGGTTGGGCGGGCCTAACTCGCGGAGAAGTGCTGCACTTCAGGCGCTCATGGGAGAGCGAAGGCCAGCTCGCGGTTGTGGCGAGCCCGGATTGGCGGCGTGGCGGTCGCCTGGGGGCGAGGGGATCGCAATCGCCGTCCTTGGGCGCGGGCAGTGATACGTGCGGGTTCCGCGCGAGTGTGGGTGAGTCCGAGAACGGCAGTGTGGCGTCGTGCCTGGGTAAAGGCGACGTACAGGGAACGATGCTCTTCGCCTTCGAGGACGAGGCTGCTGTACATCGGGTGTGGGGAGCAGATGGCTGCGCCTGCCTGGCATGCAGGCCGAGATGGGAGCATTCCCGCGGGTGCGGGGATGCTCCCGCGCAGAAGGCCCGCCGGACTGCCAGGCTCGGCTGCTCCTTGCGCCCGCGGGGATGGCCCCCGAAACGGCGTTCAGGATGAGTCTGGGGCTGTGCGTTCTCTACAGCGTGGTCATGGTCCTGAGGCGGAGGGGTTGAGGTAATGGCGAGATATACGGTGGCTCTGCACGGCCACGCGGCGCTGCGCGTCGAGGCGGAAGCGGAGTCCGTGCAGGAGGCCAACCGCCTGGCGGTCGCGAAGGCGCCGAAGGTGAAGTATGTGCAGAGCCGGACGCCGGTGACGACGAGCAGGCTGGAGGGGCCGAAGTGAGCGAGATCAGGCGCGACGAGTGGGTTGGGATGACCAAGTCGGCCAGGAGGTACGAGCCGTTCTGGGAGAGCGTCCGGGAGGCGGAGGCGCAGGGTCGTCCGGTGATGCACGTGGTTAAGGTCGGCAAGTTCATCATGCAGGCGTCCACGGACATCGAGCTGGCCAAGCTGTTCGCGGAACACCAGGTCTTCGATCAGGATGAGGTCGGCGAGTTCGACTGGGTGCCAGACGAGTTCGAGGTGCTGCATCTTCGGTTCAAGAACACGCGGACCGGGGAGTGGGAGTCCACCATCCAGTCCATCTCGACGGTGCCGGCGCTGCCGGAGGCGCCGAAGTGAGTGGGCCGCAGGTCGATTGCGTGCGCTGGAGAGCGGCCTGCTGCGGCGGGCTCTTAGGGTCCTTGCAGAATGATCTTCATGTGGCACGGTGGAGAGGTATGTGATCCCGTGCTGCTTGGGGGTGACAGTGGCACGGCGGAAGCCGTGGGAGTCAGTGACGAGCTGTGGGCGGTGATCGAGCCGTTGCTGCCGAAGCATGAACGACCGTTCCGGCACCCGGGGCGCAAGCGGATCGATGACCGCAAGACGCTGCAGCAAAGAAATCCAAGGCGTGCTGCTGGACCAGCTGCGGGCGGTGGACCGCCTGGACCTCTCCTGCGTCCCCGTTGACGCCTTGCACGTGCAGGCCAAGCGGGGGCGAAGCAGCCCCAAGAGTCGGTCCGACCTGGTTGACCGTGGACGGCTGGGCTCGGAGCACCACGTGCTGACCGACGCGCACGGCACCCCGCTGCGGGTGTAGTTGACGGCCGGGCACCGAAACGACATCACGCAGCTCCTGCCGCTGGTCGACGGCCTGCCGCCGGTGCGGGGCAAGCGGGGCCGGCCCCGGCGCAAGCCCCGCACCTTGTGCGGCCGAGACGAGCAAGGGGAATCTCGACCTCGCTGGTGAGCGGTGACGTCGGTAGGGGATCCTCTGGGAAATCGGCACCACTCTCGGCGCCCTCGGTGCAACCGGGGAGGCTCTATCGTTGCCCCGGACAGGCCACACCACCATCGTCGACATTCGCATCGACCTGGTGGAGTTGCCACGTTGGGCTGCCTGGCGAAACTCGTGTTGCCGGACTGACAGGGACAAGCCGATCTACACAGCGCGTGGACCGGGACAGCGCCTGACAGGCCCTCGGCGGCGTCCACACCGCGGCGGTGAATCTGCAGGCCGTAGGGTGCCCGGCGGCCGTCCATGCCTCAGCCCTCGAGGAGATCACCCTGGGGGAGGATTCCCGGCATGTAGCCCCTGGCAGGGGACAGATCCCGCCAGTCGAGGTCCCCCTCCTCCACAGACGCCACTCGCCAGTCGTCCTCCTCGTTCATGCTACGGAATGCCTCGTGCAGGAAGTCGGGGAGCACCTCGCTGTCCCGACGGCCCAGGCGGCGCCGGTCCTCAGGAACCGTCCAGTCTGCCGCGAAAAGAGTGCCGTCGATGTAGAGCGTGGGCTCCTGGCGAGGCCGGTGGCGGGCGAGCAGGCCCAGGATGTCGTCGCGAAGGCCCGCGATTTCGTTGCGTCGAGCCGCCCGTTCCACACGCTGCAGCACCGGCGCCAAGACCCCGAGCGTCACGCCGAGCGCCGCGAAGCCAGCCACGACGTAGTCGCCCAGAATGAGTGGTTCCTGATGGGCGAAGGCGTCCAGGAACGGCGTGTAGTAGGCCAGCACATGTAGGTCCGGGTCGACGGGAAGGTCTACGGCGCGAGGGTCGGCTGTGTCCGGGTCGATCGCTGTCAGACGCATGGGGCTATGGGGGGAGGAGAAGTGCACCGCGCTCGCGTATGCGATCTTCGGCACTTCGCCCTTGATGGTCTTGACTGTCCTCTTCTGTTCCTCCATGGCTTCGCGCAGCTTCTTCGTCAGCGGGCCTGAGCGGCCCTTGGCTTCCGCGACGACATAACCGCCGACGGTCCGCTCTCCGAAGAAGTCCGCCCGGCTCCGGCCGGGGGCGAAGGTGAGGTTGTAGGCGGAGGCGTAGCGGGCGACGTGCATGAAGAACCGGACGGATAGCTGCCTCTCGGCGAAGATCTGGCACATGGCCTGCCCCAGTGTGTAGGACAGCATGCCCTTCTCGGAGGGGTCGAGTTCGCGGGCGAGGTCGGTACGTGTGATGCGACGGATCGGATCATCGCTCCAGCTGAGATAGGCGGGCAGTACCGCCACCCTGTGGCACCACTCGTACGCCGATGACCTCCCGTGCTTGGTTTGGTCGTACGGGGCCCTGCCCGTGATGAACAACGCGCGCGCCAAGTCTTGCGGCAGGACTGGCAGATCCTGCTCGACGGGGACTCCGGTACTGGCCGGGAAGAGCGTGGCGTTGGTTTGCACGTGCGCGGGGCCATTGAAGAACATCGTCGCCGCTTTCCGGGTTCAGGGCCGTCATACACAGACCGTGAGGATCGTCGTACCGGCATCTCTCTATCACCCCGGTCCGCAGTCCGCCCCGGCATCAGCGGAGACGGAAGCGATCCCCCGGGAACCCTGGCTCGCCGCATGGCTCCGGCCACGCCAGGCGCCTGTGTCCGCGTGCCGTCCTGATGGTGACGGGCGGGTCGGACCGCGCCGTCCGTCAGTCACCGAAGCGACCTACGACAGCCGTATGTTGCTGGAGAGTGCGCGTCGGCGTGGGCCACCACATCATCCGGATCTGTGAGCGACAAGGCGTCCCTGTCCTCGCCGACCGCGCCTATACCGGCGCCGGCCCTCCACGTCGCCGCCGGCCTCAAACGACCACCCGGGGGCGAACTCACCCGACGTTGCGCTACCGCGGTCCTCCAGCGCAGACGGCGGTGCCCGAGTCCCGATCCGGGAACCGGAGGCCAGTTGTAGGCTCCCGCCATGCCGATCTTTGAATACCGGGGCGAAGCCGCGAACTTGAAGGTGCTGGCACGGGAAATTGAGGCGGATCAGCACCTCGCCGGAAAGTGCTCTCTCGCCCTCACGCCCCTGCAGCAGAACAGGCGCGACTCCTTACGCCACGCCCACTGGGCGGAGATCTCCATCTCCGTCGCTGCCGGACTGGCCACGAACACCCTGTATGACGCCTTGAAGGCATTGGTCGAGCGGGCGCGTGACCGGGGGCCCGTGGAGGAGGCGCTTCCTCGACCGGAAGACGACGACCAGGGTGCGGACGGCTCGGAAGGGGTGAACCGGTGACGGTCCACTCTCCACGTCTACGGAACTCGAGCGGCGCCGAGTTGAATCTGCGCAGCCAGATCCTCTTCCAGGATCAGACTCGCACGCGCACCAGCGATCTTGTGACGGCGGTCGGCTCCTGGCACAAGACCTACGTCCACGAGAGCAGCCACTGGGCGCGATATCACGGATCCACTGTCGGCATTCTTCTGAGCCTGCTGCGGCGCACGAGGGACCAGTTGGCCGCGTACACGATCTCTCACCTGCCCCGGCAAGACGTGGAGCATCTCCACGAGGACCGGAGCAGCGGACTCCCCTTCTTCTCCTTCGAGCGCTACCCCAAGCACGCCCAAGGGGAACTGAAATACAGCGAATTGGATTGGCTCAACCTCTACTTCGCCTACTACCTCCTCTTGGACCCGGAGGGCCTGACGGAGTTCGACACCGCCACCTGGGACATGCGGGCGGCAATGGAGCACTCCCTCGAAGACATGTGGCGCCAGGGTGCGGGCATGGAGATGGTCGAGTGTCCCGATGACGTACGCGTCGGCATCGACGGGCCCCTGAAGCTCGTGCACACCTCCGAGGGCCCGCTCACCACTCGCGTCCTCTTCGAGTGCGCGGCGGTGCTCGACGAACTCTTCCAGTTCGAGGGCGCCTTCATACGGAAAGCTGACCCGGCGCTGCGCGAGTTCTTGCTCGAGGTGCTGAACGGCGAGTATGGGATGCCGTGTCGCCTGGCACGTGCTCTCGCAGGGCGCACCCTCGGCGGAAGTACCGTCCTGGCCCTCATCGACTTCGCACTGAACCCTGTGGTGCCGGGCTTGAACTCCGACGACCCGTCCGTCGACTGGAAAGAGCTCTACCCTCCCTACCGGTTCGTGACGGCAGCCAAGGCGATGAGGGGCTGGGAGACGGACCTGGAGTTCCAGTATCCGAGCCACGAGGCGACGGTCCACTTCCAGCACATGCTGGCCAAGCGCAGTGGGCTCCGGATGGGAAGCGTGGCTTCCCGTCTGTCCGACCTCTCGACCCTCCGGGAAGCCGCCACGACCCCCATGCACCTGTCCGCGCGTACGCCTGCCGTGTCCCTCATGTGTGCTTCACGTCTGCTTGCCCTGCGGGAAAGAGACGTCTGTTCGATCTCGCACTACGGCGTCAATTTCCTGGGCGAGAGAGCGACCCGGTTCATCAAGCCCGACCGGGACGTGCAGTGGCTGTTCCCGGTGTTCCAGGTGAGTCAGGGTGAGTACCGGTGGCCGGCGGAGCACGTGGGCCTCGATGAGGCGACGGACCTACTAATAGGTGCCGCCGTGGCATCGGCGTACGACGACATCCTGCACGGCGTCGGCCCTCTCGCTGACGACCACCTTCCTCGCAGCCTCTTCGACGACGCCGGACAAGTCGGAGCGCTGAACCAGGTCCTCAAGGACTCGACGGGACTGGACATGGGCTGGCATCGGACCTGATGCGGACCCATTCACCGCTCCTGGCGCAACGCCTTCGCTGAGCACCGGTCACGCTGTGCACCTCGTACATGGCCATCCCTCACCCGGTCCGTCGGCCTATGAGGTGGTGGCCGCACGGGTGCCGTATCTCGAACATTCGGGAGTGAATTCAGATCGATAGGCGACCGAAACTGAATCAAATGCGACCGCTGTGCATTTAGAGAATTATGGTGACAAGATGCGGCCCCAGATCCTGAGGGGCGACGGCATCTCATGGGGCTTGTGGCTCCCTTTGCTGTGTGTTCCCGCCGGGCGTCCCAGGGTGTGTACGAGCGCAGCAAGGAGCCGCGATGACCCAGCCCAGCGATCCGCGTGCCATCCCAGGCCCGCGAGACGGCTCCGCCGAACCACACGGGACCTTAGTCCCGGTGCCGCCCCGGCTCACCAAGGCGGTCATCCGCAACTTCCGGCTGCTCCGCAGAACCGAGCTTTCCTTCACGGACAAGGTGACACTGTGCGTCGGCCGCAACAACACGGGAAAGACCTCGCTGGCGAAACTGTTCGAATTCTTCGTGGCGAGGAAGAAGGCCGCGCTGCGCATCGAGGACTTCTCCGCCGACTGCTACGAGGAGTTCCTCGCCGCCCATCGCCTCTTCGCCTCGGGTGAGGCGGAGCAGGCGCGCGACACGGTTCCGGCAATCACCCTCACCCTCCACATCTCTTACGACAAGGACTGCGGCCAGTACGGACCCCTGGCCCCCTTCGTGGTGGACCTCGACCCCGACTGCTCCGAGGTGGTGATCAGGTTCGCCTTCGCGTTGGGGAACGGTGCCCTGAAGGAGTTCTTCGGCGGCGTGCCGGTGGGGCCGGATGCCACGGCCACGCTTGAGCAGCTGGGCAGAGGCATCCCGAAGCACTTCGAGATGTCGGTGATGGCGGTCGACCCGACCGATGAGGCAAACGTCCGACCGGTCGACCTCGCGGACGTGCGCACCCTGGTGAGGGTGGACTTCGTCGAGGCGCAGCGAGGGCTGGACGACGAGAGCGACGGGCATGCCGCACCAATCGGAGCGATCTTCGAGCAACTTCTGACCGCGGCGGAGAAGAGCCAGAACGCGACGTGGCTGGAGGAGCTCGCCGCGAACATCGACAGAACACTCGTGGACACCTCCGGCAGTCTCGACAGCAGCCTCCAGAAGGTCCGCGAACGGGTGGCGCCGACGTTGAAGGCATTCGGCTATCCGGGTCTGGCCAACCAGGAGTTCGTCACGGCCGCCCGGCTGGACTCCAAGAGGCTGCTCAGGAACTTCGCGCGCATTCACTATCCGGGAGTGGCCGGTGTGCGGTTCCCGGAGTCGTACAACGGCCTCGGTACGCGGAACTTGGTGATGATTCTGCTCAGGCTCTTCACCTGCTACCGCGACCACACGGCGACCTCTCCGGAGTCGGGGATCCATCTCGTCTTCCTGGAGGAACCGGAGGCCCATCTGCATCCGCAGATGCAGGAGGCGTTCATCCAGCGACTCACGTACTCCGTCAATCTGTTCCCCCGGATCGACGCGCAGATGAGAGCGACGATGCCCGGGCAAAAGGGAGCGATCGAGGAGAGCAGCACCGCAATCGACAGCAGCCCCCGGTGGAACGCTCAGTTCGTGGTGACCACCCACTCGGCACACGTGGCCAACCGGGGACACTTCTCCGACATCCGGTACTTCCGGAAGGAGGAGGACACCGTGGAGAGCGGAAGCGAGCCGGGGCCGGCCCGCACCGTCATCAAGGACCTGTCCCAGGTGACCGGCGACGAGAGGTTTCTCCGCAAGTACCTGACCCTCACCCGGGCCGACCTCTACTTCGCGGACAAGGCCATCCTCGTCGAGGGCGCCAGCGAGCGTATCTTCGTCCCGGCTGCGGAGGAGAAGCTGGCGGCGAGGAGGCCCGGAGAGACGCCCCAGCACCAGTACGTGACCTTGATGGAGGTCGGAGGGGCGCATGCTCACAGGTTCTATCCGCTGCTGAAGGTCCTCGGGATTCCAGCCCTGATCATCACGGATCTTGATCCCGTCGACGACAGGGAGCCCAAGATCCGCAAATGTCTGGTGTCCGAATCCGGACGCACGTCCAACCAGTCCATCAGGGCGTGGTCCCCCGAGATGGCCGACATCACGGTGGCCGAGCTGCTGCAGCGGGCCGAGACGGACCCGCCGATCGCCGGCGGCAGCATGTGCCTCGCCTACCAGGTGCCGGAGGAGCCCGGCGGTCCGTGCGGCCGCACTTTCGAGGACGCCTTCGCGCTGGCCAACCGGGCCCGGTTCGGTATTTCCACGGGTGCCGCTCCTGCCGAGGAACTGGAACAACAGGCCCGTAGCAGCGTGGAGACCAGGCGCAGCAAGGTCGACTTCGCCCTCGACCATGTCCTCGGAGACCACGACTGGCAGGTCCCGAAGTACATCAGGCGCGGCCTCGAGTGGCTCATGGCACAGGACGGGACGGCGACGAAGGCGGACGTCCAGTGACGACGGAGGCGGAAGATGTCACGCACGCGATCCTGACGGCTCTCCAGGCGGGCCGTCACTTCAAGGTGGAGGCCGGTGCCGGTGCGGGCAAGACCAGCTCACTGATCGAGGCGCTCCAGAGCATCCTGGCTGATCGCCCCCGCTACCTCCCGCGGCCCCACCAGCGCATCGCCTGCGTCACCTACACCAATGTGGCCCGCGACGAGATCATCAGCCGTACCGACCGCAGCCCGTACGTGTTCGCCGAAACCATTCATGGTTTCCTGTGGCAGCTGCTCTCCCCTTTCGGCAAGCACCTGTTGCGCCACATCGTCGAGCTGGACATCATGCTGTCGAAGATGGAGGGCCACACCTCACTGGACGGCTACACCGTCGAGTACAGCACCGGCTTCCAGAAAGTGGACCACGACAGCCGTCGGGTGCAGCTGGGTCACAACGATCTGCCCGTCCTCGCGAGGGCGTTTTTCGCCCTTCCCAAGTTCCGGACCCTGGCTGCCGACCGGTTCCCGATCGTCTTCGTGGACGAGTACCAGGACACCCCCGCCGGTCTGGCGGAGGCCATGCTGGGCACGCCGGGCGATGAGGCCACCGCGCGCGGCCCCCTCTGCGGCTTCTTCGGGGACCATTGGCAGCAGATTTACGACAACGCGTGCGGGGCACTCGAGGACGCCCGCCCGACACCGGTCTTCAGACGGCGCAATCGGCGCTCGCAGCGCGCCGTCGTGAACCTCCTGAACACGATGCGTCCCGAATTGACGCAGACCATGGCGTCAGGAGTTGGCGAGGGCACCGTCGCCGTCTATCACACCAACGAATGGGCCGGGACGAGGCTCACCCACCACCGGAAGGGTCAGCTCGGCTGGGACGCGGCCCACGCGGCTCGGAAATGGGTACTGGACGACGTCCGCGACCGGTTATGGAGCACCGGGGCATCCGGTCACGATGCCCAGGCGCGGGCGGAGGAGCCCAGCACGAAGATCCTCATGCTCACGCACGAGACGATCGCCGGCGAACTGGGATATCAGAAGCTTCACGGGGCCTTTCGGCGCAACGATTCCTACGTGAGGAAGGAGGACCACGCCATGGCCTTCTTCATGGACACGCTGGAACCGGCCCTGCTCCACCACCGGAACAAGCGCTACGGCGCGATGTTCGACGCACTCGACCCCCGTGGCCGCCCACCCATCAACTCGTCGGCCGACAAGCAGGAATGGATGGCGTTCCTGACGAAACTGGGAGAGGCCCGCAAGACGGGCACGGTCGGCGACGTCCTCGACCTCTGTCTTGAGCAGCAGCTCTTCGACGGCCTGGGGAAGGTGCGCGAGCGTCACCGGAAGGCCGTGTCACCATCCGGCGCCGACCCGCAGGCTGTGAGTGACGACAAGGCCGAAGCCCGGGCGGCGGCGCGGTCGAAGGAGTACCAACAACTGCGCCAGGTGCCGTACGCGGAGTTGCTGGCGTTGAGCGAGCACCTCGGCGGCGGCACGCCCTTCGCGACACAACACGGAGTCAAGGGACTGGAGTTCAACCGGGTCCTCGCCGTGGTCAGCAAGGGACACTCCCGCTTCCAGATCCCCGAGATGCTGGCTAACTTCTCCCGGCGCGACGAACTGATGGACAAGGAACTGGAGGCGTTTATCAGGGCACGCAACCTCTTCTACGTGGCATGCTCACGGGCCAGAGAGCATCTGGCCATCCTCTTCACCACGAAACTTGAGCCCGCTGCACTGGATACCCTCCGGGAGTGGGTCGGCGAGTCGCGGATCACGTCGCTGCGGTTCGACGGGGATACGGTGGTGGGTGGCGAATGAGGGACGAGGCAGGCCGGACGGATCCCCGGGCCAACCCCAACAAGGGATGCCCTGGGTTTCTGGTCGCCCGGATGCGATCGCCTCGCCGGGACGGCGAAAAACTTGGTATGCGGAGCCGACGGGACCAGGTAACGTCTTGCTCATGTTCTTCCAGACGCCGATTTACGAGTGAGTGCGTGATGGGCCCCTGCTGACGCCCTTCGACGTCGCTGTGCCCGTTCCCCACCGATGAATCCGTAGATCACTTCACAACATCCGGGAGAACCCGTGAGCAAGAACATCAACAACCCCGTGGGCATGGGCGGCGGCCAGCGCAAGAAGCTGTCCCGCGCCGAACGGCAGAACAACGGTCCGCACCGCAACCTCGACCGCCAGGGTGCCGCCGACCAGAAGGCGGAGCTGGTGCGCAAGATGCGCGAAAAGGCAGGCACAGCCGAGGGTGCCGGGCAGACCGGCGACAACACCGCACAGAGCTGACGCACCGCCACCGCAGGGCGGCACCACGGGGCAGGGCCCGGACCTCGACACGTGGTCCGGGCCCTGCTGCCGTACCGGGCGCGGCCTGCCCCGCTCAGGTCCCGGCCGAGCATACGCGTCTCAGCTGGCCAACCGGGGCAGCCGCAGATTCAGCAGCCTCGTCACCGCCACCACCTCGAACTGCACCAGCAGTGTCACCACCAGCGCGTTCCCCGTGCCCAGCCCGGGCGACACCGCCTCGCTGAGTTGGCCAGCGTCGACGCGCGCCAGGGGGCTCTTCGAGTCTGAGTCGGGTGCAGTAAGCCGTGGAGAGAGGTTCGAGTTCCTCCGGCGGCAGGCCCGAGGGCGGATGGTCGAAATCGGGTCCAGTGTATGAATTTCACCATGTCGCTGACCTGCGAAATCGCATCCCAAAGTTCGAGTAGCCGATACGCCGAGTTGGTGCAGCCCGGTGCCGCTGATTCGCTTTCGTCGTTGGTGACGGTCTCGAAAATCGTCTTGGCACAGGCATCGCCACGCCTGATCGTCAGCGGAGCGCTGGATACGGTCGGGCCTGACTGTCAGTGGTGCCGCATACCCTGAATGAGCACCTCGGCCGGCTACTTGCCGACGGGTCGTGTCCAGCAAGGAGGATGAGGCGATGGCTGATCGCAAGACGGTGACGCGCCAGACGTTCATCGGTGAGAAGGGTATCGCCCTGATCGAACGACGCTGCCTAGAGATGGGTCACCTCTTCCATCCCCGGCGCGTCGATCACGGCATCGACGGACACATCGATCTGGTCGACCCCGACAGCCGTGCCGTGCTGAACCTGACCCTGCTGGTCCAGAGCAAAGCGCAGGACCGACGCTTCTCTGGCGAGACGGACGACGGCTTCCACTACCTCTGCGACCAGCGCGATCTTGATCACTGGCTGTCCGGCAACTCGCCGGTCATCCTGGTCTTTTCCCACCCCGAGAGTCATGAGGCGTGGTGGGTGGAGGTCAAGGCGGCGTTCCCGGACGCGGTCAGCCGTGCTGCCCGCCGCGTGGACATCGACAAGCACACCCAGCGCTTCGACCGGGACGCCGCCCATGCACTGCTGGGCTTGGCGATGCCGCGGACGACGGGCCTGTACCTGCGGCCCGCGCCGATCACCGAAGTGCTGACCACGAACCTGCTGCCCGTCATCGAGATGCCGCCGACCGTGCATCTGGCCCCGACGGCCTTCACTGACTACCGCGCGGCCGGTGGCGCACTAAAGACGCAGGGCCGGCGTGAGTCCGGCTGGATCCTGCGGGACAACCTGGTCCTGTCGTTCCACGACCTGCGGAACTCGCCTCTGAGGGTGCTCTGCGACGGAGATCCCGAGCGGCACGAGACCAGAGAGTGGGCGGACAGCGAAGACCTCGACACCCAGCACCGCTTCGCTGACCTGCTCTCCCGGACCGTTCAGGGCTCCTATCCGGAACTGCGGTGGCACAAGAACCGCAAGCACATGCACTTTCGCGCGACCTCGCATCTGGGGCCCCGCAAGGCGGGCAAGGGACCCGGATCACGCGGCCGGACCGTGTTCGGTCCGCACGCCTCGAAGTCCGACCCACAGCGCGTCGGCTACTACCACCACGCCGCACTGCGTACGAGATTCCGGCGCCTGGACGGTGTCTGGTACTGCCAGCTGGAACCGGACTACTGCTTCACCACCGACGGGTACACCGAATACCCTTTCGCCGACCGGCTCCTGGCGGGGATCAAACGTCTCGACCGGCATCCGGCGGTCCGAGGCTGGACCCGCATGTGGGCCAACTACCTGCGCCAGGAAGCCGACTTGTTCACGGAAGCACGGCCCGTCCAGTTCGGCGAGCTGGCCACCATGACGGTCGAGCGCGGTATCGACGACCTGTTGTGGGGGCCGGCGCCGTCCGGGGCCGCACTCGAGGACGACCAGGACCCGTCCGCCGGAGGCCAGGAAAGTCTGGACGCTGTACTGGCTGTCGCGGATGCGGACACCCAGGATCTCCTCAGCCTGCTCCAGGACGGCGAGAGCGACGAGGGCGCTCCTCGGCGAAGAAGCCCTGGAAGCAAAGCCAGGTCTGCAGGGCTGCGGACGCCCCGTCAGGGACGGGCGAGTGGTGCGAGGCGAGGCCGATGATCAGCTCAGTGATCCTTGACGAACCAGAACTGGAATTCGGCGGAGCGGCCCGGCACATCGATCCACGGTTCGGGATCACGAACTACGGTCCCGCCGATCTCGGCGCGGCCGACGCGCCCAGGGCGATCCGCGTCGGCCTGGTCGGTCCTGCGGACCAACTCGACGGGCTGCGCCGATGGCTGGAGCGCTGCCGGGAACCCATCGCGGCCAAGGACGAGAAGTACCCGCATCTCTTCCCGGAATTCCCCGGCTGCGACACCGACCGCGGTCTGCACACCACCCTTGTCTTCAGCGACCGCAACACGCGGGCGATCAGCAGCCGCGACCTGCGCGCCATCGAGACCGTCGGCCAACCGGCGGCCCTGACCAAGGCCGTGAGCGTTTATACGGAAGAGATCAGGACCCTGGCTGACGAGAACCGTGTCGACGTCCTTCTGGTCGCCAGACCCGAGCAGCTCATCGACACCGCCGGCCGATCAGCCCGCGACCCGAAGGAGGCCGACGAGCTTCCAGCCCGGGACGCGCTCGACGAGCCGCCCCCGGCCCAGTTCGCCAACTTCCACGACCTGCTCAAAGCCCGGCTGCTGCACCTGCGCCAGCCCATCCAGATCATCCGACGTAGCACCTGGGACGAAGCCACCCGGCCTCCCGAGGGTCACAGTCGCCAGGACGAGGCCAGCCGGGCCTGGAACCTGCACGTCGCCCTCTACTACAAGGCCGGTGGAGTCCCGTGGCGCCTCCTGCGCAGTCCCGCTGACCTCACGACCTGCTACGTCGGTGTCGCCTTCTACCGCAGCGACGACGGGAGCTCTCTGAGCACCTCCGTCGCGCAGGTATTCAACGAACGCGGGGACGGCGTGATCGTGCGCGGAGGGCCGGCGAGGATCAGCCGCACCGACCGCCAGCCCCACCTGGCCCGCGCCGACGCGCACGCCCTCCTGGTCCACGCCCTGGACGCCTACCGGCGCGAGCACCACACCGCACCAGCGCGCATCGTGCTGCACAAGACCTCGGCCTTCACCGACGATGAGGCAGGCGGCTTCCAAGACGCCGCGGACGAACGGTTCATCGACACGCTGGAGATGAGCTGGATCACCAGCAGCGAAGGAGCCGCAGCCTTCCGTCCCGGAGCCGCACCGCCCCTGCGCGGCACCCTCGTCACCCTCGGCGAACGCGAACTCGCGCTGTACGCCACCGGCAGCATTGAGTTCTACCGAACCTACCCCGGCATGTACATTCCGCGCCCGATCGGCATCAGGCCCGTGACCCCCACCCGCAACCCCCGTGAACTGGCAGCCGAAGTCCTCGCCCTGACCAAGATGAACTGGAACCAGACCCGCCTCGACGGGCGCCTCCCCGTCACCCTGCGCACGGCCAACCAGGTCAAATCCGTCCTGCGCTTCTGCCCGCCCGACCAGGCTGTCGCCACCCGCTACGCCCACTACATGTAGTCAGCCGACCGGGCGATTCGCTTTCCGCTGGCCGGGCCCGCACGCCGATCCGTTCCGGCGCGTCGCACGCCCGTGGCGCGGGTGCGCGGCCGGTCCTGGCGCCGCTGGTCGATCGCCGCCATGTGCTGCTACCGGCCGGGCGACGCTTCCCGGTTGATCTGCCGGCCGCGCCAGTACCGCAAGCACCGGGTGCAGTACGCTACAGCCTCGCTTGGACCGACTACCGCGACCTGGTCCTGCGCCCCATATCCAGCTAAATGCCCCTATCGTCCTAATCTGGGACGACCCCAACACCCACCGGTTTACCGGGATGCGCGAGTACGCGAGCAAATTCGACTGGTTCGCTATCGCACAATTAACCTCCCGCGCACCGGACTTGAAGCCGGTGGAGGGTGTCTGGCTGATGTAAGCCGCGGTTCGCTGGCCAACACCGCCTTTCTGATCGTTTCAGAATGAGTTGAGCTGCGGTTCTTGCGTTTGGCGATCTTGGTCGGCAGTGTGTCCGGGGTGCGTGCTGATCTTGTTCCTGACGG
>NZ_JBIVKQ010000011.1:0-252853 GCF_044750845.1 Streptomyces sp. NPDC088766 | reverse complement strand
ATGACCCGCTCCCAGAACACCACCGGCTTGGTGTGCGGGTTGTCCACCCGGAAGATCCGCACGCCGTACGACATCCAGTGCCGCAGCACCCGCAGCGTCTCCTTGACGATGCCGTCCATGTCGGCGTCGAAGGCGATCGGGTAGATGTCCTGGTACTTCTTCGGCGGGTTCTCGGCGTACGCGATCGTCCCGTCCGGCCGGTGGTGGAACCACTCCGGGTGCTTGTGCACCCAGGGGTGGTCCGGCGAGCACTGCAACGCGAAGTCCAGCGCGACCTCCAGGCCCTGCTCCCTGGCCCGCTCGACGAACCAGGAAAAGTCCTCCAGGGTCCCCAGCTCCGGGTGCACGGCGTCGTGGCCGCCCTCCGGCGAGCCGATCGCCCACGGCACCCCCACGTCGTCCCGGTCGGGGGTGAGGCTGTTGTTGCGGCCCTTGCGGAAGGTCGTGCCGATCGGGTGGACCGGCGGGAGGTAGACGACGTCGAAGCCCATCGCGGCGATCGCCGGCAGCCGCCGCGCGGCCGTGCGGAACGTGCCGTGCGGACGCTCGGCAGTGCCCTCCGAGCGCGGGAAGAACTCGTACCAGGAGCCGTACAGCGCCCGCTCCCGCTCCACCAGCAGGGGCATGGCGGCGCTCGCGGAGACGAACTCCCGGAAGGGGTGGCGGGCCAGGACCTCGTCCACCTCGGGTGCCAGCGCCGCCGCGTACCGCTCGGTCACCGGGAGCGAGTCGTCGAGCAGCCTGCGCGCCGCCTCCCGCACCACGGTCCGCGCCGGGCCGCGCGGCACCCGGGCCGCCGCGCGCTCGTAGAGGTGCCCGCCCTCCTCCAGCACCAGTCCCGTGTCGATGTCCGCGGGAATCTTGATCTCCGCGTGCCGGCGCCAGGTCGCGACGGGATCGCTCCAGGCCTCCACGGTGTACGTCCAGCGGCCCACTTCGCCGAGCGTCACCTCGGCACCCCAGCGGTCGGTGCCCGGCGCGAGTTCCCGCATCGGCGTCCACGGTCCACGGCGGCCGTCCGGGCCCTTGAGGACCACGTTCGCGCCGATGGCGTCGTGGCCCTCGCGGAACACCGTCGCGGTGATCTCGAACGTCTCGCCGCTCACGGACTTCGCCGGCCGCCGGCCGCACTCCACGCGCGGGTGGACGTCCCGCACCGGGATACGGCCGATCGCTCTGGTGGACCTCACGCTGCACCTCCGCTGTACTGAAAAAGGTTTCTGTCGCCCGCTGTTGGTGCCCCGGCCGAAGCGGCCGGGGCGTTACCGCTCCGCCGCCAGACGCAGCGTCGGCCGGGTCGCCGCGAGCCGCGCGACGCCGTTCCTGCGGGGCGCCCCGCCGCGCAGGAGACGGGTGTCCGCGCCCGCGCGCAGGTACTGCTCAGCGGCGTCCGCGGCCTCCCGCGCGCAACGCTTGCCCATCAGCACGCACAGGGTGTATCCGCAGTCCTCGAAGGTGGCCCGCACCGCGCGGTCGCCCGGGCGCGCGAGCATCACGCGTTCCCAGGCGCGGTAACTGCGCAGACGTCTGGCGACTTCGGTCTTCGCTGGTAGCAGCATGGCGCTGTTCACCTTCCGGGAGTTCGAGAGGTACGTCGCCCCGCGGCGAGCGGGTCGGCCATGTAAGCAGAGGTGCGAAACCGTCAAACCTCCCGAGGCCTTCACTTATGGTGCACGGCCCACCACCCAACGTCCTGTTGGATCTTGTTCGTGGTGCGCTCGTGTTGCACGAATGGCGTAGCAGCCCCACTGTGGTTGTGACTCAGGAGCGATCAATGCTCACGCTTCGTGTTCGGGGCTCGGCCCGCCGGGCCGAGAAGGAGCGGAGCCTCGCCGGTGAGGAGACGAACGACGATGAAGACCGCAGTTCCCTGCTACTACCACCTCGACGTGGACGTGAGCCCGGACCGGGTCGGACAGGTCAGGCGCATCCTGGCCGCACACCTGCGGTACTGGGACCTCGAAACGCTCGTCGAGCCTGTCTGCGGTGGTACCGAGATGCTGCTCAGGGCCATCGACGAGCACGCCACGGACAAGCACACCTCCATCGAGCTGTGGTGGAACGGCCAGCACCTGATCACGGCAGTCGGCGGCGACCGGGACCTGCGCCCGGACCAGGACCTGCGCGCCTGCCTCGAGACCATCGCCGCCATGAGCGACGGCTGGGGCTGCTGTGCCACCGACACCGGCAGCAAGGTCATCTGGTTCTCGCAGCGTGCCCGCGCCGGCGAGCGCGTCCCGCTCGTACCGACCCTCCCCGAGCGGAACCTGCGCGAAATGCTCCAGGTGCCGCGCGAACTGCCGGTCGTGGCCCTCGCCGCCACGGAACAGACGTACGGCGTCCTGGAGGGCGCCCGGTGACCTCCCGGCCGTACCGGAGTGCAGGGGTGCCCGCCTGGAGCGGGCGCCCCTACCCGTTGGGCGCCGACTTCGACGGGAACGGCACCAACTTCGCCCTGTTCACCGAGGTCGCGCACCGCGTCGACCTCGTCCTCCTCGACGACGACGGCGGCAGCCGCGACGTGCCGCTGACCGAGGTCGACGGCTTCGTCTGGCACGCCTACCTGCCCGGCGTCGGCCCCGGACAGCGCTACGGCTACCGGGTCCACGGCCCCTGGGATCCGGCCGCCGGCCACCGCTGCAACCCGGCCAAGCTCCTCCTCGACCCCTACGCCCGGGCCGTCGACGGACAGATCGACAACCACGCCTCGCTGTTCGAGCGGGCCGGGGGGCGCCCCGATCCCGGGGACAGCGCCGGACACACCCTGCTCGGCGTGGTCACCGACCCGGCCTTCGACTGGGGCGGGGACCGGCCTCCGCAGCGTTCCTACGCCGACACGGTGATCTACGAGGCCCACGTACGGGGCCTGACCCGCACCCACCCCGACGTCCCGCCCGAACTGCGCGGCACCTACGCCGGCCTCGCCCACCCCGCGGTCACCGGGCACCTCACCTCGCTGGGCGTGACCGCGATCGAGCTGATGCCCGTTCACCAGTACGTGCAGGACGGCGTCCTGACGGACCGGGGCCTGTCCAACTACTGGGGCTACAACACCATCGGCTTCTTCGCCCCGCACAACGCCTACGCCGCCCACGGCACCCGCGGCCGGCAGGTCACCGAGTTCAAGGCGATGGTGAAGGAGCTGCACGCGGCCGGCCTCGAAGTCATCCTCGACGTCGTCTACAACCACACCGCCGAGGGCAACGAGAAGGGCCCCACCCTCTCCTTCCGCGGCATCGACAACGCCTCGTACTACCGCCTGGTCGACGGGGACTGGGCGCACTACTACGACACCACCGGCACCGGCAACAGTCTGCTGATGCGCCACCCCCACGTCCTGCAGCTGATCATGGACTCGCTGCGGTACTGGGTGACCGAGATGCACGTCGACGGCTTCCGCTTCGACCTCGCGGCCACCCTGGCCCGGCAGTTCCACGAGGTGGACCGGCTCTCGGCGTTCTTCGACCTGATCCAGCAGGACCCGGTGATCAGCCGCGTCAAGCTGATCGCCGAGCCGTGGGACGTCGGCGAGGGCGGCTACCAGGTGGGCAACTTCCCGCCCCTGTGGTCGGAGTGGAACGGCCGCTACCGCGACACCGTACGGGACTTCTGGCGGACCGAACCGGGCTCGCTCGGTGAGTTCGCCTCCCGCCTGACCGGCTCCGCCGACCTGTACGCCCACAACCGGCGCCGCCCCCGCGCCAGCGTCAACTTCGTCACCGCGCACGACGGGTTCACCCTGCGCGACCTCGTCTCCTACAACGACAAGCACAACGAGGCCAACGGCGACGACAACCAGGACGGCGAGAGCAGCAACCGGTCCTGGAACTGCGGGGCCGAGGGCGACACCGACGACCCGGCCGTGCTGGAGCTGCGCGCCCGCCAGCAGCGCAACCTCCTCGCCACCCTGCTGCTGTCCCAGGGCATCCCGATGATCTGCCACGGCGACGAGATGGGCCGCACCCAGCGCGGCAACAACAACGCCTACTGCCAGGACAACGAGGTCTCCTGGATCGACTGGCGGCCGACCCGGGAGCGGCGCGACCTCGTCGACTTCACCCGGCGTCTGATCGCCCTGCGCTCGGCCCACCCCGTGCTGCGGCGGCGCCGCTTCTTCCGCGGCGAGACCGTCACCCACGCCGGGCAGCCGCTGCCCGACCTGGTGTGGCTGCTGCCGGACGCCCGCGAGATGGCCGACCGCGACTGGCAGCGCTCCGACGCGCACTGCGTGGGCGTGTTCCTGAACGGCGACGCCATCGCCGAACCCGACCCGCGCGGCCGGCCCGTCGTCGACGACTCGTTCCTGCTGCTGCTCAACAGCTACTGGGAGCCGGTCGTGTTCCGGCTGCCCGGTGCCCGGTACGGGGAGCGCTGGGCGGTCTGCGTCGACACGGTGGAGCGGGACGGCAGCCCGGACGAGACGGAGTACAAGGCGGGCGCGGAGGTGACGGTGCAGGCCCGCAGCCTCGTCGTGCTCTCCAGGCCGCCGCGCCGTTCGGAGTAGGGGTCCGCACGGGCGCTCAGCGGCTGCGGCGCGAGGTCACCGTGAACTGGGCGCCGTCGGGGTCGCGCAGTACGGCCTCGTCGGCGCCCTTGGCCAGCACGCTGCCGCCGTGCCGCTCGGCGTCCCGCGCACAGGCCGCCACGTCCGGCACCGCGAAGTGGACCTGCCAGTGGGGCCGGATCGTCGGGTCGGGGGCCGCCTCCAGGGCGCCCGACTCGATCCGGGCCACGACATCACCCCGGCTGCGCAGCACCACCTCGCCGCCCTCGTAGTGCACCTCGCAGCAGCCCGGCCGGTCGCTCGCCCAGTCGAGGATCTCGCCGTAGAAGATGGCGGAGTCGAAGGCGTCGCGGGTGTGCAGCCGGATGAACGCGGGGGCGGCCTGCCGCCAGGCCTCCCAGTTGCCCACCAGGGAGCCCTCCCAGACACCGAAGGTCGCGCCGTCCCGGTCGGCCAGCAGTGCCGCCCGGCCCGGCGGCAGCGAGATCGGTCCGACGGCGACCGTGCCGCCCCGCTCCCGCGCGCGGGAGGCAGCCACGTCCGCGCTCGGCACGGCGAAGTACGGCGTCCAGGCCACCGCCATCTGCCACACCGAGGCGACGCCGGCGATGCCGGCCACGGGGACGCCGTTCACCAGGGCCGTACGGAAGTGGTCGCCGAGGCTGCCCCGACGCCAGTCCCACCCGAGGACGGCCCCGTAGAACCTCTGGGTGGCCTCCATGTCCCGGCTGGTCAGGCTCACCCAGCAGGGCGCACCGAACACGGAGTGCGTGGAGACGACCTCCGTCGCACCGGAGGCGGCATGAGAGCGGTGATGGTTCATGGCACTCGCGTTCCTGGTCGATCGGCGGCCTGCGGCATGGCACCAGTGTCCTGCCGGACCCTTCCACGGCGCCTGCCGAGCGTGCCGGTGGCACGATGGAGGTGTGCGCCGAGTACCGAGCGAATCCCGTGGTGAAACGGACCGCATCGCCGAACTCCAGCGGGAGGTCGGCCAGCTCAAGGACGCCGTGGCCTCGCACGCCGTGGTGGACCAGGCGATCGGGGTGATCGTCGGTCTGGGACGGATGACGCCGGACGGGGGATGGACGGTGCTGAAGGAGGTCTCCCAGCACACGAACATCAAACTGCGCAGCGTCGCGGAGCTGATCCTCCTCTGGGGCCGCAGCGGGCGGATGCCCGAGGGGATCCGTGCGGAGCTGGAGGACGCGGTGGACCGTCACGGCCCCACCCAGATTCCCGGTGCGCCGCCGCTGGAGCGCCGCCCGCCGCGGTGACGTCCGGTCTGCGCCCGTCCCGCCGCCGTCCGCCGCGGTGACGGGCGCCCGTGCCGCGTCAGGGGGTGCCGGCGGCGATCTCCTCGCGCAGCCGCTCGAAGCATCCGCTCAGCAGCCGGGAGACGTGCATCTGCGAGATACCGAGCTGTTCGGCGATGCTGCTCTGGGTCATGCCGCCGAAGAAGCGCAGGTAAAGGATGGTCCGCTCGCGTTCCGGCAGGGCCCGCAGGCACGGGGCGACGGCCACCCGGTCGAGGACGGTGTCGTACCCCGGGTCGGGGTCGCCCAGGGCGTCCTCCAGCGCGTAGCCGTCGGTGCCGGGCATCTCGGCCTCCAGCGACAGCGCGGAGAAGCACTCGAGGGCCTCCATGCCGGTGCGGACCTCGTCCTCGGTCAGCTGCGCGTACTCGGCGATCTCGGCGAGGGTCGGGGCCCGTCCCGACGTGGTCTGGGAGAGGTCCTTCGTGGCGTGCCGCACCCGGTTGCGCAGGTCCTGGACCCGGCGCGGGACGTGCAGCGTCCACATGTGGTCGCGGAAGTGGCGCTTGATCTCGCCGGTGACCGTCGGTACCGCGTAGGCCTCGAAGGCGCGGCCGCGGTCCGGGTCGTAGTGGTCCACGGCTTTGACGAGTCCGAGGGCCGCCACCTGGTAGAGGTCTTCGAGCGACTCGCCGCGCCCGCGGAAGCGGACGGCTATGCGTTCGGCCATGGGCAGCCAGAGGCGGACCAGTTCGTCGCGGAGCGACTGGCGTTCGGGGCCGTCGGGGAGCCGGGCGAGCCGGGCGAAGGTCTCGGCGGTGTCCGGTGCGTCGTCGTGGGGGTGCTGCTTGGTTCTGACGGTGGTACGCATCAGGCGTGCCTCCCTCAGGCGGGTGCCGGTGGATGGACGGACACCGTGGGAAGCACGCTCGCCCGGACCTTGGGGAGTCCCCCGGGGCCGGCCCGTCGGCGGGCTCCCACGGAGGTGCCTCCTGTCCGAAGCACTTCTGGCTCATGCCCGTCTTGTGGCGATCTAAAACAGATAATCCCATTTACTCCGCTCGGGTGCACTTGGTTCATGTCCGCGGGCTCCTCGGCCGCGTCCCGCGGCGGCTGTCCGCCGACGCCCCGCCGATCTTGTCCGTGACGTGATGTGCGGCACGCCCGCCGGGCCGCCCGCGCGGCCCGGAACAGGATTCTTCCTGCGCACGGCTTGATCACCGATCAAAAGGGGTGAAGGCCCTGGCCACACCGCATTCCGCTCATTTGACAGTGCGCTGAGCCCACGGATAGGAAGCAGCCCGTAGAAGTCGAGAGGTGGACTGTGTACGAGCCGAACGTGGTCGGGGACTGGCACGAGTACGACGAGCATGCCGGTCTGCGGGTCCGCGTCCACCGTCTGGAACGGGCGGAGCCGCCCCGGGGGCGCGACGACGCGGCCGAGGGGCTGACGTATTTCACCCTGCGGGTGACCGTCGAGAACCGCGGCGAGCAGAGCCTCGGCGTCCACCTGGAGGACGGGCAGATCGACGTGCGGATCGGCCCCGACGGCGAGAGCGCCTTCATCGACTGGCGCAACTCGCAGTTCATCGAGGGGTTCGACGTCTACCCGCTGCGCCGCGCCACCGCGGTCCTGTACGCCGCCGGGCCCGAGGCCGCGCTGGGCCAGGTCGACGTGCAGATCCAGCTGCGCGTCGACGAGGAGTGGGCCGGGCGGCGGATGTGGGTCGGCGGCGTCGGCCTGCACGAGGGGGCCGCCGGCGCCCCCGCCGCGGTCCGCGACAGCCTGGCGCGCCAGGTGAGCAACTTCCTGCGCGACCAGGCCGAAGAGGGCACCGCCTGACGCCCCGCCCGATGCCCCGGCCGGCGTCCCGTCCCGCTCAGTGCGGGATGCCGTCGATGATCTCGCGGGCGCCCTGACGCAGCAGCGCGACGGCCACCGACGTGCCGAGCGTGGCCGGGTCCAGGCGGCCCGCCCACTCGTGGGCGTTCAGCCGGGTCTTGCCGTCCGGGGTGAACACGCAGGCCCGCAGGGAGAGTTCGCCACTGCGGTCCACCTGCGCGAAACCGGCGATGGGGCTGTTGCAGTGGCCCTGCAGGACGTGCAGGAACATCCGCTCCGCGGTGGCCTCCCGGTGGGTCGCGGGATCACCGAGCCCGCTGACCGCGTCGATCAGTTCGCTGTCGCCCGCACGGCACTGGAGCGCGAGGATGCCCGCGCCGATGGGCGGCATCATCGTCTCCGGCGAGAGGATCTCGCTGATCACGTCCGGTCGGCCGATGCGCTCCAGGCCCGACACCGCGAGCAGCAGCGCGTCCGCCTCGCCCGCCGCGAGTTTCGCCAGCCGCCGGTTGGCGTTGCCGCGGAACGGCACGCACTCCAGATGCGGGTGGGTGGTGGCCAGTTGGGCGACCCGGCGTACCGAGGAGGTGCCGATCCGGGTCCCCGCCGGGAGTTCGTCGAGGGTGAGCCCGCCCGGGTGCACGAGGGCGTCCCGGATGTCGTCCCGCTTCAGGAACGCCGCGAAGACCGTGCCGGCCGGGAGGGGCCGGTCCGCCGGGACGTCCTTGACGCAGTGCACGGCCAGATCGGCCTCGCCGGCCAGCAGGGCCGCGTCGACCTCCTTGGTGAACGCGCCCTTCCCCTCGACCTGCGACAGGTCCCCCAGCCACTTGTCGCCGGTGGTCTTCACGGGGACGACCTCGGTGCGCACACCGGGGTGCAGGGCGGCCAGCTCCGCGCGGACGCGCTCCACCTGGGCCAGGGCCATGGGCGAGTCACGGGAGACGATGCGGATCAGTTCCGGAACGGACATGCGGGACACGATAGACCCTCGGGAGGGCCGCTGTTCGACGCTCGGGGCGAAGCGGGTCCGGTCCCGGGCGCGGGATCGCGCCAGGAGCGCGCGCCGGTCGGGGCCGGTCCCGCGGCCGGACCCGCCTGCCGCTCGGGTCCTGCGCCCCGGGACCGGCCCCGGTCACCGGGTCACGCGTACGCGTCGAAGGTGATCCCGGACGGCTTGGCCGAGTTGAGGTGGTTGCCGAAGCTGTCGTCCCTCAGGCCGAAGTGGGCGCTGCCGAAGTCGTGGGCGGCCAACTTCTCGCGCACGCCGGCCGGGTAGCCGTTCCAGCCGACCAGCGGCGGGTACTGCCAGGTGCCCTTGTGGTTCTCCGGCGGTTCGTCGCCCGAGCCGGCGAGCCGGAAGCAGTGCGTGCTGATGCCGTCCTTGTGGTAGACGACCTTCGCGTGGGTGCCGTCGAAGCGGACCCCGGAGGCGGCGGTGACGGTGAACGAGCCGTGGTTGGACGTCGAGACGTACTGCACCGCGTTGTTCTGCACCCACACCACGACGTGCTCCCAGTCGTGCCGGTGCCCGCCGATGCTGGTGCCCGCGAGCGCCTGGTCCTTCTCGAAGTACAGGCCGTACAGGTAGGCGCACCAGCCGTTGTTGCACTTGTAGCGGGAGTAGCTGTTGGTGTTGTCGAGGTCCGAGGCGTCACGGCAGTTGCCGTTGAGGGCGCCGGTCGGGTTGAGGCCGCCGTTGACGGTTCCGTCGGGGCCGATCGCGGGGGTCGAGTAGCAGCCGTCCGTGTCGTAGTCGAAGGCGGGCAGGTACGCGCGCTCGCCCGCTTCGGCGTTGGCCGGGAGGGCCGTGGGCGGGGCGGCGTGGGCGACGGTGGGGACGGCGACGACGAGCGCGGCGGCACCGGCGAGACCGGTGAGCCATCTCCTGCGGTGCTTCTTGAACGTGGGTGACGACACTGCGTCCTCCTCAGGACCGGGCGCAGCCGAACGGCTGTGGGGGAAAAGGGAGTTCAGCTTCCCCGATCTTCAGTTCCGCGCCAAGGGGTCGCGGGCGTCCCGGTGGTGAAGCGCAGTTCAACAAACGCCTTCTGACGCCATGTCAGAAGGCTGGAGGCGTTTGGGAGGCCGGCCTACGGCTTCTCCGGCGTCAGGCCGGTGCGCGGCCGGAGCCGGGACGGCCGGCGCACGCGGTCCGGGGCAGGCCGCGGTGACGTCCTCGCCGGAGCGGGCGCGCGGCACGAGGGTGCCGGGGCCGGCGAGCACGGGCGTGATCGGCGGCAGCTGCACGGGCGACTTGCCGCCGGGCCCCTGCCGGGGCGCGCCCGCGGCCGGCGGGGTCGCCCCGATCGGAGGCGGTGGCCCGGTCACCCGGTCACCCGGTCACCCGGCCCGCCCGCCGGCCGGGGCCGGCGGGCGGGCCGGCCCCGCCGGTCAGAGGTGGTTGCCCGGCGGCAGCGGCGGGGCCTGGACCAGCCCCGTCTGGTAGGCGATGACGACCAGTTGGGCACGGTCGCGGGCGCCCAGCTTGGTCATGGCACGGTGGACGTGGGTGCGCACGGTCAGCGGGCTCACGAACAGCTTCTCGGCGATCTCGTCGTTGGAGTGGCCCTCGGCCACCCAGGCCATCACCTCGCGTTCGCGTGCGGTGAGCACGGACAGGTCGTCGGGCGCGGCCGGCCGGGCGCCCTCGGCGGGGGAGGTGAGGAAACGGGTGATCAGGGCGCGGGTGGCGAGCGGGGACAGCAGGGACTCGCCGGAGGCCACGGTGCGGATGCCGTCGAGGAGGACGTCGGCGGTGACGTCCTTGCCGAGGAAGCCGCTCGCACCGGAGCGCAGCGCGGCGGCGACGTACTCGTCGATCTCGAAGGTCGTCAGGATCAGCACGCGTGTGGCGGACAGCTCCGGGTCGGCGCAGACCGCGGCGGTGGCCGCGAGGCCGTCGGTGCCGGGCATGCGGATGTCCATCAGGACGACGTCCGGCCGGTGCCCGCGGGTCAGTTCGACCGCTTCGGCGCCGTCGGCGGCCTCGGCGACGACCTCCATGTCGTCGCAGGAGTCGATGAGGATCCGGAAGGTGGCCCGCAGCAGGGCCTGGTCGTCGGCGAGCAGTACGCGGATGGTCATGACGTCCGTTCTCGGGGTCCGTGCCGCGGGTCGGTCGGGGTACCCGGCCGTGGTCCGGCAGAGGGCTGCTCCCATGGTGACGGACGTGACGCCCCGTGTCGTCGTGCGGTCGCAGCACATCCGGCGTACTCGTCCCGCCGTACGGTCCGCCGCGCCCGTCCGCCGCGAGGGGGATCCGGCCGGCTCACCTGCCAGGGCGTGTCCGACGATTCGCGCCGGACCGGCACGCGGCGTCCGGTGCCGGGGGCACCTCCCACGCCGTTCGGGCGGTGGGGAGCATCGCGAGGCGGAGGATCGCCCGCGGCACCGGATGTGCTCGGGTGATCCGACGACGCGGCGTGGCGGTCCCTCCGGCCGAAGGCGGGGGGAGTGCCGTGCCGCGTCGTCGCCGGTCCGGCGGGAATTGTCGGACACGCCCCAGGGGCGCGAGGCGATCGACCGGGCGGGAGCCGCGGACGCCCGCGGCACGCAGCCGGCCGGCCCTCGCCCGGTGGTCCCCCTGCGAGCCGCGGCAACCCGCAGCCCTCTTCCCCCGCACGGCCGACGACTCCCTGGCCCGCGCCGCCGACGCGGACCGCGGGCAGCCGGCCGGGGCACGGGCCCACGCCGCCCGCCGCCCGCCGCCGGACCCGGCCCCGTGGGCCGGACCCCGCCGACGGAGCGGTTTCTACTCTCCGGTAATCTCACGTGCCAGGCCGTCAGAGGAGAGAGCCGTGCCCCGGTCCCACCGTTCACCCCTGTTGCTCGCGGGCCTCCTGGCCTCCGCGGGCGTCGCCCACTTCGCCGCGCCGCGCACCTTCGACGCGATCGTGCCGCGCGCCCTGCCGGGTTCGCCGCGGACCTGGACGTACGCGAGCGGTGCCGTCGAACTGGCCCTGGCCGCCGGTGTCGCCCTCCCCGCGACCCGCAGGAGGACCGCGCTGGCGACGGCCGCGTTCTTCGTCGGCGTCTTTCCCGCCAACGTCAAGATGGCCGTGGACTGGCGCCACCGCCCGGCCCCCCTCAAGGCCGCCGCCGTCGGCCGGCTGCCCCTTCAGGTGCCCCTCGTGCTGTGGGCCCGTAACGTCGCACAAAACGCGCGCAAGACGGAGGGAACCTCGTGAGCAAGGCACTCGAGACCGGTGACCAGGTCGAGGACTTCGCGCTGCCGGACGAGACCGGCACCGTCCGCAGGCTCACCGAACTGCTCGCCGAGGGCCCCGTCGTCCTCTTCTTCTACCCCGCCGCCCTCACCCCCGGCTGCACCGCGGAGGCCTGCCACTTCCGCGACCTCGCCGCCGAGTTCGCCGCCGTCGGCGCGCGCCCCGTCGGCATCAGCGGCGACTCCGTCGACCGGCAGCAGGAGTTCGCCGGCCGCCACACGCTCGGCATGCCGCTGCTGTCCGACGCCGACGGCACCGTGCGGGAACTCTTCGGCGTCAAACGGGGCTTCTCCCTGGCCCCCACCAAACGCGTCACCTTCGTCATCGGCCAGGACCGCACCGTCCTGGCGGCCGTCCGCAGCGAACTGCGGATGAACACCCACGCCGACCGCGCCCTGGAGGTGCTGCGCGCCCATCGCGTCTGAGAGCCGTACGGGGCCGTCCCGCCGCGGTGGACGCGACGGGAGAAGAGGCCGCGCGGGACGGCTCGGCGGACGTGCGGGCCCGCCGACGGCCCTCCACCGCCCGGACCGCCCGGACACCGGTGCGGTGGCCGCCGTCCACGCACGGATCGTCGTGACGGGCCGGCGCGGGGCGGCCCGCCCGCCGAGGCCGGCCGCACGCCATGCCGAAGGTGTCGGGCCGGCCGCACGGCGTGGGAGGCGGTGGGCCGTACGGCGGCCGAGCCGCTCGCCGAGGTCCTGCGGGCACGCGGGAGGGAACCGGACCGGCCCCGTCCTCGCCGTACGGGGCCGTGACGGCCGCCGGGGGAGGGGCGCGCAGGCACTGTCGTCACGTCGTCGATTCGCTGTCACGATCTTCGAGGAGCCGTACCGGCGACGAGGACGAGCGGAGCGCGCATGACGACCGGGTTCGACAGCGAGGCGGGGAACGTGGCGGAGGACGTGGTGAGGGACGTGGCGCAGGGCACGGCAAGGGACGCTTCGGCACACCCGACGGCGAACCCGACGGCGCACGCGGCGCTCGACGAGGCGCTGGAGGAGGCCGTACGGGACGCCGGTCTGACGCTCCGGCCGGCGGCCGGGCACATCGGCGCCGACATCGACGGCGTCGACCTGGCCGACGGCCTCGGCGACGCGCAGGTCGCCGCGATC
Source organism: Streptomyces sp. NPDC088766 (assembly GCF_044750845.1). Lineage (NCBI taxonomy): Bacteria > Bacillati > Actinomycetota > Actinomycetes > Kitasatosporales > Streptomycetaceae > Streptomyces > Streptomyces sp. NPDC088766. Next base: position 239,906 of record NZ_JBIVKQ010000011.1, on the reverse strand, counting down.
AGGGCGGCGGTGCTGCGCTGGAAGGTGGTCTTCTTCCGCGGGCAGCGCCTGGACCACGCCGGGCACGTGGCGTTCGCCCGCCGGTTCGGCGAACCGGTCGTCCTGCGCAGGCGCGGCAGCGCCTCTCCGGCGGACTTCCCCGAGATCGAGACCACCGCCGACCGGCTGGAACTCGGCGGCCGGTTCGGCATGGAGCACGACGAATGGCTACGGCGCCGCCGCCACACCCTGCTGCGCGGCTGGCACTGCGATCACGGCGCGCGCGTCGACCCGCCCGCCGCGACGATCCTGCGCGCCGAGACCGTCCCCCCGTACGGCGGCGACACCACCTGGTCCAACCTGGCCGCCGCCTACGCGGGACTCTCCGCGCCCCTGCGCCGCTTCGCCGGGCAACTGCGCGCCGAACACCGCCTCGGTGTGGGCTACCAGCCCCGCCCCGGCGACGACGCCTACGTCCGTCACCTCCTCGACCACCAGGTCGCCTCCGTGCACCCGCTGGTACGGGTCCACCCCGAGACGGGCGAGCGGATCCTCAACGTCAACGGCTACTACGTCGAGCAGATCACCGGCCTCTCCCGCGCGGAGAGCGCCGCGATCCTGGAGCTGCTGCTGGCGGAGGCGACCCGCCCCGAGTACACGGTGCGTTTCCGCTGGGAACCGGGCAGCGTGGCCTTCTGGGACAACCGTGCCACCATCCATCTCGCCCCCGCCGACAACGCCCACCTCGGCTTCCCGCGCACCATGCACCGCGTGATGCTCACGGGGGACGTCCCGGTCGGCGTGGACGGCAAGCCGTCGCAACCGGTCACGGGGACGGAGCCGGGCCGCTGGTGAGGTCGCCGCGCCGGCGGGTGCCCGGCGCGCCGCCCGGCACCCGCCGGCGCCGCGGCCGTTCTCAGCCGCCCGGCCTCCACCCCAGCGCCGGTCCCAGCGCGGTCGCCATGTCGGTGAGGATCTGTACGTAGTCCTCGTGGCCGAAGGTGAACGGGAGGGCGAAGGCGACCTCGTCGATCTCGCGGAACGCCGCGTGTGCGTGCAGGCGTTCGGCGAGTTCGGCGGAGGTGCCGACCAGGTCCGGGGCGAACAGCAGCCGGGCCGGGCCCTGCGGGGACGCGGTGCGCGGGAGGCGCTCGGCGGCGAACCGCTCGTACTTCGCGCGCTGCCGGGGCGTCGCGGAGTCGGTGGGGATGACGACGAGGCCCTGCGAGACGCGGGCCGCGTCCCCGTCGGGGTGCGCGGCGCGGAAGGCACGCACCTGGGCGAGCTGGATGTCGGCGAAGTCCCGTGCCTCGTCGGGGCCTTCGGCCTTCACCACGCTGCTGGTGAGGAGGTTCATGCCGTTCTCCCCGGCCCACCGCGCCGAGTCGATGCTGCCGCCGCCGTACCACAGGCGGCCGGCCAGGCCGGGGGAGTGCGGCTGCACACGGTCGGAGAACACCTCGAAGCCCTCGCTGCCGCTGAAACCGGTGGCGGGCTCGCCGCGCACCAGGTCGAGCAGCCGTCGCACCCTCCCGTACCCGAAGTCCTCGGCGTCGGCGGTGTCCGGGTACAGGGCCTGCTTGACCCGGTCGTAGTGCATCGGCGGGCCGACGCTCACCCCCGGATTGAGCCGGCCCCCCGACAGGACGTCGACGGTCGCGAGGTCCTCCGCCAGCCGCAGCGGGTTCTCCCAGCCCAGCGGGATCACCGCGGTCCCCAGCTCGATGCGGCTGGTGCGCTGCGAGGCGGCCGCCAGGACGGCGACCGGGGAGGAGATGCCGTACTGGAGGTGCCGGTGGCGCAGCCAGGCGCTGTCGAAGCCCAGCCGCTCGCCCAGCTCGATGATCTCCAGCGTGCTCTCGTGCCCGCGGCGCGGGTCGGCCTCGTCGAACAGGCCGATGGTGAGGAAGCCCAGCTTGCGCAGCGGGCGGGGAGCGATCGGCATCGGTTCCTCCTCGTCGACGGCGGGCACCGCGCGCACACCGTGCTCAGGTGATTGTCGCAGCAAGGGGTCAGGTCAGCGGTATGACGACCTCGTCCTCGACCGGCGGGTCGAGCTCCTGCGCGCGGTTGCCGGTGGCCGCGAAACACCGCAGCCGCACGCTCTCGGGGCTCACGTCCAGTCGCAGGAAGGACTTGAAGAACGGCGGGCTGTACGTCGCCGAGCTCGGTGAGAACAGCGATGTGTAGATCTTGCGCACGGGCAGCCGGAACCGCGCCCCGCGGTCCGGCCGGCGGGCGGTGCCCAGCAGGGTGGCGACCAGCCGGATCCGCCGGGTGATCCGCACCGGACCGTCCGGGCCCCGGGTCGGCGCGATGCCCAGCCGCTCGGCGATCACCGCGGTCGCCTCGGCCTCGGTGATCCTGAACAACCGCCGCAGCCGCAGCCGTCGGCCGTACAGGCGGCTGTAGAAGGCGAGGGAGTCGCCGCGCAGCGGATAGCAGCGGAAACCGGCCTCCGTGACCCCGCCCACGGCGACCCGCGGGATGGTGTGCGTGGCGTGCATGAACGCGCCGCCGCCGCCCGCGACGACGTACTGGAGCGTGCGGCCGTCCGCCATCGGCACCGGATAACGCTGGTAGTTGTGGATGTCGCCGCCGATCGCCGCGACGAACCGGTGCGCGGGGTCGCGCACGATCTCGTCGACCGTGCCGCCGCCCTCGATCGGGCAGGGGTGGTGCTCGCCGTCCACGTACAGCGGCGAGCCGGTGATCAGGATCTTCGGGCGCGGCCCGCGCGCCACCTCCCGCAGCCAGGCGCCCTGTTCGGCGTCCAGGGTGCCGAGCAGGCCGGTGTCGATGCCGATGATCCGTACCGGACCGGAGTCGATCGCCCAGTACGGGCCGGGCTGCACGGCCTGTTGGGACGGGTGGCCCCGCAACGCCCGTGCCTGGGCGAGCCGTTCGCCGGCACCGTGGCGCGGGCGGTGCCACAGCCGCGAGCGCAGCCAGGCCCGGCCGAACGGCCGGGGCGCGGGCTCCTCGGGCAGCGGCGGGGCGTCGCCGCAGAAGACCCGCATGAAGGCGCCGAGGTCCTCGTACCAGTCGTGGTTGCCGGGTATCGCGTAGATCGGCGCCCGGTAGTCGCGGTACGGACGGAAGAACTTGCCGGCGTAGTCGTCCGCGCCGCCCACGGGATAGATGACGTCGCTGGCCAGGACGGCGAAACTGGTGTCCTGACCCACTGTCAGGAAGCCCGGGACGACGGCGTACTGCGGGTCGTCGCCCTCGCCGGTGTCGCCGATCACCATGAAGGAGAAGCGGTCCGGGTCCGGGCGCCGGATCACCTTGTCCGCGGGCGCCCCGGCCGCCGCCCGCTGTGCCACCCACCGGCCGCGCGTACGGCCGGTGGGGTCCCCGAACCAGGAAGCCAGGACGCCGTTGCGCGCGGCCCACAGCATCCTGGGGTCCAGCCACGAGATCCTGCGTACCTCGGTGGGCATCAACTGCTTGTAGGTGCCGGGGTCGTTGGCGCCCCAGCCGGCGCCTTGGGCGGTATCGCGTGAGGAGTCGGACACCGGTGCACCGTAACAACGGTCCGGGGCGGGGCGGCAGGGAGGGTGACCGGGCTCCGGGTCCTCGGCGGCGGCACCGTCCCCGCCCCCGAGCGGACGCCGCGCACCCGCGCTCCCCGCGCGTGCGGGACGTCCGCCGCCCTCAGTTCAGCGGGTCGAGCGTCAGGTACGCCTGGAGCGGCGACCCGTCGTGCACGAGCGACTCGTGATGGCCGACGTCGTCGAAGGCGAACGCGTACGCCTTCCCGTCGGCCATCTGGGCGTGGATCGCACGGGCGTAGTGGTCGGTCACCGCGTCCTGGTAGAAGCCCGCCGACGTGGTGTCCGGCTGGTTCGCGTTGACCAGCAGGGTGGACCGGTGGAACCCGGCGCACAGGGTGCGGGAGATCGGCCCGCGCACCGCGTCGTTGGGGGCGTCCAGCAGGCGGTGGCAGCCGAACACGCTGTCCGCGTCGGGCTTCTGGAAGCTGGTGACCACGGCGCCCGACCCGTTGGTGAAGTTCATGACACCGCCGGAGACCCGACCGTAGTACTTGGTGCCCGGCTGGTCGGCGAACGGCGTCACCGTCAGCGTCGAGGTCGTGTACTTCTGCCAGACGCGGTTGATGTAGTCGTCCAGCACGGTACGGGGCAGCGCCCCGGTCTCGACGCCGTACAACGGGGACAGGGCCCGCAGGACGGTGCCGTCGGAGCGGGTCTGGATCAGGTTCGCCCAGCCGCCGGCCTGTCCGCGCAGGGCGTTGAAGAAGCCGTTGTAGCCGCCCGCCTTGAGCCGGCCGGTGCTCACCGTGCTCCCGTCGGCGCGCTGCACGCCGACCGTGTAGGGCGCGGAGAACATGTCGACCTGGGTGCTGTTGAGCCACAGCCCCGCGTCGTTGAGCGTGTACTCCGACCAGTTGAACAGGATGTTCCGGTTGGGGTCACCGGGATTCTGCACGGCCGGCTGCACGAGCCCGCCCGTGGTCAGCCTGAACACCAGCTTCTGGCCGTACGAGAAGTAGATGCGGCCGGAGAACCTGGGGATCCGGATGGTGGCCGACTGCCCGGCCGCCGGGCCCGTGATCGAGGCGTCCGGTGCCGGAGTGGGCGGGTTGCCGCCGGCGGGCCACGCGTGGAAGGCGCCGTTCGCGTCGGCCCAGCCCTGCTGGCCCGTCGTCAGGAGGGTGCCGAGGTTGTAGACGTAGAGGGGTTCGCCCCGCCCCGAGTTGTTGGTGATCTTGAGCGGGACGGTGGCCGGGACGGCGGCCTGGGCCGGCGGTCCCAGGGTGAGCAAGGTGCCGACGAGTGCGGCGGCTCCTGCCGCCACCGCCAGCCTGGACCTGAGTGTGCGAAGCACTCTCCACCTCCGTGCGGGTAGGCCTGTGGGGTTGGTCCGTACCTGTTGAGAGCGCTCTCAAGGTCGCATCGAGGTGTGGGCATGTCAATGACGGTGCGCGAGACGTGCACGAGATCCGCACGAAGAGGCGCCCGCGGTGTGCTCGCCGCGGGCGCCCGGCCGGTGAACCCGGGGGAATCCGTGCCGTGGGGGCCGGTGCCGCCGTGGGGGCAGGTGCCGCAGGTGTCGCCGTCGGCGGGTTCCGTGCGCAGGGTCACTTCCTCGACCGCGAACGGGGCCTCGTACGAGCGCAGTACGGTCGCCTGGAACCTCATCGTCGTTCCTCCTGCGTTCCTCCTGCGGGCGGTGGACGACGAACGGCCGGAGGTTGCCGTAGGGCCCCCACGGTCCGCCCGCGACGCCGGCACCACAGACTCGGCCTTCGCCACGAGCGCGGTCCCCGCAGCCACCCGGCCTTTCCCGGTCCCGCCGCCCCTCGCTGCTGCGAGCTGCTCGTCCGCCTCACCACGCAGGACATGGCCCGAGGCGGACGGAGCAAGCCGGAGTCCGCCGGAGTCCGCCGCCGGAGCCGGCCGAGACCGGCCGCCGGAGCTGGCCGACACCGGCCGCTGGAGCCGGCCGCCCGAGACCGGCCGCCCGAGCCGGCCGAGACCGGCAGGGTCAGAAGGTGCGATCGAGCAGGTCCAGCAATGCCGTCCAGTGCCGCTCGGAGGCCGCCTCCTGGTAGGCGGCGGTGTCGGCCTGGGTGAAGCCGTGGTGGGCGCCCTCGTACACCTCGCAGCGATGGCGGACGCCGGCCGCCGTCAGGGCCTTCTCCAGTCGCTCCTGCTGCTCGGGCGGGAGTGAGGGGTCGTCGTCGGCGTGGCCGAAGTACAGCTCGGCGGTGACCCGGCCGGCCACCAGGTGGGGGCTGTCCGGGGCCTCGGTCGCCAGCCGCCCGCCGTGGAACCCGGCCGCCGCCGCCACCCGCTCCGGATGGGTGCCCGCGGTCAGCAGGGAGAGGCGTGCGCCCATGCAGTACCCGGTCACCGCCACCGGCCCCGCCGCGACCAGCGGGCTCTCCGCCATCCAGTGCAGCCAGGCGCCGGCGTCCCGCATCGCCAGGTCGTCGGTCAGGGACCGCATCACCGGGCCCAGCTTCTCGAAGATCTCCGGGCGGGCCGCCGGGTCGATGAAGTCGGGCATCTCCACGACGGGGCTGCGCCCGTGGCGGTGGAAGACGTTCGGCACCAGCACCGCGTACCCGGCCCCGGCCAGCCGGTCGGCCATCGCCCGCAGGTGCGGCCGTAGCCCGAAGGCGTCCTGGTACAGCAGCACACCCGGACGGGGCGCGCCGTCCGCGGGACGGGAGAAGTAGGCGTCCGCGACGCCGTCCTCGGTGGGGACGTCCACGGCTGTTCCCTGTACGGAGGTCATGCGGGGTGCCTCTCTGCGCGGTTCACGGCGGGTGGTCGGCCGATCCGGCGGCGGGCCGGGCCGGGCCGCCGATATCGTTGCATGGGGCATCGAAATCGGCCGCGCCGGGACCCGGCGTCCCCGTCCCCGACGCCACCGTCCCCGGCGCCCCCGTTCCCGACGTCCCCGTCCTCCGCAGCCCGGGCCTACTCGAAGCGCGAGGCGTCGCCCGCTCCGTAGCGGATGATCTCCGCCTCGCCCCCCGAGAAGTCGATGACCGTGGTCGGCTCGGTGCCGCAGTCCCCGGAGTCGACCACCCCGTCCACGGAGTGGTCGAGCCGGTCCTTGATCTCCCAGCCCTGGGTCATCGGCTCCTCCTCGCCCGGCAGCAGCAGCGTGCTGGACAGCAGGGGCTCGCCGAGTTCGGTGAGCAGTGCCTGGGTGACGACATGGTCGGGGATGCGCACGCCCACCGTCTTCTTCTTCGGGTGCTGGAGCATGCGCGGCACCTCCTTCGTCGCCGGGAGGATGAAGGTGTAGCTGCCGGGCGTGGAGGCCTTGATCGCGCGGAACACGTCGTTGTCGACGTGCACGAACTGCCCGAGCTGCGCGAAGTCCTGGCAGACCAGGGTGAAGTGGTGCTTGTCGTCCAGTTCGCGGATGGCCCGGATCCGGTCGACGCCGTCCCTGCTGCCGATCCGGCAGCCGAGCGCGTAGCAGGAGTCCGTCGGGTACGCGATCAGCGCGTCCGCCCGGATGGCCGCCGCGACCTGGGCGATGGTGCGGGGCTGCGGGTTGTCGGGATGAACGTCGTAGTACTTCGCCATTGGGGGAGCTTATGCCGTGCGGCGGGGGGCCGGCCCTTTTTGACATGGGTATGAAGGGATACCTATCCTGGCCGTCATGTCCGACACCAGCGCGCCCTCCGGAGGCGCCGACCGCCTGGCCGCCGAGCTGGCGGCCTGCCTCCCCGCGCTGCACCGGGCCCTGGACCGCCGGGTGGGTTCCACCTACCCGCACCCCAAGCCGCCCGAGGGACAGCTCCTGCTGCTGCGGTTCGTCGCACAGCAGGAGGGCGCCACCGTGCGCGAGGCCGCCGACGCCCTGCTGATGAAGCCCAACAACGTCAGCGCGCTGGTCTCCCGGATGACCGAGCGGGGCATGCTGGAGCGCCGCCAGGACAGCACCGACAAGCGCGTCGCCCACCTGTATCCCACGGCGACCTCCCGGCGGCGCCTCGCCGAGGTCCGCGACCTGGAGACCGGCTGTCTCGCCGAGGCACTGCTCTCCCTCACCGACGGCGAGATGGACGCCCTCGGCTCCGCGATCGGCGCCCTCACCTCCCTGACGCGCCACCTGCACGCCGCCGCGCACTGAACCGGGACGGGCCCTCTCGGCCCGTTCCCCGGCCGGGCGTGCGGTGCCCGGGACTTCCGGCGCCGTGTCATGGAGGTGCCGCGGTTCGTGGGCGCCGCCATCTGTGGCCACTACTGCCTGTGGCCACTACTGCCTGTGGCCACTACTGCCTGTGGCCACTACTGCCTGTGGTCACTGCTCTCTGTGGTCGTCCCCCCGGTTGGTCGCTCCCCGTGGGCGTCCCGCTGCCCGGTGCCGCCTGACGTGAGCGCCACTCCTGTCGGGTGCGCCTCCCCGGGGGGCGCCGTCCACCTCCTCGGCGAACCCGTACACACCCTTCCGTAGAACCCCCGTCGCACAACCCCCGTCGCACAACCCCCGTACACAGACAAGGCTTTCCCATGCCGTCCACCACCGTGGATCACTCCGGCGTGCCCGCGCGCGCCGCGGCGCGGCCGTCGGCCCCCGGCCGCTTCCGCTCCAACCCCTGGCTCACCCTCTGCGCGGTCGCCTTCGGCCTGTTCATGGTCCAGCTGGACGCGTCCGTCGTCGCCATCGCCAACCCCGAGATCGGCCGCGACCTCCAGGCATCCACCGCCGACCTCCAGTGGGTCACCAACTCCTACCTGCTGGCCCTGGCCGCCACCCTGATCCTCGGCGGCAAACTCGGAGACCGCTTCGGCCGGCGCACCTTCTACCTCGTCGGCGTCGCCGGCTTCGCCGTCTCCTCGGTCGCCATCGGACTGTCCGGCTCCATCACCGGCGTCATCGTCTTCCGCGCCCTCCAGGGTGTCTTCGGCGGCCTGCTCATGCCCAACACCCTGGGGCTGCTGCGGGCGGTGTTCCCGCCGAAGAAGTTCGGTACGGCCGTCGGCATCTGGGCCATGGTGTCCGCCGTCTCCACCGCCCTCGGCCCGATCGTGGGCGGCCTGCTCGTCGAGCACGTCGACTGGGAGTCGGTGTTCTACGTCAACCTGCCCATCGGCGTCGTGGCGTTCGCCTTCAGCGCCCTCGTGCTGCCGCAGTCGCGGAACTCCACCGGACACCACCGCTTCGACGTCCCCGGCGTCCTGCTGCTCGCCGTCGGCCTGATCAGCCTCGTCCTCGGCGTCGTCAAGGGGGAGACCTGGGGCTGGACCTCCGCGGGCACCTGGGGGGCTCTCCTCGCCGGACTCCTCGTCCTCGCCGTCTTCGGCTGGTACGAGACCCGCGTCGAGCATCCGCTGCTGCCGATGCGCCTGTTCCGCAGCCGCTCGCTGACCGTCGGCGCGATCATCACCGCGCTCAACTTCTTCGTGCTGCTCGGCGCGATCTTCTTCATCATGCTGTACCTGCAGAACGTGCGCGGCTACACCCCCGTCGAGGCCGGTGTGCGCACCCTCCCGCTCAGCCTCGCCTCGCTGGTCGCCTCCCCGCTCGGCGCGGCCCTCACCGGCCGCTTCGGCGCCCGCTTCTGCATGCCGCTGGGCATGGTCCTCCAAGCCGCCGCCTGCTTCGGCCTGCTCACCTGGTCCACGGACTCCTCCTACGCCACCATGTGGCCGCCGTTCGTCGCGCTCGGCCTCGGCGTCGGCATGGTGCTGGCCGGCTCCTCGGACGCCGTCGTCGGCAACGCCCCGGTCCGGGACGGCGGGGTCGCGGGCGGCCTCCAGGCCACCACACTCCAGATCGGCGGCGCCCTCGGCACCTCCGTCCTGGTCTCCGTGATCAGTGCCGAGGTCGGCTCCACGCTCGGCGGCGAACTCACCCGGGCCGGAGTCCCCGCGGCCACGGCCGCCGGGCTCGCGGAGGCCAAGGACGCGGTCGCCATGGGCGTCGCCCCCGTCTCCGGGAACATGCCGGAGCAACTGCGGGCGGCCGTGGTCGAAGGCAGTGGCCACGCCTTCATGAACGGCCTGCACGAGGCCTCCCTGGTCACGGGCCTGCTGTGCCTGGCCGGCGCGGCACTGGCCGCCGTGGGCCTGGGCAGCGGGTCCGCCGCCTCCGCCCACTGACACGACCGCACCCGCCTCGAATCCGCCCCTGTGCCGTACCGGTGAGGCGGATGCGAGGCGCTCCACCGTCCGTGCACCGGCCCCCGCCGTGCACCGGCCCCCGCCGTGCGGCGCCCCCGTCGTGGACTTCGCCCGGCCACCCTGCGGCGGGCGGAACCGGACGGGGTTCGGGCCGGCGCCGGCACCGGTGAGGTAACGTCCCTGACCGATATGACTGATTCGGTCCGGAGGGCCCGTGAGGGACGAGGAGTACGCCGACATGACCGGCCGGGACGACGAGCACCGTCACACGGGTGTGACGGTTCCGGGGCACGCCGACTCGACGTGGGCGCGGGAACTGCTGGACCACCTGCGTCCCACCGGACGCGACGTCACCAGGATCGTCGACTGGCTCGGCACCACCGTCGACGCGGCCGTCTCGCTGCGCGACCAGAACGGCACGCCCCTCGCGGGGGCGCCGACACCGCTCGACGAGGGTCTGGTGACGGACATCGTCACCGGCCGTCTCGCCTCCGCCTCCTGGGAGGGCGACGGCCGCCACGTGCGGATGATCCGCGTCGAACTGCCGCCGCCCGCCGCGGCCGGCGTGCTCGCCGTCGCCCGGACCGCGCCCTTCGACCGGCGCGCCGCCGACATCGTGACCCACACGGCCGCCGCCCTCGAACTCCTGCTGCGCGCCCAGCGAACCGCCGCCACCGGACACCGCCTCGCGCGCGCCACCTCCGACCTGCGCCTGGCCATCCTCCAGCTGCTCATGGTCGAGGACACGAGTGCGGCCCGCAGGGTCGCCGCGGGCCTGTGGCCCGGCCTCCTGGACACCGACACCGCGTGCGTCTACGTCGTCGAGACCAGTCCCGCGGACCGGGACCGCCTGGCCGAGGCCTGCATCGAGGCCACCCGCGAACAGAGCCTGGTCGTGCGCTGCCCGGCCGTGGACGCCCACGTCATCGTGTTGACCCCGCGCGACACCGCGGGCGCCGACCTGCGCGCCCTGTGCAACCGGCGGCGCGGTACCTTCCTCGGCGGCAGCGCCCGCCAGAGCCTGGCCCACACCGCCGCCGCCTACGGGCAGGCCGTCAGCGCGCTCGCCGTCGCCCGCTTCCGCCCCGACAAGACGGCCGTCTACGCCGAACGCACCCACCCCGAGCGGCTGATGGACCCCGCCGCGCTGAGGGCCTGGACCACCCGCCTGCTGCGCCCCCTCGACACCCTCGCCCACCACACCCGCGCCGAGCTCCTCGCCACCACCCGGCTCGGGCTGGAGTTCACCGCCGTCAGCGCGGCGAAGGTGCTCGGCGTCAGCCGCAACACCGTCCGCGCGCGCATGGAACGCGTGGAGAACCTCCTCGGCGCGGACTTCTCCGACCTGGCCGTCCGGGCCGCCGTGCACCTCGCCCTGAACACCGAGGCCTGCCTGACCGACGACCGCCACCCCGCCGCCACCGCGCCCGCCCGCCTCGTCGACCTGCTCACCGGACCCGCGCTGCGCACCTGGGCGCACGACCTGCTCGCCCGCCTCGACGCCGACGGCCGCGACCTGCGCAAAACCCTGCGCGCCTGGATCGCCGCCGGCGGCAACGCCGAACGGGCCGCCCAGCTCCTCGGCGTGCACGCCCAGACGGTCCGCGAGCACGTACGCGGCGCCGAACCCGTCCTCGAACGCCGGCTCCTCGCCGCCGGCAGCGACCTCTACGAGGTCGTTCTGGCCCACCTCGTCACCGGGGCCCTCGGCCCGCCCGGTCTGCACGCCGACCCGCACCCCTCCCCGCGCCCCGACCCCCACCAGGCGTAATCGGGCCATCCGGACGCACCTGTGCACAGGTGAGCCCTCGAGCCCCGAGAACGGGCACCGGCACGATTCACAGGCGGCACGCCCGGCACGTAGGTTCGACGTGCCGCGGGGGTTCGACCGGAACGGGGGACCGGTCGCACCCCCGCGATGCCGGCGCCGCGGGAGCGCGGTCAGCCGCGCAGCCGCACCGGGATCTCCCGCCAGCCGCTCGCGATGAACGACGCCACCTGCTCCAGCTCCCCGGCGCCCGCGTCCAGCCGCAGCCGGGGGAACCGCTCGAACAGGGCGGGCAGCGCGGTGAGCGCCTCCATCCGGGCCAGCGGAGCGCCGATGCACCGGTGCACGCCGATCCCGAAGGACAGGTGGTCGTCCGCCCGGCGCGCCGCGTCGAAGACCTCCGCGTCCGCGCCGTAGTGCGCCGGGTCCACGCCCGCCGCCGCGTACGTCGTGACGATGGCGTCCCCGGCCGGGATCGTCACGTCGCCCACCTTCAGGTCGCTGACGGCGAACCGCAGCGGCAGCGTGGCGATCGACGGGTGCAGCCGCAGGGTCTCGTCGACCACCGCGTCCCAGCCGATGTCCCCGCGCCGCACGGCCGCCAGCTGCTCGGGCGCGCCCAGCAGCGCCACCACGGCGTTCCCGATGAGGTTCACGGTCGTCTCGAACCCGGCGCCGATCACCAGCAGCAGCGTGTACAGCAGCTCCTCGCCGCTGAGCCGGTCGCCCTCCTCGTCGCGCACCCGGATCAGCTCGGTGGTCATGTCGTCGCCGGGGTGCTCGCTCTTGTACGCGATGAGGCCGCCGAGGACCGAGCCGATCCGCTCCTGGACGCGCGCGGCGTGCTCCGGGGTGGGATCGGTGGTGTCCATGATCGAGGCGACCAGCCGGACGTGGTCCTCGCGCATGTCGTCGGGCACGCCGAACAGTTCGCAGATGATCCGCATCGGCAGGGGATGGGCGAACGCGGCCTTCAGGTCGACCGTGTCCCCGCCCCGGTCGAGGGTGTCCAGCAGCTCCGCCGTGATCGCCTCCACCCGCTGCCGCAGCGACTCGGTGCGCCGGTGCGTGAAGCTCGGCGCGACCAGGCGCCGCAGCCGGGCGTGGTCGGCGCCGTAGGTGGAGAGCATGTTGACCACACCGACCCAGCCGAGGATCCAGCCCCAGGAGGGGTGTTCGCCCAGTTCCGGCCACAACCGCCAGTGCCGGCGCGGGTCCTTGCTGACCTGCGGGTCGAGGATCAGCTCCTTGAGGGTGTCGTACCCCGTGGGCGCCCAGGCGGGGATGCCGCCGGGCAGCTCGACGGGCACGACCGGCCCGAGCGCGCGCAGCCGGGCGCTCTCCGCGTGCAGGTCGGAGCCGAACGGGTCGAGGGCGATGCGGTCGGTCACGGTCACGAAGGGACTCCCGGATGGTCGGTGGCGCGGGGGCTGAAGCGGACGGGCAGCGCGGTCAGGGAGCGGTGGAAGGGCCCCGGCCGCCAGGAGAGCCGCTCGCGGGGCAGCACCGGGTCGAGGTCGGGCAGCCACTGGGTGAGCCGCTCGATCGCCTCGGTGACGATCAGCAGCGTGTGCTGTTTCACCGGGCAGGCGTGCGCTCCGGCGCCCCACGACAGGTGCGAGGCGTCGTGGGGGTGACGGTCCGTGGCCGCCTTCCGCTCGGCGAAGAGGCCGAGCGCCCCGTACGAGACCACCACCGGCACGGCGTCGCGCAGCCACACCCCGTGGAAGGAGACGGGCCGACGCGCGTAGTAGATGCCGTAGTTGGCCAGGGGCGTCTCGTGGTGCAGCACCTCGACCACCGCGTCCATGACGGGGCGGGCGCCGCTGGTGAGGGTGGAGTAGTAGAGCGGGTTGCCCAGGATCCGCGACAGGGTGTTGGACAGCAGGTTCGCGGTCGGCTCGTAACCGGCGCCGAGGGTGAGGAACACCTGCCAGGTGACCTCCTCGCCGGTGAGCCCGGCGGGATGGCCCAGGAGCCGGCTGGGCAGGTCGTCGCCGGGCCGCTCGGTCTTGGCCGCGATCAGGTCCAGGACGTACCGGGCGTACTCCGCCTCGCCCTCGGCGGCCTGCGCGCCGCCCTCCATCATCTTGCCCAGACCCGCGTCGAGCCGGTCGCCGGCACTGTCCGGCAGCCCGAACAGGTCGTTGAACACCAGCGCCATCAGCGGCCGCGAGAAGTCCGCGACGAGATCGGCTTCGCCGTGCGGCCCGATCCGGTCCACCAGCAGGCGCACCGCACGGTGCACCCGCGCCCTGAGGTCGTGCGGCTCCACCAGGTCGAACACGTCGATGAGGGTGGTCCGGTAGCGGGCGTGCGCGGCGCCGTCGGCGAACAGGGCGTTGGGCCGCCACCGCATCATGCCGAGCACCGGGGAGTCCGCCGGGACGGTTCCCTCCCAGGCACGCGGATCGTGCGAGAACGTCTCCTCGTCGTGCAGCACGTCCAGCGCCGCCCGCCGGTCCGTGACCAGGTACGCCGGCACACCGGGCGCCAACTCCGCCCACCCGATGGGCCCCTGGGCGCTCAGGGCGGTGTAGTAGCGCTGCGGGTCCGACGCGAAGCCGTCCTCCCACAGCCGCACGGGAGCCGAACGCGAGAAGTCGTGCCGGTCCGGGGGATAGGGGGTCACCGGGCCTCCGCCGGGTCGCGGGTGATGAGGTGGTCGACCAGCGCGAGCAGCGCGTCGACGGAGGAGTTCGCGTCCCGGGCGTCGCAGGTCACCAAGGGGGTGGACGGCTCCAGGTCCAGGGCGCGCCGCAGCCGCTCCTCGCCGTGGTGCCGGGGCGCGTCCGGGAAGGCGTTGAAGGCGACGGCGTACGGCAGTCCGCTCTCCTCCACCAGACCCAGCACGTCGAACGACGCGTCGAGCCGACGGCTGTCGACCAGGACGAGCGCGCCGAGCGCCCCGTGGGCGATGTCGTCCCACAGCGACCGGAACCGCTCCTGCCCCGGGGTGCCGAACAGGTAGAGGACCACCCCGCCGGGCAGGCTGATCCGGCCGAAGTCGATGGCGACGGTCGTCGTGGCCTTGTCCCGTATCCCGGCCAGGTCGTCCACCTGCGCGGACGCCTCGCTGAGGGGTTCCTCGGTGTGCAGCGGGCGGATCTCGGACACCGAGTCGATCAGGGTCGTCTTGCCCACCCCGAACGGTCCGGCGACCAGGATCTTCACCAGGTCGCGGGCGGTGTCGGGCTGGTGGACCGCGCCGGAGGCGCTAGGCGTGCTTGAGGGCGCGGAGGCCATCGGCCACTCTCTTCAGCAGGTCGGGGTCGAAGCGGTCGGCGGGCGGAATCGGCGCGCGAGTGTGGATCAGGTCCCGGTCGGCGAGCCCGGCCGCCAGCACCCGCACCGCGGAGACCGGCAGCCCGAGCAGCGCCGCCGCCTCCACCACCGCCAGCGAGCCGTCCTCCAGGGCTTCCAGCAGGGCGAGTTGGGCGGCGGGCAGCCCGGGCGGCGGGTTCTCGCCGGTGCGGGCGAGCACCGAGAGCCGCTCCAGATGCGGGCGGCTGGGCCTGGCCACCCCGCCGGTCGACAGGTACGCGGGAACCAGAGGACGACCGGCCGGGCGAGCGGTCACGCCGGAGTGCGGTCGTCGGCTCCCCGGGGCGCGGCCGTCATGGCCTTCTCGCCCAGTCGCGCCACCTGCGAGTGCACCCGGTGCGCCAGCAGGTCCAGACGCACCTCGCCGTCGCCGTACGCGGCGACGCAGGTGCCGTGGTCCGTCGGCACGATCAGCACGTAGCCGTGGTCGGACTCGATGACGACCTGGCGCACCTCGGCCTTCTCCCGGTCGGCGAAGGCCGCCGCAGCCGTCCGGCACGCCCCCTGCACGGTGCTGGTGATCGCGGCCACCCGCTCCGCCGACGGCTGCGACAGCGCGTCGGTGTACCCCGTCACGAGCCCGTCGCGGGTCAGCATGACGGCGGCCACCACGTGCGGCACCTGGAGGATCGGTTCCAGCACCCATGCCGTGTCGCCCGTGTTGCGGCTGGTCATCGGGCCGCGCCCCCTTCGTCGTCGGTGTGGCCGGTGTGGCCGGTGTGGTCGGTGTGACTGATCTGGTCGGTCTGGTCGGTGTCGTGGGCGGCAGGCCGGGCGGCGCCCGCGGGGGCGGCTCCTGCCCGCGCCGCCGCGGTGCCCGTCTGGAGTGCGCCGAGCGCCGCCGCGGCCTCCTCCGGCCGCCGGGGCGGCCGCGCCGGCCCGGGCGCCGTCGACGGCCCGGTCGCGGTGGCCGCGACGGCGGGGCGGGGACGCCGGCGCCGCTGCGGCAGCCCGTCCTCGTCCGTGGGTGTGCGGTGCCCGGGGGCGTCCGGTACGGCGTCCTCCGTACCGTAGGCGTGGGCCGGGGCCGGGGCCGGGGCCGGGGCGGCGGGGACGGACCTGCGGGTGGTGCGCGGCGCGCTCGGGGCCGGGGGCCGGTCGGCCGGGTCGAGGCGGCTCAGCAGGTGGCTGTCGACCCGCAGGACCGCGCGCACCCCGCCGTAGGGGGAGGCCGACGAGACGTCGACGGCCAGGTCGAACTGGCGGGTGAGACGGCCGATCGCGGCCAGGCCCATGCGCGGCGGGTCGCCCAGGTCGGTCAGGAGGATGGGGGTGTCACCCGCCACCAGCCGCTGGGCGCGGTCGCGTTCGTCGCGGGTCATGCCCAGGCCCGCGTCGTCGATGGTGACGCACACCCCGTGGTGGACGTGCTCCAGGCTCACCACCACTTCGGTGTCGGGCGCGGAGTGCCGCAGGGCGTTGTCGAGGAGTTCGGCGACGATGACGGCGACGGGCTCCACGGCGTGCGAGACCAGGGCCGTGCCGGGCTCCAGGTGGTTGTGGACCTCGACCCGCCGGTAGCCCGCGAGCCGCGCCTGGCCGCCGGTGACGGCGTCCACCAGGTGCGACTCCTCGCGGGCGAGCCCCACCCAGGCCCCGCACACCACCGCGGCTACCTGGGCACGCCGCAGCGACTGCTCGTTCTCGTGGTCGAGCTGGAACAGGGTCTGTGCCAACTCGGGTTCGTCGTAACGCTGTTGAAGTTGGCGCAGGGCGTCCTGGAGCCGGTACAGGGCGGCCTGGATCTCCCGGGTGGCGCCGCGCATCCCGGCCTGCGCGGCCGCGTCGACCCGGGTGCGCTGGGAGGCCACCTCGGACTGGAGGGCCAGGAGCACGTTCTCCAGGGCGATGCCGAACGGGGTGCCGGCCGTCAGCGGCTGGAGCGGGCCGGGCACCGCCAGGTGCGGATGCGCCACCTGCTGGGCGGCGGCGGGCACCCGGCGGGACGCGAGATGCTCGACCTCGGCGGTGAACGCCTTGAGGGATCCGTCGAGTTGGGTGCGCAGGGCGGCGATCTCCGCCCGCTGCCGGGTCTGTTGCCGTCGCAACCGCAGCAGCCCGCCGCCGAGGGCGAGCGCGGACAGTGTGCCGGCGGCGAGGCCGCCGGCCACCAGGTCCGGTAGTTCGATCATCGATTCGGTTCCAGGGAGGGTCGGCGTTCCGGGGAAGGGCGGGCAGGGGTGAACCCGGAAGACGCGGACCGGGCACCCGCAGCACAGTACACACCGTCATCGTTCGATCTCGCACGGTTGAGCGAGACTCCGCGCCGAAAGCGCCCGCCATCTGTTCGCTTCTGCGTCGACTGTCACAATTGTCTTTCCCGGAAAGCGAGTTGATCCCGTCACGGAGTGGCCGGGTGCCGCTCTGTGCCCGGTCGGCCGTTCGGTACGATCACCGCGCGACCCTCGATCCGTCCGGCGTGCAGCCGCTCGTACGCCAGCGGCGCCTCGTCGAGGGAGAACGTCTCGGTGTGCACCGACACCGCTCCCGAACGGGCCAGTGCGAGCACCTCCGCCAGCTCGCTGCGGCTGCCCCAGTACGGCGCGTGCACCGACACCTCGGGCGTGGTGTTCACCCTCCCCGGTGAGCGCGGGAGTGGGCGCGTACCACCGGCGCGGGCTCCGCGTCGCCCCGGCACGGACCGGCCTTCCGGCCGACCCTCCCCGCGGCCGCGGCCGCCCGCCGGGGACTGCGCGTCCGGCCTCCTCCACGCCCGCCCCGCGGTGCCACCCTCCTGCCGCGTGCCGGTCCACGCCCGTCTCGTCGAGGAGTGGCGCGCCGGCGGCCGGACCGTGCCCGCCCGCCCCGACGTGCGGCGGGTGTCCTTCGCCGGGCTCCGGCCACGGGCCCGGCCCGACGGGAGCACGCTTTCGGGCCCGTGACGCGCTACGCGCCGCGCGGCGGAGTGAGAACGGACATGGTGCCGTTGGCCTGCCGCAGCGCGAGTTCCAGGGTGCCGGGGGAGTGCAGCGCGCCCGATCCGTCCGGCGGGATCAGCCACTCCAGGAACCGGGCCGCACGGTACGGCGGGGGCACCGCGACCCAGGAGCCCCGGCCCGCCTGCCGCAGCCCCTCGCCGACCCAGCGGCTCGCCGGATCCGGCGGCAGGAAGAAGCCGACCCGGTGGGCCGCGGTGTCCACGAGGGTCGGTCCCGGTACGGGCAGCGCCGGCTGCCACAGCAGGTCCAGGGTGAGCAGGCCCAGGCCGTCGGGCACGCTCAGCACGTCCCAGTAACGACCCGCCTCCAGCAGGGTGACGCCGTGGCCCTGGTCCCACTCCCGCTTGCAGTTCCGCGGGTCCGTCGAGGCGGCGGCCAGCCACTCCACGCCGCGCGCCCACATCACATAACTCATCGTCCGGCTCCGTCCGAGTCCGCCCGGAACCGGCGCGCGAGGACGCCACCGGCGCCGGGGCCCTGCCGTCGACCGCACGCCGACTCGGCATATGCATGCTGGTAGATGTTCCTCCGTGGTGGAAGGGGTGGCGGGCAGTGGCGTTTGGGTCTGGTTCGTTCGACGCCCGCATGGCTGTTCGGCCGGCGGTGTGAGCGGACCGGGACGGGGGTGCCCGGCATCCGGTACGTCGAGGCGTGCCTGGACAACGCGCTGCGGCTGCAGACCTGCATCCAGGACGCCGAACGCGAGAAGGACACCGAGGCCGCCGCACCGTTCCGCAAGGCCCGGGCGACAGCAGCAAGGGCGCGGACCCGGGCAGGGGCCTTCCGCGCGCCCGCCCGGGCAGCGGCTGAACCGCGCAGTCCCACCGGCCCGGACGACGCGACCTCGGTCGTACGGCGTCCGGGCCCGTGGCGTGTGCGCGCGGTGTTCCGCCCGGTCTCGCCCGCCGTCAGGGCAGCCGCGAGCCGCCCTGCGGAACGGGCAGCGGCCGCGCCGACGGTACCGACGGTACCGATGACGCCGACGGGTCCGACTGCCGCAGCTCGGCGAGCAACTCGTTCTGCCCGGCCAGCAGTTCGGTCAGGATCCGGCGGGCCGCGCGGAGCAGCTCGGCGACGTCGCCGCCGGCCAGCGCGTAGCTGACCGTCGAGCCCTCCCGGATCGACACCACGATCCCGGACCGCCGCAGTACGGCCAACTGCTGGGAGAGACTGGACGGTTCGATCTCGATCTCGCTGAGCAGGTCCCGCACGGCGACGGGCCCGCCCTGAAGCAGTTCGAGGACCCTGATCCGCACCGGGTGCCCCAGCATGCGGAAGAACTCGGCCTTGGCCTGGTAGAGGGGGACCTGCATGGTCAATCGCTCGCTCCCTGCCGCTCTCGGCGTCCTGCGTCCGTCACGATCCTGGCGACTTCGGGCCTCGCACGCCCCGGTGATGCACTGATGTGGATGTGTCGAGATGAAGAAATTTTCAATTCATGGGCGTGCGAAGCCGTAGGTCACACAGTGGGCTACACCTCGAGGTCCGTCTCGATCCGCTTGAGCTGGTGACGGGCCATCGCGAGGTTGGAGCGGTCCCGGTCCAGGACGAGGTAGATGAACAGTCCGCTGCCCTGCCGCCCCTTCAGCAGCCGGATGAGGTGGTACTGGCTCCCGAGGGTGATCAGGATGTCCTCGATCTCGCCCTTCAGCCCGAGGTGCTCCATCGTGCGGACCTTGGCCCGGATCACGTCGGTGTTGCCCGCGGCGGCGACGGCCAGGTCGAGGTCCTTGCCGCCGCCCATGGTGCCCAGGGCCATGCCGCTGGTGTAGTCCACGACGGCGGCGCCCAGCGCCCCCTCGATCGAGGTCATCGTCTCCTTGAGGGAGATTTCCACATTCGCCATGGCGGTCCTCCTACGGGTTGCACGGGACCGGGCTCCTCCGGCCCCGTTCGTGTTTCGACCGTACGGAGGGGGTCGCCCGGAAGGGTGACGCCTTCCGGGACTGGCGCAGAGAGAGCCGGAACGTATGGATGCGTGCCGCAGTTTGATCGCGCGGGATGCGGAATGTGACCGTCTCGTGCGGCAAGTGCTCTCCGGGGAAGAAGAGTCGAGGCAGGTGCGGGGTGACCGCGCGGGGGCGCGGTCCCCGCTCGGATCCCGCCGGTGCCGCGGCCGTCGCACCGACGGGGTGCCCGGCGCGGACGCCGCTTGCGGCGGGCCGTCCGAGCGGGCAGGGTTCGATGCCGTGGCCACTTTGCTGATCGTCCATCACACGCCCTCGCCGAACTGCCAGGCGATGTTCGAAGCGGTCGTCCAGGGCGCGACGACGCCGGAGATCGAGGGGGTCCGCGTCGTCCGCCGGGCCGCCCTCGCCGCCACCGCCTCCGACGTCCTGGCCGCCGACGGCTACCTGCTGGGCACGCCGGCCAACCTCGGCTACATGTCCGGCGCCCTCAAGCACTTCTTCGACCAGGTGTACTACCCCTGCCTCGACGCCACCCGCGGCCGCCCCTTCGCCTACTACGTGCACGGCGGCAACGACGTCACCGGCGCCGTGCGCGGCATCGAGGCCATCACGACCGGCCTCGGCTGGCGGCGCGCCGCCGAACCCGTGACCGCCACCGGGGAACCGGCCAAGGCGGACCTGGAGGCGTGCTGGGAACTCGGCGCGACCACCGCCGCGGGCCTCATCGGGTGACGTTCTCCCCGGCCCCGGCCCCGGCCCCGGCCCCGGCCCCGGCCCGGCCGCTCCGGCACCCGTCCTCTTCCGCACCGGCTGCACGCGCCGTGCCGGCCGGCCCCGCCCCGCTCGGCCCCGAAGGAGACGATCACGGACATGAGCGGAAACCACCGCGACGGCGGCCTGCCCCGACAGTGGGAGGAGCGCGGGCGCGTGCTCTTCCCCGCGGGCTTGCGCGGTGCGGACGTGGCGGGAGCGGACCTCGTCCTGCCCGACGCGGACGTCGCGGGCCCCGTGCTGCGGGAACTCCACGGCGGACCGGACGACGAAGGCGTCGCCGTCCTCTGCTCGTGCGTCGCGGACCTCGGCAGGGTCCTGTCCCTGGTCGGGGACGGCCACTGCGCGTCCTGCCGCGCCGGGCCGCGGACGACGGCCTAGGTCACGGCCGCGCCACCTGCCCGGCGCGATCTGATCGTCCGCCCGAGGACCGCCGCCCCGCGCGGTACCCCGCTCAGTCCCACAGCGGGTAGGTCGTCACCTTCGCGAACTGCTCGGGCCGCTGGTCCGGGTACTCCAGGGTGATGCGGCCGTAGCGCTCCGTCCCGGGGTCCTTCTTCCAGGGCTGCGCCTTGTCCAGCCGTACGACCACCGGGTACGAGCGGAAGGTGCCGGCCGCGCAGTAGGGCTTGCAGTCGTTGACGACGTTGATGCCCGTGGCCTTCGCGGACCTGGCGTCCCACCGGACCCACTTCAGCGAGGCCAGGCGGCTGTTGCCGTCGCCGCAGGCCAGGATGAAGTCGTGGGGCCGCACCCGCGGGTGCCAGAGGCAGTCGACCAGGACGGGCGGTGCGCTCGGGCGCGCGACGGGCCGGTCGGCGGGTGGTGACGCGGCGGGTGCGGCCGAGGCCGTCCCGACCGCCGCGGTGAGTCCCAGTGCCGCGCAGAGCAGCGCCGCCGTCCTCGTCGTCCTGTGTCCGCCCATGACCGCTCCCGCCCGTCTCGGTGCCCGGGCTGTTCCCCGCGCCCCGTGGAGGTTCTCCACCGACGCTACGACGACGAGCCGACCAGGACCACTCGAACGGCCCAGCGGCAGGGCGCGGGCGCTGTCGGCGGCGTTCCGTGACGCACCGGACGCCCACCCCGCATCCGGCTGAAAAGAAGTACCCGGATGTTCAACTCCCTTTCCACCAAGACGAATTCAAGCCGTTGTCTTGGCATTCGCATGACAAAAGCGCGATGTGGATGCCACGCTGCTGCCGAACGTTCACCTTTCCTTCACGCCCTCCGAGGGTGTCACCCCCACCTCCCCCCCCACCCCTTCGTCACCCGACGGACGCCCGCAGACCGCACCCGCCCTGCCGTGCGCGCGTTCCGGACCGTGCCCACCCCGCCGGTCCGCCCCCACCTCGGCCCGCACGACGGGCCGACCGTCGCAGAAGGAGAAGCCGTTGTCCCGGCGACCCCGTTTTGCCCACCGGCGCAGACGCGCCGCAGTCCTCGCCCTCACCACCGTCGGCACCCTGCTCGCCCTCGGCGCCCCCGCGGGCCCCGCCGCCGCGGCCCCCGCCGACCCGGGGCCCACCACCCGCGCCGCCGTCCCGCGGGCCGGCGCCGCGCCGGCCGCGCTCCCGCCCGCCCGGCGGGCCGCGCTCGTGCGGAGCGCCCAGGCCGCGGCCGGCGCCACCGCGCAGCGCCTCGGCCTCGGCACCCGCGAGGAACTCCTCGTCAAGGACGTCGTCCAGGACGTCGACGGCACCACCCACACCCGCTACGAACGCACCTACGCCGGACTGCCCGTCCTCGGCGGCGACCTGGTCGTCCACCTCGGGAGCGGCCGCACCACCGTCTCCCGGGCGAGCGGGGCCACCCTCGCGGTGCCGTCGCTCACCCCGAAGCTGTCCGCCGCGAAGGCCGGCGGCAAGGCCCTGGCGGCCGCGCGCGAGGCCGGCATCGCGCGTTCCGCGGCCGAGGGCGCCCCGCGCCTGGTCGTCCTGGCCGGCGAGGGCAGGGCCGTCCTCGCCTGGGAGTCGGTCGTCGAGGGCGTCCAGAAGGACGGCACGCCCAGCGAACTCCACGTCGTCACCGACGCGGCCTCCGGCAAGGAGATCCAGGTCTTCGAGCAGGTGCACACCGGCAGCGGCAACGGCCAGTACAACGGCGCGGTCACCGTCGGCAGCACCCTGTCCGGGTCGACGTACCAGCTGCTCGACGGCGACCGCGCGGGGCAGCGCACGTACGACCTGAACCAGGGCACCTCCGGCACCGGCACCCTCTTCACGGACGACAACGATGTCTGGGGCGACGGCACTCCCGCCGACCGCCAGACCGCGGGCGTCGACGTGGCCTTCGGCGCCGCCGCCACCTGGGACTACTACAAGGACGTGCACGGCCGCAACGGCATCCGCAACGACGGCGTCGCCGCCTACAGCCGTGCCCACTACGGCAACAACTACGTCAACGCCTTCTGGCAGGACAGCTGCTTCTGCATGACCTACGGCGACGGCTCCGGCAACACCCACCCGCTGACCTCGCTCGACGTGGCCGCCCACGAGATGAGCCACGGCGTCACCAGCGCCACCGCCGACCTGACCTACTCGGGCGAGTCCGGCGGCCTCAACGAGGCGACCTCCGACATCTTCGCCGCCGCGGTCGAGTTCCACGCCGGCCTCGCCGCCGACGTCCCCGACTACCTGGTCGGCGAGAAGATCGACATCAACGGCGACGGCACCCCGCTGCGCCACATGGACAGGCCCTCCAAGGACGGCTCCTCCCGCGACTACTGGAGCTCCACCCTCGGCAGCGTCGACGTCCACTACTCCTCGGGGCCCGCGAACCACTTCTTCTACCTCCTCTCCGAGGGCAGCGGAGCCAAGACCGTCAACGGCGTCGCCTACGACAGTCCCACCTACGACGGACAGGCCGTCACCGGCATCGGCATCGGCAACGCCGCCGCCGTCTGGTACCGCGCGCTGACCACGTACATGACCTCCTCCACCGACTACGCCGGTGCCCGCACCGCCACCCTCCAGGCCGCCGCCGACCTCTTCGGCGCCTACAGCCCCACCCACCTCGCCGTCGCCGACGCCTGGGCCGCCGTCAACGTCGGCAACCGCATCGCCCTCGGCGTCAACGTCGCCCCGATCGCCGACCAGACCAGCGGCGTCGGCCAGGCGGTCTCCCTCCAGGTGGACGCCTACACCACCAACGCCGGCTCCGCCCTCACCTACACGGCCACCGGACTCCCCGACGGCCTGACCATCGGCGACACCGGACTGATCTCCGGCGTGCCGACCACCACCGGCACCGCCCCGGTCACCGTGACCGTCACCGACGGCACCGGAGCCTTTGTCACCGTGGACTTCGACTGGCGGGTGGCCCACGTGTACGCCGCCACCACCCGCGTCGACATCCCCGACGCGGGTGCCGCCGTGGAGTCCCCGATCACCATCGGCGGCCGCGACGGCAACGCCTCCCCGGCCACCGAGGTGCACGTCGACATCGTCCACACCTACCGCGGTGACCTGACGGTGGATCTGGTCGGCCCCGACGGCACCGTGTACCGGCTGCTCAACCGCAGCGGCGGCGCCGCCGACAACGTCGACCAGACCTTCGTCGTCGACGCCTCCGCCCAGTCCGTGGACGGCACGTGGAAGCTGCGCGTGCGGGACCTCGCGGCGATCGACGTCGGCTACATCCGGGGCTGGCAGCTCACCCCCTGACGTGAGCCGGCCGGGCTCCGCACCCCACCGGGTCCGGAGCCCGGCCGGGCGGAAATGGGTGTCGGACCCGATGGTCCGCGGCACCGGCCGCGTGTGACGGTGGGAAGACCGGGGGCGCCGCACGGGCGCACCCGAGGACCCCGAGGAGGACCGCCCATCCATCCCCGTCACGCGCGACCGACCCGACTCCCTTCCGGCGCAGGGAGGTGACGCATGGGACACGCTGACACGCTGCTCGCCCTCGGCGGCGCCTTCCTCGCCGCGGCCTTCCTCGCCCGCCTGGGCAACCGGATCGGCCTGCCGACCATCCCCCTCTTCACCCTCGCCGGCATCCTCCTCGGACCGCACACCCCCGGACTGGTGATCGTCGAGGACGCGCACGACTTCGAGATGCTCTCGGCGCTCGGCCTGGTCCTGCTGCTGTTCTACCTCGGACTCGAGTTCCACCTCGACGACCTGAAGAACGGCGGGCGGCGGCTGGCCCTCGCGGGCGGCAGCTATCTGCTGCTGAACGTCGGTGCCGGCCTCGGCTTCGGGTTCGCGCTCGGCTGGGGCGCGCGGGAGGCCCTCGTCCTCGCGGGCGTGCTGGGCATCTCCTCCTCCGCCATCGTCACCAAGATCCTCATCGACCTGGGGCGGCTGGGACGCCCGGAGACCCGGCTGATCCTCGGTGTCATCGTGGTCGAGGACATCTTCCTGGCGCTGTACCTCGCCGCCCTGCAGCCCGTGATCGGCGGTGCGCACGGGGTGGTGGCGGTACTGCTGGAGGTGGGCAGGGCCTTCGCGTTCCTGCTGGCGCTGGCCGCCGCGGCCCGTTACGGGACCCGGCTGGTGGGCCGGCTGATCCACGTCCGCGACGACGAACTCCTCGTCATCAGCTTCCTCGGCGCCGCGGTCCTGGTGGCCGGGGTCTCCGAACTCCTGGGCGTCGCCGACGCCATCGGCGCCTTCATGGTCGGTCTCATCCTCGCCGGAACCCCCTCCGCGCCCCGGATCCGCCGACTGGTGCACCCCCTCAGGGACGCCTTCGCGGCGATCTTCTTCTTCGCCTTCGGACTGGCCATCGACCCCGGCGACTTCGCCGTCGTCCTCGTGCCGGTGGCCGTCGCCGTCACGCTGACCGTCGTCATGAACGTGGCGGCCGGCCTGATCGCCGCCCGCCTGTACGGCCACGGACCCGAACCCGCCGTCAACATCGCCACCACCCTGCTGGCCCGCGGCGAGTTCGCGCTGATCCTCGCCGCCATGGCCGCCGGCGCCGGCCTCGACGACCGCCTCGCCCCCTTCATCGCCGGATACGTCCTCGTCCTGGCCGTCCTCGGCCCGGTCGCCGCCGGACGCGTTCCCCTCCTCCTGCGGCTGCTGCCCCGCAAGTACGCCCCCGCTCCAAAAGCGCGGGACACGCCGCCCCGGCACGGCACGGACCCCGCTGCTGCCGACGCCGACGCCGACGCCGCCGACAGGGACGAGGGACGGCCGTGTCCGCGGCCGACGACGAACGCCTGACCGGCGACCCGGCCGCCTCCTCGGCCTCGGCCGCGACGACCCCCTTTCGCCCGGCCGACGGCGGCTCGACGGGCCGTTGTCAGTGACGGGTGCGAAGCTGCTGGTCATGGACGAGGCTGACTTCATGCGGGGCCGGGTCTACGGCGCCGACCACGAGGATGCGGCACCCCGCCCGGACCGCGAGTACGCGGAGCTGGTGGGCGGTCCGCTGGACGGGCTGCTCCTGGACGTCACGGACCGCCCGGACAGCGACCTGCACGAGGTGGCGCTGACGACCGAGATAGGCCGCTACGGCCCCGGCGGCTGGGCCCTGTACAAGGAACGGCCCGGGGACACCCGCCGCTTCGACTGGCGCGGGGACGCGCCCGGCGCCCCCTGACGCTCACGGGGCGACGGGGCGGCAGGGCGGCGAGCCGGGGTTTGTCCGATCGCACGAACCTTCCTTCGTGAGGGTTACCTCCTGCGGCCGGACTTGATAGGAAACCTTCCTGTCAGTTGCAGCGCAGATCCACCTCCATCCCCCCACTCCCCGACCGGAGTCACTGTGGTGCACACATCCCCCGGCGCGCAGAGCCCGACCGCCGCCACGACCGCCGCCTCCCGCCGCACGGTCCTCGCCCTCCTCGCCGCCGTGACGGCGGCCCCCCTCCTCGTCTCGCCGTCGGCGTCCGCCGCCCCCGAACTCCGCGCGGCGGCGGGGCTCGACGACCCGGCGAAGAAGGAGATCGCCATGAAGCTGGTGTCGAGCGCGGAGAACTCCTCGCTCGACTGGAAGGCCCAGTACCAGTACATCGAGGACATCGGCGACGGCCGCGGCTACACCGCCGGCATCATCGGCTTCTGCTCCGGCACCGGCGACATGCTCGACCTCGTCGAGCTGTACGCCGACCGCAGACCCGGCAACGTGCTCGCCGGGTACCTGCCCGCCCTGCGGGCGGTCGACGGCACCGACTCCCACGACGGCCTCGACCCGGACTACCCGCGGGACTGGCGCACGGCGGCCCGGGACACGGCGTTCCAGCAGGCGCAGAACGACGAACGCGACCGCGTCTACTTCGATCCGGCCGTCCGCCGCGCCAAGGCCGACGGTCTGCGCGTCCTGGGCCAGTTCGCCTACTACGACGCCATCGTCATGCACGGCGACGGCGGCGACGCCACCGGCTTCGGCAGCATCCGCCGGCGTGCGCTGGCCAAGGCGAGGACCCCGGCCCAGGGCGGCGACGAGACGGCGTACCTCCACGCCTTCCTCGACGCACGCGTGTGGGCCATGAAGCAGGAGGAGGCGCACAGCGACACCAGCCGCGTCGACACCGCCCAGCGCGTCTTCCTGCGCAAGGGCAACCTGGACCTCCAACCGCCCCTGGACTGGAAGGTGTACGGCGACAGCTACCACCTCGACTGACCGCGGCCCGCCCGTCCCGGTCCGCGCGCACCGGGGCCGGCCGGCGTCACCGTGACGTGGCGGTGGCGCCGGCCACGGACGCGGCGCACGGCACGGGACGCCGGGACCGGGTCCGTTCCGGCGCTCCGCGAAAGAGTGGGGCGGCTGGGGCGTAGGAGTCGGATTCGGGGGTATGCGCGCGGTCATGAACGGGGTAATGAAGGCGGTCCGCATGGAACCTGTCCCTCCCGACGAGGGTTTCCCGGGTCCTGAGCGGAGCCGGGTCGAGACAACGGTGGCCCTCGACGGGCAGAGCGGCTGCATCGCCGGTGCGCGGCAGTTGACGGGTGATTTCCTCGCGGGTGCGCAGCGCGAGCACGGGGTGCCGGTCTCGGCCCGCACCATGGATCTCTCGCAGCTCGTGGTGAGCGAACTGGTCACCAACGCCCTGCGGCACGCGCCCGGCCCGGTCCTGCTGCACCTGCGCATCGTGAGGGCCGCCGTGGAGATCGCGGTCTGGGACAGCGATCCGGCGCTGCCGAAGCCGCGCGGGGCGGATCCGACGCGGGTGGGTCAGCACGGTCTGGAGATCGTGATGGCCGTGGCCGAGGACGTCGACGTCGTACCGGAGCCGGTCGGCAAGCGGGTCGTCGCCCGGCTCGGGCTGCTCGACGGTCTGTAGGCGGCGGTCGGGCGGAGGCCGTGGTGTTCTTCTCGCCGAGGGACGCGGAACGTCGCTCCGCCGACGGTCGGTACCGCGTCCGGGAGCCTGTCCGGTGTCTCCGGCACGAGCCGGTACCGGACCGTGGTGTGCGGTGCGTGGTGTGCGGTTGCCGGGCCCCGGACACGGTGATCTACTCGAGAAGGTGGCTCACCCGAACGGAGCACCCCCGGGTCACCCGACGAGGCACGGTGCATGATGCCGCCTGTCGGCCCTCAGGGAGCCGGGAACGCGTCAGCAGCGATTGCCGGTTCTCCCGGCCGGCGGGTGGTCGGGGCGCTGTGCCGCCCGACCACCCGACCAGAGGGAAGGAGCGTGGTCATGGCGACCGCGACCACCAAGAGCCCCCCGCAGCGACCGGATCACGACTGGCGCCAGGAGTACGCCTACACCCTGGGCGAACAGGCCTTCGTCTACGGCTTCCCCTACATCTACAACGCCCGGCTCCGGCACGGCTGGATGACGCAGGAGCCGGCCACGGACATGACGCCGCACTCGGCGGTCAACCACTTCTGGCACGGGCGCCAACTCTTCGACGCCTCCGACCGGGAAGGCCGTGCCCCCAACAACGACACGCTCTACTCGGTCGCCTGGGTCGATCTGGGCGAGGAACCGGTCGTCTTCTCGCACCCGGAGATGGGCGACCGCTACTTCACCTTCGAGCTGGTCGCCATCACCTCCGACAACTACGACTACATCGGCCGGCGCGTCACCGGGCCGCACGCCGGTTCCTTCGCCCTCATCGGTCCGGGATGGCAGGGTGACCTCCCCGAGGGGGTGCGCCGTACGGCGACCGCCCCCAGCCCCTGGATCATGGTCATCGGCCGTACCCTCGTCGAGGGTGAGCACGACCTGCCCGCCGTGCACGCGCTGCAGGACCAGTACCGGCTGACCCCGCTCCACCTGTTCGGCCGTGCGGACGCCGACCTGCCGGAGCGCCGGGACGTGCTGGAACCCGTCGATCCCGAGCGGGATCCGCTGGCGGTGTGGAAGACCCTCAACGCGATGCTGGCCGAGAACCCGCCGCCGGCGCACCATGAGCTTCTGCTCCGGCAGTTCGCGGACATAGGTGTGGGTCCCGGCCTCGACGTCGAGGCGCAGCCCGAGCCGGTCAAGGAGGGCCTGACACGCGCCGCCGCCGCGGGCCTGACCATGCTCGAGGAGCAGTTCCACAGCGGCGACTGGGCCACAATGATCAACGGGTGGCGTTATCCGCCGTCGGAGATGGGCCACTTCGGGGACGACTTCGTCAAACGAGCCGCCGAGCAGGCCCTGTTCGGTGTCGCCGCCAACGACCTCGAGGAGGCGATATACCTGGTCGCCTTCGAGGACGCCGACGGCGGGAAACTGTCCACCGGACGCTACGAGATCCGCTTCGAGCCGGGACAACTGCCTCCTGTCGGCGCGTTCTGGTCCCTCACCGCGTACGACGCGGACAGGAACCTGATCGCCAACCCGATCGGCCGCTACTCCGTCGGCGACCGCACCCCCGGACTGGTCACCGACCCCGACGGCGGCCTGACCGTCTCCCTGCGGCCCGACTCGCCGGGCCCGGAGCGGGAGGGCAACTGGCTGCCCACACCGGAACGGGGCGACTGGTTCACCATGCTGCGCATGTACCTGCCGCGTCCGGACGCCGTCGACGCCCGCTGGCAGTGTCCGCCGGTCCGCCGCGTCTCCTGACACCCGCCGCCGTGCCCCGGGGATCCGGGACACGGCGGCGCCGGGGCGCTCGCCGCCGGGGAAGCGCGTTTTTCGGCGGCCCACCCGACCGAACGTGACGGCGAGGGTTCTTCAGGGCTTGTACGGCAGCGCGGCGCAGTTGGAGCCGGCGGGCCGGCCGTCGAGGCGGTCGGTCAGCCAGGAGATCGCGTCGCCCTGGTCGGCCAGCAGCGGTGCGAAGTGGTTGAGCAGGGCGTTGCCCAGCGGCAGCAGGACGACGGGCTTGTAGGTGACGTCCGCCCCCTTGGCGCACCACGCCACGGCCAGCTCGCGGGCCTGTCCGTGCGGTACGAGGTTGTCGGCGGTGCCGGTCGCCACCCGCACCGGGGACGCGGGCCTGACCCTGCCGATGCGCTGATCGGCCAGGAACGCCTCGAGGGCGGGCTCCTCCTCGATGACGGCGCCCAGGGAGCGCCCGTCGGTGGTCCAGGCCTTGCTGCGCGCCGAGTTGTAGGCGAGGAGGGCGTCGCCCACGCACATGGTGGACAGATCCTTCAGGGCCGCCTTGCCGGCCGCGTTGAGGTGCGCTTCCGCGATCGGCCTCAACTCCGGGTCGGACTCCAGGAAGCCGTTGACCGACCAGCCGAGCGCCCCGGCGAGGTCGCTGCCGTCGATGGCCGCGGTGACGGCCACCAGGTCGGCGGGCGGTGCTCCGGAGTAGGTGCCGGCGAGCGGGACGTCCGGGGCGTACGCGGGCTGGAGTTCGGCGGCGGCCGCGGTGGCCCCGCCGCCCTGGCTGTAGCCGAACAGCGCCACCCGTGAGCCGTCCGTGAGGGAGGTCCCGTCCAGGGAACGGGCGGCGCGGGCGGCGTCCAGCACGGCGTGGGCCTCGTCGACCCGGTTGACGTAGGTGTGCAGCCGGTCCGTGGTGCCGAGGCCGGTGTAGTCGGTGACCACGACGGCGATCCCGCGGGCGAGCAGCCGGTAGATGGCCAGGTCCTCGTAACCGACCGACACCGTCCGCCCGTTGAGCACGAGCGGGCGTTCCAGGCCGAGGGACGCGGCGCACTGGTCGCCCTGTCCCATGGTGCCGGGCGCCACGACGACCAGCGGCCGTGGTCCCGTGCCCTTCCAGGCGGCCGTCGGTTCGAGGTAGGCGCCGGTGACGGCCGTCGGCCGGCCCGCCGAGTCGGTGGACCGGTACATCAGGCGGGTCGCCCGGCCGGGCAGCGGACCGTCGATGCCGGGCAGGCTCAGGGCGAGAGGGAGCCGTTCGGTGCGGATCAGCGCGCCGTCGGCGGCCGGCAGCGAGGCGGGCGGGTTGTAGAAGGCGGGAATGGTGACACCGCGGGAGACCACGGGTTCGGTCGGTGACGCGGCGGCGGCCGGAACGGCTGTCGTGCCGAGGCAGGCGGCGGCCGTGACGGCCGCGGCGAGCAGACGGGCGGGGGCGGGCATGGCAGACCTCCGGTGGGGAGCGGGGAGGCCGAGCCTGACTCTGCGGCTCGGGTGACACGCGGTCCGGTGAGGGCGGACCGCCCGGCACACGGCGCCGGTCGTCCCACCGCCGCCGCATGCCGTACGCAAAACGCTCTTGGACGAGCTGTCAGGAAGGTAACGGCGCGAGGGTTACCCGGGGTAGCGGTCGACGGGTTACGGTTGAGTAATATGGCGATCCGGTGATCGGGACCGCCCCGTCGCGCTCGTGACGGTCCGCCGGCCGCCCCCAACTTCCCCGGTCACCGGTGTGATTGACTGAGTGCGTGGTGCACGAGTCGGTCTTCCGGACCCAGGACCTCCCGGCGGCCGACCGGTTCGAGGCCTGGATCCAGCGCATGGGCCGTACCCACGCGCCGATGCAGCTGAGCAGCGAACGCGCCGCGGACTACGACGGCTCCCAGCGGGCGATCCTCCTCGGCGACGTCACCGTGTGGCCCGCCACCTTCGACCCGCTGGTCTTCCGCCGGACCCCCGGGCTCATCCGCGCCTCCGACCCCGAGGTCTACCACCTCTCCCTGCTCCTCAAGGGCGAGGGAGCGGCCAGCTGGGGCAGCAGCCGGCAGGCGGTCTACACGATCAACGACTTCCACATCAGCACCTCCTCGCGTCCCTTCGAGATCCACACCGGAGCCGACCCCGTCACCATCGTCGGGGTGGAGATCCCCCGCGCCCAGGTGCCACTGCCCGGCCGGCACGCAGACCAGGTGATGGGACGCCGCATCTCGGCCACGGAAGGCATCGGCGCGCTGCTGGCGCAGTTCCTCCTCCGGCTCGCCGCGGACACCTCCTGCTACCGGCCCGCCGACGGACCCCGCCTCGCCACCGTCGTCACCGACCTGGTCGCGGCGGCCTTCGCGCACGCCCTCGACGCCACCCCGAGCCTGCCGCCCGAGAGTCACCACCGGACCCTCACCCTGCGCGTCAAGGCGTTCGTCCGCCGCCACCTCGCCGACCCCGAACTGACGCCCGCGACGATCGCCGCCGCCCACCACATCTCCCGCAGTCACCTGTACCGCCTCTTCCGGGCCGAAGGCCTCGGCGTGGCCTCGTACATCAGGGACCAGCGGCTGGAGCGCGCCCGCCGCGACCTCCTCGACCCCGCCCTGAGCACGACGCCGATCCACGCCGTCGCCGCGCGCTGGGGCTTCCCGCGGGCCGCCGAGTTCACCCGCGCCTTCCGCACCGCCTACGGCTTCCCGCCCAGCGAACTGCGCGCCCGCGAACACCCGCGGCCCGGCCCGCCCGGAGACGCTCCGCCAAGCGACCGTGGACGCCTCGCCAACGACACGGCCTCCGGCTCCGGCGCATCCTGGTGACACCGCTGCGGCGGATCGCCGCAGGAGCCGGGGCGGGGTGCCAGGACCACGGGGGAGTCCTGGCACGCCGGTGCCCGGCGGACGGGCCCGCACCGGTGGACCGGGCGACGGCCCGGCGGACGGCCCCCGGTGTTCGAGTGGTGACGGCCCGGGCGGCGGCGTACGGTCGAACGGTGAACACGACAGTGGACGCAATCGTTCACTGAACCCCCAGGGGCCCGCCCCCCGTGCGGGCTACACGACATGAGCACATCTCCGCAACCCACTTCCGCGTCCCGGACGTCCGCGCGTCCCGCGGGCGGTGACGGAAACACGATGGCGCTGCTCGTCATCGCCTCGTGCCAGCTGATGGTGGTCCTCGACATCACCATCGTCAACATCGCGCTCCCCGACATCCAGCGCTCCCTGGACTTCTCCACCGCCAACCTGTCGTGGGTGGTCAACGCCTACACGCTCACCTTCGGCGGTCTGCTGCTGCTCGGCGGCCGGGCCGGTGACATCCTCGGACGGCGGCGGGTCTTCGTCTTCGGCGTGCTGCTGTTCGTCCTCGCCTCACTCCTCGGCGGGCTCGCCCGGGGCCCCGGCCAACTCCTGGCCGCCCGCGCCCTCCAGGGCGTCGGCGGGGCCATCGCCTCCCCGACCGCCCTCGCCCTGATCAGCACCACCTTCCGCGAAGGACCCGAGCGCAACCGGGCGTTCGGCGTGTTCGCCGCGGTCTCGGCGGGCGGCGGCGCGATCGGACTGCTCGCCGGCGGCATCCTCGTCGAGTGGCTGGACTGGCGCTGGGTCCTCTTCGTCAACGTTCCCATCGGCCTGCTCATCGCCCTCGCGGCACCCCGCTGGATCAAGGAATCCGCACGCCACCCCGGCCACTTCGACATCGCCGGCGCGGCGACCTCCACCGCAGGCATGGTCCTGCTGGTGTACGGCTTCATCCGGGCCGCCCAGGACGGCTGGCGCGACCCGCTCACCCTGGCCTCCTTCGCCGGGGCCGTCGTCCTCCTCGCCGTGTTCATCACGGTGGAGAAGCGCTCCCGCCAGCCGATCACACCACTGCGCATGTTCGCCGACCGCAACCGCGCGGGCACCTACGGCATCATGCTCTGCCTGGCCGCCGCCATCTTCGGCATGTTCTTCTTCCTCACCCTGTTCGTGCAGAACGTGCTGGACTTCAGCCCCCTCAGGGCCGGCCTCGCCTTCCTCCCGGTGAGCGCGGTCATCGCGGTCGGCGCGGGGCTGGCCTCCCGGTTCCTGCCGACGTACGGCCCCAAACCCTTCATGGTGGCCGGCGCGACCCTGGCCGCGGCGGGACTGGGCTGGCTGACCCTGACCGACGTCCACTCCACCTACGCGGGCAGCGTGCTCGGCCCGATGCTGGTCTTCAGCCTGGGCATGGGCATGGAGTTCGTCTCCCTGACCCTGATGGCACTGTCCGACGTGCCCACCCGGGAGACCGGCGCCGCCTCCGGGCTGCTCAACGCCACCCAGCAGGTGGGCGGTTCGCTCGGCCTGTCCATCCTGGTCACGATGTTCGGCACGGCCAGCAACAACGAGGCGGACACCCAGGTCCCGGCGTTCCTGTCCCAGGCGACCCCGGTGGAACGCCTGCGCTTCCAGCGCACCGGCGAACTCCCGCCGCCCTGGGGCGACGAGGTCCTCACGGCGGGCATCTCCGCGGCCTTCGTGACGGCGGCCGTCTTCACGCTGATCGCCGCCCTGATCGCCCTCGTCGTGATCCAGGTCCGCCCCTCCGACCTCGAACGCCTCAAAGGCGGCGGAGCGGGGCCGCCCGGCGGATGAGGCACGGTCCTCGCACGCCGCACGCCGCACGCCGCACGCCGCACGCCGCACGCCGCACGCCGCACGCCGCACGCCGCACGCCGGCCGTACGCCCGTGCCGCGGGGCCGGCGCCGCGGCACCCCGCGGCCGGACCCGAGCGCCTGACCGGCGCGGGCCGCAAGGCCTGGCGCTGGGAACCGGAGATGGCCGAGATCGCGCGCGCCTGCGCACAGGTCGGCCTGCCGACCGGCTTCGCCGAGGCCGCCGCGGAGACCTTCGCACGCTGGGAGGCGCACAAGGACGACAAGACCGTGACCGGCGCCCGGCTCATCACCGACCTGCGCCGGAGCGAGCGGCGCGCGGAGCCCGGCACGCCGTGAGCCGCCCGGGTGCGGCGGGAAGGGCACCCCGGCCCGCCGCACCCGGCCGTAGGCTCAGTCGTCGAGCGCCGTCAGGACCTCGCGCAGGTCGACGAACTTGAAGTTCGTCGCCGTACGGTCCTCGGCCGCTCCGGCGTCGTCGTGACCGTCCTGCACGACGAGCAGACCGCCGGGGAACCTGCGGCCCAGCGGGGCGTTGAGCGCCGCGGCACCGTCGCACTCCTCCGAGCCGTCGGGGCCCGTCGCGGTGGCGGCGACCCGGAAGCCGCCCTCGTACTCGTTGTCGTCGCTGCGCTCGCGGTCGTAGGCGGCGAAGGTGTCGTCGCCCTGGCTGGAGGCCAGCAGATGACCGTCGCCGTCCGCCTCGGTGACCAGGGTCAGGCCCTCGACGTCCGCCGTGATCCGCGTGCCGCCGTACCCGGGGTCGGCGCCGCTCACGCACTCCTCGGTGGCCTCGTCGTAGGTGCCGGGGACGCCGTACTCCCGCACGGTGTCGACGAGTCGGGGTGTTCCGTCGAGGGCGGCGGGCATCCGCCAGATGCCGACGTCCTCCTGGCCCGCGTACAGCGTGCCGTTCGCCGGGTCGACGACCATGCCCTCGACCTGCGGCAGTTCACCGGGCTCCGCGCACGGAGACCAGGACGTGCCGTTCGGCAGGCGGAAGGAGGACGGCAGGTTCAGGGTGCGGACCTTGCGGTAGCCGACCCTGCCGCCGGCCTTCGGCGTCAGTTCGAGCAGGGCGATGGTGGTGCGTTCGCGCCGGCTGACGAGCGCGTAGGTGCGGCCGCTCGCCCTGTCGGTCCAGGTGGCGAGGCCGTACGCGGTGCGCTGCTCGTTGATCTCCGCCTGGTCGGCGGAGAAGACCGGCGCGGCCGCCGGGTCCGTGACGTCCGAGAGGGGACGGCCGGGCGAGGCGGGGTCGATGCGGTAGATCCGCAGCCGGTCGTTGCCCCGGTCGGTGGTGACCGCGAGGTCGGCGCGCCCGGTCGACAGCTTCAGGCCCTGCACCACGTCCACGTTGTTGTAGCGGCCGGGCGCGTCCTCGGGACCCGGTCCGGCGGGCGCGGCGAGCGACTGCACGAGCCGGGCGCCGAGGTCGTACACCCTCAGGCCGCCCTCCTTCGCGGTGGCCACGACCAGACTGGCGTCCGGGTCGGCGGCGTTGCGCCAGATCGCCGGGTCGTCCGCGTCGGAGTTGCCGCCCGCCTCGTCGTCGTACAGGGCCGGCGTCTCGACGCGCGGGAGGACGGCCGGCAGGGCGTCGTCGTCCTCGGCGGAGGCGGGAAGTGCGGCGGTCAGAGCGAGTGACGCCGTGAGGACGGACACGGCGAAAGCCCTCGGAAGTGATCCGGCCACGTCGACCTTCCTTCGATGGGGGACAGGACCAAACGTGATGATCTTGGTGGTGCGGGCGAACGGCGGGGCGGCGCGGGGGTGAAGGACGGGCACCGACGAGGGGAACAACTGCCGTGCGCGGCAAGGCCGTGGCCGCCGGACGAGGCTACGCCGGGGAGTGGGCGAGCAGGTGGTCGACGGCCCGCGGGACGTCGGCGGCGCGGTGGTGGGGGACGGTGAGGCCCTCGGGCCAGGGCCGCCCCGTCACCCAGATCGTCCGCAGCCCCGCCCGATGGCCGCCTTGGATGTCGTTCTCCGGATCGTCGCCGGTCATCCAGTCGCCCGCACCGATCTGGGTGCCGCAGCGCGCCGCCGCCAGTTCGAAGAGGCGCGGGTCGGGCTTGCGGACGGCGATGTCCCCGGAGGCGGCGATCCCGTCGACGAGATCGGCGAGCCCCGTGGCCCTGACCTTGGCGCGCTGGATGTCGGAGGACCCGTTCGTGGCGACACCGATGCTCCAGCCGCGCTCGCGCAGCCGGGCCAGGCTGTTCAGCACCGCGGGACGGCAGGTGACGGCGGCGGCCATGCGGTCGACGTACACCCGCCACAGGTGGTCCGCCGACTCGCCCAGCCCGAACGCGGCGCGCAGCCGCGCGAAGTCCGACGGCTCGGCGTGGTCGGCGAGTTCGGTCAGCAGCCACCGCTCGATCTCGGGCCCGTAGGCGTGGTCGTGGCAGAGGTCGGCTATGGCGTCGGCGAAGGCGGACGTACGGTCCACCAGCGTGCCGTCCAGGTCGAAGAGGGCGAGGCGCATGCCGGGACCCTACCCGTGCGGCGATCCGCCGGACCCCGCCCGGGCCACCGCGGGCGGCGCCCGGGCACCGCGGCGGGTTTGCGGCCCGGGGGAGCGGCAACGCGAAGTCCATGACTGAACCGAACACGGACACGAACGAAGAGCGCGACACCAAGCGCGCGACCGCATCCAAGGCCCGGCGCGCGGCGGACAAGACGACCGCTCCCGCCGCACGCGCCGCAAAGGGCGCCGCGGACAAGGCGGATGACGCCGCGTCGGCCGCCGGCTCCGGGGCCGGGCGCGCCGCCGGGAAGACGGCGGGCGTGGCGCAGGGCGCGGCCCGTGGCGTCGAGGCGGGCCGCCAGGCGCTCGTCGCGAGGACCGGTCAGGTCGCGGCCACGGCCAAGTCCGCCACCGGTCAGGTCGCGGCCACCGCCAAGTCCGCCACCGGGCAGGTCGCTGCCACCGCCAGGACGGCCTGGACGGTGATCGCCCACCGCAAGCTGATCGCGGCCGGTGTGGGCGCCGGTGTGACCGCGCTGACGGCCGTGTCGTACACGGTGGGCCGCCGCTCCGGCCGCCGGACCCTCGGCCCCATCACCCGGCTCACCGGCGGCCGCATCTGACGCCCCGCACGCGCGGTGGGTCACACCCCGGCACGTCCGGGCCCACCGCGCGGAGGCGGGCAGGACGCCACCGGCCGACCCCGCGAACCCCGGCGACCGGTCGCGTCGTACCGCGCAGGGCCGGGACGACGGGTCGCGTCGTACCGCGCGCGGCCGGGGACCGGCCACGTCGTACCCTGCGTGGCAGGGCGGGGGGATCGCCGCGCCGTACCGCCCGCAGGGCGGGGAATCAGCCGCGCCGCACCGCGCGCACGAGGCCCGGCGACCGGTCACGATGAACCGCCCCAGCCGGGGCACAAGCCCAAGTGATCTTCGCCGAAGGCCGCTTGGGAGGAACCACCACCGTGACCGCACCCACCCGCCCGATACGCCCCGCGCGTAGCCGCCGTCGCTTCGACCTGCGCACGACGGCCCTGTTCTTCGTCCTTCTCGCGCTCCTCTTGACCCTCGCGGGCGTGGTCGCCCGCACCGCCGCCGCCGCGGCGGAACGCCGGCCCGCGTGGGCCGTGACCCTGCTCGTCCTCGGCATCGCCGCGACCGTCGCCTGCTATCGGGGCCGGCGCCGGTGGTCGGCGCGCAGACTCGTGCGGCACGCCACCGAGGCCCTCGAGGAAGCGGCCGAGACAGCCGTCGACGCGCTCGCCGAGCCGCCGGCCGCGGCCGTCCCGGCGGGGATCGCCGAACCGGCGGGGGTCGCCGTCCCGGCCCCGCCCCTCGGCGCCGACAGCATGGCGGAGACCCTCGTCATCGGGACGGCTCCCGCCGCGGACACCACGTGCGTCACCGACTACTACGCCCTGGATCCCGACGAGTTCGAACAGGCGATAGCCGGCCTGTGCGCCCGCGACCACTGCACGGACGTCGAAGTCGTCGGCGGCGCCGGTGACCTGGGAGCCGACGTGCTGGCGGTGGCGCCGGACGGACGCCGGCTCGTCCTCCAGTGCAAGCGCTACGGGGACGGCCACAAGGTCGGCTCACAGGATCTGCAGCGCTTCGGCGGCACCTGCTTCACCGTCCACGAGGCCGACGTCGCCATCGTCGTCACCACCAACGACTTCACGGCACCCGCCGTCGAGTACGCGCGGCAGTGCGGCATCGTGTGCGTGGACGCCGAGGGACTGCTCGCGTGGCACTCCGGCTCCGGGCCCCGCCCGTGGGAGTCGACCGGCCCGGGCTGAGCCCCGAAGCCCGGGGCCCGGCACCGGGGGCTCACCCGCCGACACCGGGCGCCGCACGGCCGTACCGGAAATTCCTCGTCGTCATCCCGGTTCGCCGTCCCCGGCGTGGGCACTTGGCGGTGAGCGAAGGACGAGTACAGGAGGTCGTCGTGGCGGTCCGGCATCGGCTGATCAAGACATCCCCGCGGCGGGTGTGGGCCGTCCTCGCGGACGGCGACCGGTACGCGGACTGGGTGGTGGGCACCGCGGAGTCCACCCCGGTGCGGGGCCGGTGGCCCCAGGTCGGCGCGGAGATCGGCTACGAGGTCCGGATCGGACCCGTCCGCCTGAACAACCGGACCGTCGTACGGCGCTGCGAGGAGGGCACCGCCCTGGAGCTGGAGGCCCGGGCGGGCGTGCTCGGCACGGCGCGGATCGCCGTCGAGCTGCGGCCCTGGGGCGAGCACTGCCTGGTGATCGTGGACGAACACCCCCTGCAAGGGGTGGGCGGTGCCCTGCACAACGCGGGCGTGGAGGCACTGATCCAGCTCCGGCACCGCGCGATGCTCGCCCGACTGGCCGAGGTGTGCGAGAACGAGGTGCCGGACGCCGGGCCGGGGCCGGTGCCGGTACGGGCACACGGCGGTGCCGATGCCTGACGCCGTGGTGATCGGCGCCGGACCCAACGGCCTGGTGGCCGCCAACCTGCTGGCCGACGCCGGCTGGAGCGTGACGGTCCTCGAGGAGCAGCCCGGACCCGGCGGAGCGGTGCGTCACGACAGGGAAGTCGACCCCGACTTCGTCAACGACCTCTTCAGCTCCTTCTACCCGCTGGCCGCCGCCTCCCCGGTGGTGTCGGGCCTGCGCCTGGAGGAGCACGGCCTGCGGTGGAGCCACGCCCCCCACGTCCTGGCGCATCCGCTGGGCGACGGCAGGTGCGCGGTCCTCGACCGGCGGCTCGACACCACCGCCGCCTCCCTCGACGCCTTCCACGACGGGGACGGCGCCGCCTGGCGCCGGCTGCACGAGATCTGGGAACGGCTGCGCCCCGACATCCTCGACGCCCTGTTCACCCCGTTCCCGCCGCTGAAGGCCACCGGGCGGCTCGCCCTGCGGCTGCGCACGGCGGGCGGCCTGCGGCTGGCCCGCACCCTGGTGCTGCCGGTGCGGCGCATGGGCGCCGAGGAGTTCGGCGGCGAGGGCGGCAGGCTCCTCCTCGCCGGGAACGCGCTGCACGCCGACCTCGCCCCGGAGGCCGCCGGCAGCGGCGGCTTCGGCTGGCTGATGTCCATGCTGGGCCAGACGTACGGCTTCCCCGTCCCGGCCGGTGGCGCCGGAGCCCTCACCGACGCGCTGGTGCGCCGGCTGCGCGCACACGGCGGCACCCTGCACTGCGGCCTCCGGGTGGACCGGGTCGTCGTCCGCGACGGACGAGCGGTCGGTGTACGCACCGCCGACGGCGGCACCGTCACCGCCCGCCGCGCCGTCCTCGCGGACGTCTCCGTCCCCGCCCTCTACGGCGAGCTGGTCGAGCCCGAGCACCTTCCGGGCCTGCTGCTGGCCGACCTGAAGCGGTTCCAGTGGGACTTCGCCACCTTCAAGGTCGACTGGGCCCTCGACGGCCCCGTGCCCTGGCGCGCCGAGCAGGCCGCGCGGGCCGGCACCGTCCACCTGGCCGACGGACTCGACGAACTCACCCGCTTCGCCGCCCAGATCGCGATGCGTCAGATCCCCGACCGCCCGTTCTCCCTGTTCGGCCAGATGACGACGGCCGACGCGTCGCGTTCGCCCGCCGGCACCGAGTCGGCCTGGGCCTACACCCACGTGCCGCACGAGGTGGCCGCCGACGCGGGGGACGAGGGACTCACCGGCGCCTGGGACCTCAAGGAGCAGGAGCTGATGGCCGACCGGGTGGAACGCCAGGTCGAACGGTTCGCGCCGGGCTTCCGCGCGCTGATCCGGGGCCGCCGCATCCTCGCCCCGCCCACGCTCCAGGCACTCGACGGCAATCTCCGCGCGGGCGCCATCAACGGCGGCACCGCGGGCATCCACCAGCAGCTCGTCTTCCGTCCCCTGCCCGGCACCGGACGGCCGGAGACACCCGTGCGCGGCCTGTTCCTCGCCTCCGCGGGCGCCCATCCGGGCGGCGGCGTGCACGGCGCGCCGGGCGCCAACGCGGCCCGCGCGGCACTGCGGCGACGCCGGTCACCGGGCCTGTCCGGGCTCCAGCGCGCCCTCACCCACCGGGACCGCGCGGGGCACGTACGACCCAGCTGAGGACGACGGACAGCCGACGATCGGAGCGCGCCGTGGCGCACACCCCCCTGAAGACCGTGGCCCACAGGAGCGGGGCGCACCGCACCGTGGCGAACAGCCCCCTGGAGA
The DNA here is from genome assembly GCF_044750845.1 of Streptomyces sp. NPDC088766. NCBI lineage: Bacteria > Bacillati > Actinomycetota > Actinomycetes > Kitasatosporales > Streptomycetaceae > Streptomyces > Streptomyces sp. NPDC088766. The sequence continues at coordinate 199,394 of NZ_JBIVKQ010000011.1, read as the reverse complement.
ACCGCACCGTCGTCGTCACGGGCGCCGCGCGCGGGGTGGGCGCGGCCCAGGCCCGTGCCCTCGCCCGCCGCGGCGCACGCCTGGCCCTGCTCGGCCACGAGCGGCCGGCCCTGGAGGCGGTCGCCGCCTCGCTGCCCACGCCGGCCCTCGCCGTGGAGGCCGACATCACCGACGAAGCGGCCCTGCTGGACGCCGCCGAGACCATCCGCACCCGGCTGGGCCCGCCCTCGGCCGTCGTCGCGAACGCGGGCATCGCCGAGGGCGGCCCCTTCGGCGGGACCGGCATGGCCTCCTGGCGCCGCGTCGTCGACGTGAACCTCACCGGCAGCGCCCTCACGGCCCACACGTTCCTGCCCGACCTGCGCGAGACGGCGGGCTACTACCTCCAGATCGCCTCCCTGGCCTCCCTCGGCGCCGCCCCGCTGATGAGTGCCTACTGCGCCTCCAAGTCCGGCGTGGAGGCCTTCGCGCACGCGCTGCGGGCCGAGGAGGCACACCACGGCGTGGCGGTCGGCATCGCCTACCTGAACTGGACCGACACCGACATGATCCGGGACGCCGACCAGCACGCCGTGCTGCGGGAACTGCGCGCCCACATGCCCGCCCCCGCCCGGCGCGTGTACCCCGTCGAGACCGTCGCCGAGGTCCTCGCCCGCGCCGTCGAACGCCGCAGCACCGCCGTCTACGTGCCCGCCTGGCTGCGACTCGCGCAGATCGCACGGGCCGCGCTGCCGCCGCTGGTGCTGCGCGTCGCCCGGCGTGAACTGCCCCGGCTCGAGGCCGAGGAGCCCTTCCGTCCCACGGGGCTGCTGGGGGCCGGCGGGCGGGCCGACCGGGACGCCCGGCCCCTGCCCTGAACCCGCCCCGCCCGGTCGCCCCGCGGCCGTGCCACCGCCCCGGACCGGCTCAGAAGGCGTAGCGGATGCGCAGCCACGGCGCGTGGGCGCCGATCAGGTCGCGCAGGGCGCTCAGCGCCTCGGCCTTGGTCCGGTCGCGGTAGCGGACGTTCAGCGCGCCGTTCTCGGAGCGCTTCGCCTGCTGGAGATCCGGCCGCCACAGCACCTGCTCGGCACGGGGATGCCAGCCCAGGTTCACCTCGTGCAGCTCACGGTTGTGGGTGAGCATGATCACCTCGGCGGCCGCCTGCCGCCTGACCCGCTCGGGCAGCACGTCGTCCAGGTGCCGGAGCAGGCCGGCCCAGGCCTCCCGCCAGCCCGGCCGCAGGACGACGGGGGAGAAGTTGAAGTGCACCTCGTAACCGGCGTCCAGGAAGTCGGCCGCGGCGGCGATCCGGGCGGCGACCGGTGAGGTGCGCACGTCCAGGAGACGGGCGTCGGCCTCGGGCATCAGGGAGAACCGGATCCGGGTCCGGCCCCGCGGCTCCAGGGCGAGCAGGTCGGGGTTGACGAACTTCGTGGCGAAGGACGCCTTGGCGGTGGGCCAGTGACGGAAGGCGCGCACCAGGTCGGCGGTGTTGTCGCAGACGAGGGCGTCCACCGAGCAGTCGCCGTTCTCCCCGATGTCGTACACCCACGCCGCGGGGTCGCACTGGTTGGGTTCCCGCTTGGGGCCCTGCCGCGCGATGTGCCGGCCGAGGTGGGCGATGATCCGGTCGATGTTGGTGAACACGGTGATGGGATTGGCGTAGCCCTTGCGGCGCGGCACGTAGCAGTAGGCGCACGCCAGGGCGCAGCCGTTGGACGGACCGGGGGCGATCCAGTCCGCCGAGCGCCCGTTGGGGCGTGTGGTGAGCGTCTTCCGTTCGCCCAGCACCAGGGTCTCGCCCTTGACGCGCACCCACCGCTCGACGTTCCCCTCGTTGCCGTGCAGCCCGGGGACGCGCCAGTGGGAGTCGATCCCGATCAGACGGGCGTCGGGGAAGCGGGCGATGATCTCGCGGCCGCGCGCGGAGGCCGCGGCGGCCGGTTCGGCGTGGATCTCCCGCACGGGCAGCAGCCGGCGCGCCGTGTCGGAGTCGCGAAACGACGAGCGGGCGCGGGCGTCGGCACGGGCGTCGGCGCGGGCCGGGGACGGGAGCGGTGCGAGGGCGTCGAGTCCGAACAGCGCGTCGGGATCGCCGTCCGGGCCGACCGACGGGGCGGGCATGCGGGCTCCGAAGGGGTGACGTACGACCACGGGCGTACCACTCTACGCATTTTGGGCGGGCGGTCGCTCCGGAGCGGGCGCCGCGAGGGCGGAGCCCGTCAGGGCTCGTCGGCCGCCCCGGCGCCCGGCCGCCTCCGCAGCACCATCAGAGCGGTGTCGTCGCCCGGCGTACCCGCCGAATGCCGGCGCAGGTCGCGGTAGACGGTCGCCGGAAGATCACCGGGGCGGACGCCGTCCCAGGCCGCGGCCCGCTCCTCCAGCGGATAGAAGCCCCCCGACGGATCGCGCGCCTCGGTGACACCGTCCGTGCACAGCAACAGCGTGCTGCCCTGCGGGAAGGCGAACCACTCGACCGTACGGGGCTGCGGAGACAGGGCGTCGAGGCCCAGCGGGACGCACGGCTCCTCCTTCAGCACCGGACCGTCCCGGTCGCTGTGCAGCATCAGCGGCGCGACATGGCCGCAGTTGATCGCCTGGACCTCCGTGTCCGGGCCGACGCCGAGGACCAGCGCCGTCACGAACCGCTCGCTCTCGCCCGCCTGTGCCGCGAAGGAGTTGTGCCGCAGCACCGCGTCCTCCAGGGCGTCGACGACGGCGGTCAGCGTGGGCTCGGCGACGGCCGCCTCCCGGAAGGCGCTGAGCACCGAGAAGGCCGCGCTGATGGCGGGCAGTCCCTTGCCCTGGACGTCGGCGATGAAGACCCGGCTGCCGTAAGGGGAGGACACCACCTCGTACACGTCGCCGCCCACCCGGCTGTCCTCCTCCACCGGCTGGTAGAGGCCGTGCACGATGAGCTGGTCCGTCATCAGCGGGAACGGGCGCAGCAGCTGCCGCTGGAGCGCGGCCGCGGCGGACCGCAGCCGGGCGATCTCCCGGTCGCTGCGGACCCGCTGGGCGGCCCGCGCGACGCTCAGCCCGTTGAAGACGAGGGCGAAGGCGACGGTCGCGCTCGCCGCGCCGATCGTGTCGTCCGCAGTGTCGAACAGGGCCGCGGCGATCATCACCGTGACCCAGGTGGAGGCGACGGCCGTCTGGCGCACGCTGCCCCGCCCGGCGATCAGGGCGGGCAGCACCACGAGGAAGGGCGCGAGCCTGGTCTCGCGGTCCAGGAAGACCCCGATGACCGCCAGCAGCACCGTGACCGCGACGAGCCAGAACAGCACGACCGACCACCGCAGCGGCGCCGCGCCACGGCTCTCCCCGCCGGCCGCCGACGCCCCGCCCGGTTCTCTCGACGCGCTCACCGTCTCTCCCGCTCCGTGCCCGGCCTTCGGCGTCCCGCCCGGGAACCGGCGGCGGGAACGCCCCTCCCTTCAATATCCGCCTCATCCGCCTCCCGCGCCGAGCCCGCCGGTCGCGGCACGGTGATCGCACGCCCCGTGCTCGCCGTCCTGTCCGCCGTTCCCGGCTCCTCCCCGAGGCCGCGGGGATCCTGCTGATCCTGTGGGGCGTGCTGCGGCTCACCCGGGTCGTGCCGCACCTCACCGACATCGTCCAGCAGGCCCCCGCCGCCCGACCACAAGCCCGGCCGGTCGGGCAGGATGTGCACCGGGGGCGTCCGGTCGGCGGAGCCGGGGAAGGAGCGGTGCGTGAGCGAGGAGCCGGGCCGCGCGTGGACGGCCATGACACCGGGGGACTTCGACCGGGAGGCGCCGCTGCGGCTGAACGTCCGCACCGGCGGCGCCGCCGTCCCGGCCGAGCCGGACGAGTGCGGGACGGTGCCCCTCTTCGGCGACGAGGCGCCCGCCCGGCGGTCGCCGGCCCGGCCCCGCCGGCGCGACGTCACGACCCACGAGCAGGAACGCCTGTTCTGAGCGGTCGCCCGTGCGGTCCCGCACCGGCGACCGCTCAGCGGCGGCCCGTGAACTGCAGGACCAGGAGGGCCACGTCGTCGGTACGCTGCCCGGCCGTGCCGGACGTCCGCAGCAGGGTGTCGACCAGCGCGTCCAGGTCCCGGTCGTCGGCGCGGTCCAGCTCCTCGGCGAGCTGGTTCATGGAGTCCTCGAAGTCGACGCCCGGGGTTTCGATGAGCCCGTCCGTGTAGAAGGCGAGCATCAGCCCCGGCACCAGCGGGATCTGCGTGACGGGGAAATCGGCGTCGGGGTCGATCCCCAGGAGCGGACCCGGCGTCACGTCCAGGGGCCGGGCGGCGTGGCCCGGCAGCCGCAGCAGCGGCGGCGGATGGCCGGCACTGGCCAGCGAGACCCGCCGCCCGGCGAGGTCGAGACAGGCGTAGAGGCAGCTGGTGAACAGGTCGGGGGCGAGATCGGCGAGGAGCCGGTTGACTCCGGCGAGGACCCGGTCCGGGGGAGCACCGAGGGCCGCGTGGGCGTGCACACCGACGCGGACCTGCCCCATCAGCGCGGCGGCGGCGACGTTGTGGCCCTGGACGTCGCCGATGACGGCGGCCGCCGCGCCGTCGTCGAGGCGGATCAGGTCGTAGAAGTCCCCGCCGATGTCCATGCCGCGGGTGGCGGGCAGATAGCGGGCCGCGACCCGCAGACCCTCGATCGAGGGCAGCGTGCGCGGGAGCAGCGCCTGCTGGAGGCCGTGCGCGACGTCGTGCTTGGTGTCGTACAGCCGGGCCCGGTCCAGGGCCTGCGCGATGAGTCCGGCGAGCGAGGTCAGCACGGCGCGTTCCGTGGCCGGGAAGTCGTGCGGGTGCTCGTAGGACAGGACGCAGACGCCGACCGCGCGGCCCGAGAGGATCAGCGGCAGGAAGGCCCAGGCCTGTTTGCCGCTGATCCTCGGCCCCTCGGGGTAGACGCGCCGCATCTCCTCCGGGTCCGAGAAGAACGCCGGGATGCCGCTCTCCAGGGCCTGCCCCGCCGGGGTGAGCCGCGTGTCCAGCGGCAGCGCGTCGAGGCGCTCGATGGTCTGCGGCGCATAGCCGCGGTGCCCGATGATCCGCAGCCGGCCGGCCTCGGCGGTGGACAGCACCAGCCCCTGGGCGCCGAAGGCGGGCATGATCTGGTCGGCGACCAGGTCGACCACGTCCTGGACGCCGACGACCTCGGTGAGCGCGGCCGCCAGATGCGTGAGCTGGTAGAGCTGCCCCATCCGGGCCGGCGCGGCGCTCACGACCTGCCGGGGCGCCGACGCGGCCGGGGTCTGCGCGCCGCTGGCGACGATCCGGACACTGATGCCGCTGGCGTCCGGGTAGAGGTGGAACTCCAGCCACTGGCCGGGCGGCCGGCAGGCGGTGAAGGACACGGGGGCGCGGCTGAGCACCGCGGCGCGGTAGCGGTCCTCGTAGGTGGGGTCGTCGAGCCAGCGCAGCGACTGCCACGGCAGGGTGCCCAGCAGCTCGCCGGCGTCACGCCCGAGCAGTACGCACGCCCCGGAGCTGAGGTAGGTGAAGCGGCCCTCCAGGTCCAGGGCGCAGCTGCCGCCGGGCAGCCGTTCCACGAAGTCGGCCGCCGCCATCGCGGGTCCGGCGTCCTGGCGCCCGGTCCCCGCGGGCAGCACCCGCGGCCCGCCGGTACCGGCCCGCGGCCTGCCGCGCTCGACGGAGTCCTCGAGCAGCCGCGCCAGCCGGCGGCAGCTCGACATGATGTTCCCCCGCTCGCGCTCGGTCATGTACGGGGGACGGGTGGTCGGCCACATCAGCAGCAGGGATCCCCAGCGGCGGACGCCGATGACCGGCGCGGCGGCCAGTGCCAGCGGATAGGGGAGTGCCATCGCGGTGCGCGGATAGGACCGTGCCATCTCGCTCTGGCTGCCCACCCACACCATGCGCCCCTCGCGGACCGCGTCGGCCACCGGCGCCGGGGCCGCCATCGACACGTGCGTCCACGGTTCGGCCAGCTCGGCGGGCGCCCCGCACAGCACGTCCAGGGAGAGCACCTCCTCGTCGGGGGAGAGCAGGTAGAGGGCGCCGATCGACGCCCCGGTGCGGCGTACGGTCTCGGTGAACGCGGCGTCCAGCCCGTCGGCGTCGACGGCCCGATCACCCGGGTCGGTCACGAGGCACCTCCAGCGTCGCAGGGGAGTCTCCCGCACCGCCGCGGGCGGCCGCCGGCTCCACGCGCGGTGCGGCACACCCCCGCAGGACGTGCCGCACCTCTCCCATCAAGGACGCTACGCCGATCCGGGACGCTCGGCACGTCCCCACCGGGGCCTCATCCGAGGACGGCGAGCGCCTCCAGCAGCCGGTCCACGTCCTCGGCGGAGCTGTACGGCGCCAGCCCCACCCGTACCCCGCCCTCGGCCCCCAGCCCGAGGTGGCGGGACGCCTCCAGCGCGTAGAACGAACCGGCCGGCGCGTCCACCCCGTGCCCGGCGAGATGCCGGGAGACGTCCGCCGGGCGTCGGCCCGCCACCGTGAACAGCAGCGTCGGGGTGCGCCGCGCGGCCCGTGAGTACACCGTCACCCCGCCGACCTGCGAGAGTCCGGCCTCCAGGCGCTCCCGCAGCGCCTCCTCGTGGGCCTCCACCGCCGCGAAGGAGGCGACCAGCCGCGCCCGGCGGTCGTCGCCCCCGGTGCCCGGCACCAGTGCGGCGAGGACGTCCACGGCGGCCCGGACCCCGGCCAGCAGCTCGTACGGCAGCGTGCCCAGCTCGAAGCGCTCGGGAACGGTGTCGGCGGACGGCAGCAGCTTGTCCGGCCGCAGGGACTCCAGCAGGTCCGCCCGGCCGGTGAGGACGCCGAGGTGCGGACCGAGGAACTTGTACGGCGAGCACACCAGCGTGTCCGCGCCGAGCGCGGCGAGGTCGACCGTGGCGTGCGAGGCGTAGTGCACGGCGTCGACGTGCAGCAGCGCGCCCGCCCGGTGGGCGAGTTCGGCGACGGCCGGGATGTCGGGGCGGGTGCCCAGGAGGTTGGACGCGGCGGTGACCGCCACCAGCCGGGTGCGCGGGGACAGGACCTCCCCGATCCGCTCCGGCGCCAGTTCCCCCGTTCCCGGGTCGAAGTCCGCCCGGCGCACGCTCGCGCCCACCGCTTCGGCGGCCTGGATCCAGGGCCGTATGTTGGCGTCGTGGTCGAGCCGGGTGACCACCACCTCGTCACCGGGACCCCAGGTCCTGGCCAGGGTGCGTGCGAGGTCGTAGGTGAGCTGGGTGGCGCTGCGGCCGAACACGACGGTGCCCGGGTCGGTGCCGAGCAGATCGCCCATCGCCCGGCGGGCCGCCAGCACGATGTCCTCGGCGTTGCGCTCGCCCTCCGTGACGCGCCCCCGGTTGGCCAGCGGGTGCGCCAGGGCCTCGGCCATGGCGTCGATCACCGGCTGCGGGGTCTGGGTGCCGCCGGGCGCGTCGAAGCGGGCCGTGCCGGACTTCAGGGCGGGGATCAGCGCGCGGATCGCGTCGACGTCGAGGTGCATGCGTACTCCTGCGGGGCGAAGGGGCGGGCGAAGGGGTGGACGGGTCAGGGGCGGGCTCCCTGCCGGACCGGGAGCCCCCTCGGGCATGATCGCAGCCCGCCCGGCGCCGGGTGCGGGGGCCCGTACCCGAGATCATGCGTGACGGGAGGTGTGCGGATCCGTTTTCCGGGCACACGGGATTCGTGCGAGGCGGGGCGGTGCGCCTGGGGAGGTCATCACCGCCCCGCCCGGCTTGTCCGGGCCCGCCCGCAGCGCTGCCCGGCGCGGCCCGCAGTTCACGTGAAGAGCCCCTTCCCCCTTCCCTCTGCCCCCATTGCCTCTCGACCGCGGCCGTCCCGGCCCTCCGGTACCGAAGCCGTGCCGGTCCGAGACCGTGCCGGTCTGAAATCGTGCCCCGGTGCTCGGGACGCGGCCGGGTGCTCGAGGGCCCGCGCCGGCCGGGACGCGCCGCTCGCGCGCCCGGCGGGGACGGACGGGTGAGGCTCAGCCGGGGAAACGGCCCGTGGAGCGCAGGTGCCAGCGGCGTTCCGCGTAGGCCAGGTCGTCGCGCCACAGGCGTCCGGCGGCCACCCGCATGAGCGGCCGCAGCAGCGGCGTCACCGTACGGGCCACGGCGAACCCCGGACGGTCCGAGGCCGCCACGATCGCCTCGACGACCGCGGTCCGCGGCCGGCCCCGGTCGTCGGGGCCGAGGGGCGTCGCGTGCGTCTCGACGACCGACCCCCGGCCCTCGCCCTCCGTGATGTGCATGACGACCGTGCGCGGTTCGGGCGCCGTGAACACCGCCCGCACCGGCACGACCAGCCGTCCGGCGAGCTTGAAGGAGACGTCCACCGTGAAACCGTCCGCGTCCCCACCCGCCGCACCCGCCGCACTCGCGCCGGCGTCGTCCTCGACCACGGTCAGGTCGACGAACGAGTACGGGTGGAACCAGGCCCCGTGCCACGGGTCCAGCCGGTTGGCGACGACGTCCTCCGGCTCGCACGTACCGACGCCCACGTAGACCGCGGACACGGCGCCCGACAGGGCCGGCCGGACCGGCACCACCGGCTCCGCCAGCGGCTGCTCGCCGCCCACGTCGTCCAGCCGCACCCACACCAGCACACCGTCGTCGTGCACGGGCAGCGGTTCCCAGCCCGCGAACGGACCGCCCCGCAGCGCGAGCCCGTGCCAGTGGCACACCAGGGTGCCGCAGCGCACCGGACTGTCCCGCAGCGGTGCGCCCAGGTGGGGGCAGACACCGGGCCCGGCGACCAGCCGGCCCTCGGCGTCGCGCCAGACGACCACCTCCCGCCCGGCGACCGTGCGCGCGAGGGGACGGTCGTCACGGACGTCCAGGGTGGCCCCCACGACGTACCAGTTGCCGGACGGGCGTGCCTGCGCCCGCTTCAGCGCCCGCGCGATCACGGCGGGCCGCGCCTCGCGCCACGTCGGGCGCTGCCGCTCCCAGGACACCGGATCCCTGCGCAGCGACAGCGGGAAGCGCCGTTCGCGCCTGCCCGAACGGTCGGGACTCATGCGACCTCCTCGTGCTCACGTTCCGGCGCGTGCGGTGTGCCGTGCGTGCCGGGCAGCCCGGCGGGCGGCCGCGGCGGACCGGTCGGGCTCTTCCGCCGTGCCGCGGCACGGGCGGCCGCCACGCGGACCAGGCCGTCGAGGGCCACCGCCGCGCGCCGCCGGCGGGGCACCACGGCACGGCGGTGGACCACCGCGTACCCGTCGTCGGCGACGGCGTCCAGGATCCCGCCGTACAGCACGAACGCCGTGCGGATGCACGGGCGGGCCACCGGGTCGAGCATGGCGAGCCCCGGCGCCGCCTCGCGGTACACCCCCCGCGTCAGGTCCTCGAAGGCCCTGAGCGCCTCGGTGATCCGGGACTCCCGTCGCCCGGTGCGGCGGGACCACTGGAGCAGGTCCCGGTCGACACCGTGGCTCCCCAGCAGGTCGGCGGGCAGGTAGACGCGGCCCCGGTCGAGGTCCTCGCCCACGTCGCGCAGGAAGTTCGTCAGCTGGAAGGCGACGCCGAGGGCGGCGGCGTGCGGGGCGGCCTCCTCGCGCGGGACGACGGTTCCCAGCACCGGCAGCATCTGCAGCCCGATCACCGCCGCCGAGCCGTGCATGTACGCGCGCAGCTCGTCGTAGGTCGCGTAGTCGGTGACCGAGAGGTCGCTGCGCATGGCGTCCATGAAGTCACGGAAGTGCCCGTGGGGGATGCCGTACCGGCGGGCCGTGTCGGCCAGGGCGAGGACGACCGGGTCGTCGCTGCCGCCGCCGCGCAGACCCTGCTCCAGCCCTTCCTGGAGCACGGCGAGCGCGGACGCGCGGCGGTGCGGCGGGACGTCGGTCTCCAGCGAGTCGACGATGTCGTCGGCCCAGCGGGCGAAGCCGTACAGGGCGTGCACGGCCGGACGCCGCTGCACCGGCAGCAGCCGGGTGGCCAGGAAGTACGTCTTTCCGTGCCGGGCGTTGAGCAGGCGGCAGCGCGTGTAGGCGGCGCGCAGGGCCGGCTCGGTGATGCCCGCCGCGTCCAGTTCGCGGGCGGTCATGACGGGCTTCCTTCCGGGGTGACGAGCGCGGAACGCCCGCGCCGGGAGGGCGGGGCCGCAGCCGTGCGGCCGGTGACGCGGGCCGCGGCGAGCTTGCCCGACAGCAGGACGGTCGGCACGCCGACGCCCGGCGTGGTCCCGCAGCCCGCGAGCACCACGTTGTCGGTGCCGCGGACGAGGTTGCGCGGGCGGAACGGGCCGGTCTGCGCGAAGGTGTGGGCGGCGGAGAAGGGCGTGCCCGCCGCGTGCCCCTGGGCGTGCCAGTCGGCCGGCGTGACCAGGGTCTCGTCCTCGACGGCCGCGGCGATCCCGTCGAACCCGCGCCGCTCCAGTTCCCGCAGAACGCTGTCGCGGTAGCGCGGGGCCAGCTCGCCCCAGGCGGCGGCGTCCGGTCCGATGTCCGTGTTCGGGCAGGGGGCGAGGACGTAGTGCAGGTGCCGTCCGGGCGGGGCGAGCGTCGGGTCGGTGGCGGTGGGCCGGGTGATCAGCAGTGACGGGTCGCTCATCAGCTCTCCCGTACGGGTGAGCTCGTCGAAGGTGCGGCGCCAGGCGGCACCGAAGGAGAGCGTGTGGTGCGCGAGCGCGGGCCACGTCCGGTCGGTGCCGGCGTGCAGCACGACGGCCGACGGCGCGTGGGTGATCCGCAGGGGGCGGCGGGGCGTCCGGCCGAGCAGCCGGTAGGCCACCGGCAGCTCCGGGGTGAGGACGACGGCGTCACAGGCGATGCGCTCGTCGGCGGTGACGACGGCGGTGACCCGGTTGCCGGAGCGCTCCAGCCGGACGACGTCCTGTCCGAAGCGCAGGTCGGCGCCCGCCCGCGCGGCGGCGTCCGCCATGGCGCGCGGCACCGCGTGCATGCCGCCGCGCGGGAAGTACACGCCGGCGACGGTGTCCATGTAGGCGATGACCGCGTACGCGGCGAGGGCGCGGGCCGGCGGGACGCCCGCGTACAGCGCCTGGAAGGAGAAGACCCGGCGCAGCCGTTCGTCGCGCAGATGGCGGCCGATGCGCGCGTCGAGCCGCCCGAAGCCGCCCAGCGCGGCGAGCCGGGCCAGGTCGGGCGTCAGCAGCTGGAGGGGCGAGTCGAAGTTGGTGTCGATGAACCGCCGCATCTGCGCCCGGTAGAGCTGCTCCAGCCAGTGGCGCAGTCTGCGGTACCCCGCGGCCTCCCCGGGCCCCGCGAAGCGCTCGACCTCCGCTTCCATCGCTTCCGCGTCGGTGTGCACGTCGATGCGGCTGCCGTCGGCGAACAGCGCCCGGTAGGCGGGGTGCAGGGGGATCAGGTCGACGTTGTCGCGCAGGTTCTCGCCGACCGCCGCGAAGGCCTCGTCGGCCAGGTCGGGCATGGTGAGGACGGTCGGACCGGTGTCGATGCGGTAGCCGCCGCGCGTCAGCAGGCCCGCGCGGCCGCCCGGCAGCGCGTCGCGTTCGACGATCGTGACGCGGCGGCCGGCGCCCAGCAGGTGGAGCGCGGCCGACAGGCCGGAGAGTCCGGCGCCGACCACGACGACATGGTCGGTGCGTCCGGGAACGGTCCTCATCGCGGGGCCCCTTCGGTGAGCAGCAGCGGGACGGGCATGCCCCCGTCCGGGGGAGGAGGTACGTCGTTGTGCGGGGCGGCCGGACCGTCCCACGGGCCGGCCGCAGCGGACGCGGGGGGCGCGGCCGGGGACGTCCCGGCGGTGGCGTGGAACAGCCCCGTCAGACGCCGCCTCGCCACGGGGTCGAGCACGACCGAGTCGAGGTGGCGCATCCCCTGGGCCACCAGCCGCTCGATCTTCGCCTCGACGGTGTCGCGCGCCCCGACGGCGACGAGGACGTCGCGCACCTCGGCGAGACCGCTGTCCGGCAGGTCCGCCCGGCCGACGGACCGGCGCAGCACCGCGAGGGCGTCGTGGTCGCGGCCCGCCTCCGCGCGGGCCTGGGCCACGGCCATCAGGTAGGTGGGCCGGCCCGCCCGGATGTCACCGCCGACCGGTTTGCCGGCCCGGTGGTCGCCGCCGAACGCGTCGAGGAGGTCGTCGCGCAACTGGAAGGCGATGCCCACGCAGCGGCCCGCCGAGCACAGTGCCCCGGTCCGCGCGGAGTCGGCGCCCGCCAGGGCTGCGCCCAGGGCCAGCGGACGCTCCACCGAGTACAGGGCGCTCTTGAGGCACGCGGCACGGATCGCCCGCGCGAGGGAACGCGAGGACGTGGCCTGTCCCTGTACGTCCAGGTACTGGCCGGCCACCATCTCGGTGCGCATCGCGCTCCACACCTCGCGCACCGCGCGGGCGGTGGCCGGGGGCGCCTCGGTCGCCGCGACGACGTCGTCCGCCCACGCCAGGGCCAGGTCCCCGGCGAGGATCGCGGCGGCCTCGCCGAACCGGGGGCCGTGGGCGGAGGGCACGGTGCCGGCGTACTGGGCGGTGACGTCCGCGTGCAGGGCGGGCCGGCCGCGGCGGAACGCCGAGCCGTCCATCACGTCGTCGTGGACGAGCGCGCACGTCTGGATCAGTTCGAGCGCGGCACCGATGCGCAGCGCGCTCTCCGCCTCGCCCGCCCCTCCGCCGCAGGCGCGCAGCGCCCACCACACGAACCGGGGCCGCATTCGTTTGCCGCCGTCCAGGGTGAAGCGCCTAACGCGTTCGGCGAGGTCCCGCGCGAACACGGGGTCCAGCGCGGCGGCCTGCTCCGCGCGCTCTGCCAGAAGATGGTCGAGGAGACGTCCCACGGCTGCGGGTACGTCGTCGTCGAGGGCGGACAGGTCGCTGACGTCCAGCGGGAAACGGGCGGGCATGGCGCCTTCCGGTCGGCTGTCGGGTGAGGGGCCGCGATCGGCGTGCCCCGGCCGGGTCCCCATCGGACCCGGCCGGGGCGCGCGGGAAGCGCCGGACGGTATGTCCGCCGCGTGGTGGTGTCTCGCTGTGCTGGGGCACATGCCGGTTCCTCCCGTCGTGATCGCAGTGGGCCCTGACTTCAAGTCATTCCGCGCCGGGGACGGTCATGGATGCGCCAGATGAGCGACTCGTGGATCGATTCTGTTCCGCTTCCGCTCCGCCCGCAGGACCGGAGGAAGGCGGTCCGGCGAAAGCGCGCACCAAAACGACGCAAAGACGCTGCGAGTTGTTGCGGCGGTGCATCGCTCCGCATGGTGAGGGAACCGAGGTCGCTCCGAGCGACCCCGCGTCCCGGCTTCCACGGGCGCGGACGGCCGGCACCGGCCGGGCCCGGACCAGAAGCGGACGACCGCCCGCACGAGGAGCAGCCACCATGACGGCACAGCAGGTCACCGAGCGGACCCTTCCGACGGCGGCGGGTCCTGCCCAGGACTTCTTCACCGACGACGAACTGGCGGCGGGCTTCATCAGGGGTGACGAGGCCTGTCTGGCCGCCGCCTACCACCGCTGGGGACTACTGGTCCACACGCTGGCACGCCGCAGTCTGGGCGACGCCCGGGAGGCGGAGGACGTGACGCAGACGGTGTTCCTGGCCGCCTGGCGCGGCCGCTCCGGGTTCCGGCCCGAGCGCGGCCCGCTGTCGGCGTGGCTGGTCGGCATCACCCGGCGCAAGATCGCCGACGCCCTGTCGGCGCGGACCCGGCGGGCCGATCTCGTCGCGGCGGCGGGAGCGCGGCTGTCCGTCACCGCCGACGACCGGCACACCCAGCCCGACGCCGTGCTCGACCGCGTCGTGCTCACCCACGAACTGGCGAGGCTGCCCGCTCCGCAGCGCCGCGTCCTCACCCTCGCCTTCTACTGCGACCTCACCCAGAGCCAGATCGCCGAACTGACGGGCTGGCCCCTCGGCACCGTCAAGAGCCACGCGCGCCGCGGGCTGCACCGGCTCGGCACGCGCGTACGGGAGGAGGGCCCGCAGGCCCGCGTCGACTGATACGTCGCACAATCGATGCGACTCTGCGGACCAGTCCCGGAGAGGGATGCACGACCGGGTGGGCACCGCGCGGCCGCCGGCGAACCGCCGGACGCACCGGGCCCGGCGATCCGTCCGCAGTGCGCCGCACGGCCGACGGTCCGGCCCGGCCTGCATCCGCCGGGCCGTCCGGACGGGAATGCTGGGCGCAGGGCCCTGACGCAGGGCCCTGACGCAGGGCCCGGACACAGGGCCGAGCCGGACGGACAGGACAGGGAGGGCGCGACACGTGCGGGACGCGGACGTCGCCATCGTGGGCGCCGGAGCTGCCGGACTGTCCCTCGCGTACCGGCTGGCACGCGCCGACCCGGCCCGCCGGCCGTCGGTGCTCCTGTTCGAACCCCCGCCGGGCCCGCTGCGCCCGCCGAGCCGCACCTGGTGCTTCTGGGAGCCGGGTCCGGGCCCCTACGACGCCGTCCTGACCGCCGAATGGCAGCGCCTGCGGGTCCACACCCCCGAAGGGCGTCGCATCGAGGACGGCATCGCGCCCCTGCGCTACAAGATGATCCGCTCCGACGACTTCGAGGCGTTCGTCGGACGCGAACTGGCACACCGCGACCACGTCCGCCGCATCGAGGCGACCGTCGAGACGGTGGACGCAGTCGCCGACGGAGCGGAGATCCGGGCCCGCACCGCCGACGGCCGCCCGCTGACCGTGCGCGCCCGCTGGGTCTTCGACTCCCGGCCGCTCGGGAGCCTGCCGGCGGCCCGCACCACCCTGTTGCAGCACTTCCACGGCTGGTTCGTCCGCGCGGCACGGCCGGTGTTCGACCCCGCTTGCGTCGACCTCATGGATTTCCGGGTCCCGCAGCCCCCGCACGGACTGGCCTTCGGCTACGTCCTGCCGACGAGCCCCCGCGAGGCCCTCGTCGAGTACACGGAGTTCTCCGGCGCGCCCCTGTCCCGGACGGCCTACGAGGCCGCGCTGGACCGGTACACCCACGGGGCGCTGGGACTCGGGGCGTTCGAGGTGACCGCGACGGAGACCGGTGTGATTCCCATGACGGACGCGCGGTTCGCGCGCCGGACCGCGCCGTCGGTCTTCCGGATCGGCGCGGCGGGCGGCGCCACCCGTCCGTCGACCGGTTACACCTTCGCCGCCGTCCAGCGCCAGACGCGGGCCGTCGCGGCAGCGCTGGCCGCCGGCCGCCACCCGCTGCCCCCTGTTCCCCACTCGGCCCGCTCCCGCGCCATGGACGCGGTGCTGCTGCGTGCTCTGGACAGCGGACGCGTCGGCGGCGCCGAGGTCTTCTCGAAGCTCTTCTCCCAGGTCCCGGCGGAGCGGCTGCTGCGCTTCCTGGACGGCCGGACCCGCCTCCACGAGGACCTCTCGGTCGGCGCGCACACCCCCGTGCTGCCCATGCTCCGTTCCGTCATGGACCTGTCCCGCCTGCCCCGCAGTCCCTTCCCCCGCCCCTGACCCCCGCCCCCGATGCCCCCGACCGCCGGACCGGCGACGTCCGCGCGACAGCCCGCCCCACGCCACCGAGGAGACCTCATGACCCTGCTGCTGCGCGACGCGGACCTGGCCGCCGCGTTCGACCATGCCGCCCGCAGCTACGACACCCTGGTGGCCGCCAACCCCGGCTACCACGCCCATCTGCGGCGCTCCGCGCGCCGCCTCGGCCTGCCGCACGGCGGAGCCGGTCTGCGCATCCTCGACCTGGGCTGCGGCACCGGCGCTTCCACCGCCGCCCTCGCCGCCGTCTTCCCCGAGGCGCGGATCACCGCGGTGGACGCCTCCGCCGGCTTCGAGCAGGTGCGGGCGCTGCCCCTGCCCGGCTGGCAGACCGGCATCACCCACACCGTCGTCGCCCGCCGGCCCGGCTCCGCCACGGCGGTCGGGCGATGACGGCGGCTCGCCGGCCCGAGGCGGCCCGCCGCGGCAGGGACCGCATGGCCCGCACGATCCGCCCCCGGCCGGGCGCGCCCGCGCTCACCGGTGACCACCGGCCGACCACCGCCGTGGTGGGCGGCGGCATCGCCGGCCTGGCGGCGGCGACGGCCCTGGCCGAACGGGGCGTACGCGTCACGCTCCACGAACGCGAACCGGCCCTCGGCGGACGCCTGGCCGGGTGGCGGACCGCGTTGGCCGACGGCAGCACCGTCACGATGAGCCGCGGCTTCCACGCGTTCTTCCGCCAGTACTACAACCTGCGCGGACTGCTGCGGCGCACCGATCCGGGGCTCCGCCGCCTCACGGGCCTGCCCGACTACCCGCTGCGCCACAGCAGCGGCACGCACGACAGCTTCCGGCACGTTCCGCGCACCCCGCCGTGGAGCGCGCTGGGCTTCGTCGCGCTGAGCCCCACCTTCGGCCTGCGCGACCTCGCCCGCATGAACCCGGTCGCCGCGCTGCCCCTGCTGGACGTGCGGGTACCGGACGTGTACACGCGCCTCGACGACATCAGCGCCCACGACTTCCTGGAGTCGGTCCGCTTCCCCGAGGCCGCGCACCACCTCGCGTTCGAGGTGTTCTCCCGGAGCTTCTTCGCCGACCCTCGTGGCCTGTCGGCGGCGGAGATGGTGCTGATGTTCCACATCTACTTCCTCGGCTCCGCCGAAGGCCTGCTCTTCGACGTGCCCGACGAGCCCTTTCCCGCCGCGCTCTGGGACCCCCTGGCCGGCTACCTGGAGGGCCACGGCGCCGAACTGCGGACCGGTACGTCCGTCGAGGCGGTCGAACCCACCGGGGACGGCGGCTTCCTCGTGGCCGCCGCGGGCGAGGAGCGGCGGTACGACACCGTGGTCCTCGCCCTGGACACGGCCGGGCTGCGTTCCGTCGTCGCCGGTTCCCCGCGGCTGGCCGACGCCGCATGGCGCGAACGCGTGGCCGGGCTCCGCAACGCCCCGCCCTTCCTGGTCTCGCGCCTGTGGCTGGACCGTCCCGTCGCCGCCGACCGGCCCGGCTTCCTCGGCACCAGCGGCTACGGCTCCCTCGACAACGTCAGCGTGCTGGAACGCTGGGAGGGCGAGGCGGCGCGCTGGGCCGCCCGCACCGGGGGCTCCGTCGTGGAACTGCACGCCTACGCCCTGCCGGAGGGGGCCTCCCACGACGTCGAACAGCGCCGTCTGCTGGAGCAGTTGCACCGGGTGTACCCGGAGACGCGCGCGGCGAGGGTCGTCGACGCGCGCCACGAGTGGCGGGCCGACTGCCCGCTGTTCCCCGTCGGGGGATACGGCGATCGGCCGGCCGTGCGCACCACCGACCCCGGGCTGGTCGTCGCCGGCGACCTGGTCCGCACCGACCTGCCGGTGGCCCTCATGGAACGGGCGGCCACGAGCGGCTTCCTCGCCGCCAACGCCCTTCTGGAACGCTGGGGGGTCGCGGGCCAGACCCTGTGGACCGTGCCCGACCGCGGGCGTGGTGCGCTGCTGCGCGGGCTCGCGCGTGTGGGTGGGGACCGGCGGCGAGAGGTTGCGCGCGCCGTGCCGACTGCGAGACGGTTGTCGAAAGACAACATTTTCCAGCTGTAGGAAGGGGGTGGGGAAGCGCACCGCGCGTTCCCCCGCTCGTGATCTCCTCACCAGGTTCCCCCACCCGTCCCCACGGTGGCGCCGGCAGCGTCGGCGCCACCTGGAACGACGCTCCCTACCCGGTTCTCGTCATGGGACGCGGGGGCGGCGTCGTCGAGATCAACGAGGCCGCCCGCTCGATCCTGCCCCGGCCCGCCGGCGACGACCGGACGGAGCGGTCCGTACCGTCCTGGCTGTCCGACGCGCACCACAGGCTGACGCGGACGGGCACCGGGACCCGTCCGCCGGAGCCGGCCGAGGGGACGATCGACGAGCGCACGTTCCGGGCCCATCCGACCACCGGCCCGGACCTCGGCGGTGACGTGGTGTGGTGGCTGGTCGAGGACACCGACCTCAGGCTCACCGAGCAGGCCCTGAGGAGTTCACGGGAGCGGGCCGCCGTCCTGGCCGAGGTCTCCAGCGCCCTGCTGTCGTCGCTCAACGTCGACCAGTGCCTGGAGGCGACCGCGAGGATGGCCGCCGACCATCTCGCGGACGCCGCCGTGGTCGTCTCCCCGGCCTCGGGACGCCGCCACGCCCTGACGTACGCCGACGACGGGGGCCGTGCCGTCCGGGCCACCCTCGAGATCGACACCGACTCGGTCCCCGGGCTGGCCGAGGCGCTCCAGGGTTTCCCGCCCGTTCCCGCCCGCTGGATCAGCCCGGACGACATCCCGGACTGGGCGGTCCCGCCCGGCTTCACCGGGTCCATCGGCTCGGTGATCGTCGCCCCGCTGCCCGGTCACGGCGTCCCGGCCGGTGCGCTGGTCCTGCTCCGGGCCGGCGGCCACCGGGCGTTCAGCGAGGGCGAGGAGATCTTCGCGCGCCTGTTCGCCGCCCGGGCGGGGGCCGCACTGTCCGCGGCCCGTCTCTACGCCGAGCAGTCGTCCATCGCCGCGGTGCTGATGCGGGAACTCCTGCCGCCCACCGTGCGGCACGTGCACGGCGTCGGCTACGCCGGCCGGTACCGCGCCTCCCGCGACCACGAACGGATCGGCGGCGACTTCTACGACGTGCACCCCGGCGCGGACCCCTCGCAGGAGACGCTGGTGGTGCTGGGGGACGTCGCCGGCAAGGGGCTGGAGGCCGCCGCGCTGACCGGCAAGATCCGCAGCATCCTCCAGGCACTGCTGCCGCTCGCCGGTGACCACCAGCGGGTGCTCACCCTCCTCAACGGCGCCCTGCTCAACTCCCACCACACCCGGTTCGCCACCCTGATGCTGGTGTCCGCACGGCGCCGGGCCGGACAGGTCCACCTGCGGGTGACCAGCGCCGGCCATCTGCCCGCGCTGATCGTGCGCCGCGACGGACAGGTGGAGGAGGTCGACACCTCCGGTCAGCTCATCGGTGCCATCCCGCAGGTGACCGCCCGCACCGCGACAGCCGTCCTGGGCCCCGGCGAAACGTGCCTGCTGTACACCGACGGCATCACCGAGGCCCGCGGCGGTCCCCTGGGCGACCAGATGTACGGTGAGCACCGGCTGCGCGCCGCCCTGGCCGAATGCGCGAGAATGCCGGCGGAAGCGGTGGTGGAACGCGTGCAGATGCTCGCGGCGCAGTGGCTGGGCGGGAGCAGGCACGACGACATGGCGGCCCTGGCCGTCACCAATCCGACGAACAACCGAGGACAGCTCCACCTCGTGGACGGACACACCGCCCGGACCCGGGCCGCGCAGGACTGGACGGAGGAAGAGGGCGCATGACCGATGCGCGAACGACCGATCGCGAGGCCGCTCCGTTGCGCGAGCGGCTGTGGGCGGCGGCCGTGGACGCGGACGAGGCGGGTGCGGTCGCCGTCCTGCGCGGCGCCGCGCAGGACGGCTGGCCCAAAGAGGCGCTGCTCCTCGACGTCGTCGCCGCGGTGCAGCGACGGGTGGGCGAGGAGTGGGCCGCCAACCGGATCACGGTGGCCGCCGAACACGCCGCCACCGCCGTCACCGCCGGCGCCGTCGCGGCCCTCGCCCACGACCTCCCCCGGCCCACCGGTCACCGGCCGCGGGTGACCGTGGCCTGCGTGGACGGGGAGTGGCACGCCCTGCCGGCCCGGCTGGTGGCGGAGACCCTGCGCTGTCGCGGCTGGCGGGTGGACTTCCTGGGCGCCCACGTGCCGACGCCTCACCTCGTCGCCCACCTGCACGCCACCGGCCCCGAGGCCGTCCTGCTCTCGGCGTCGCTCCCCACCCGGCTGCCCACGGCGCACGCGGCGCTCACGGCGTGCCAGTCGACAGGCGTCCCCGTCCTGGTGGGCGGCGCCGCCTTCGGCCCCGACGGCCGCGAGGCCCGCGCCGTGCGCGCCGACGGCTGGGCCGCGAACGCGCGGCACGCCGCCGACCTGCTGGAGGCAGGTGTCGAGAAGCCGTCCGGGACGGCCGCACGGCACCAGGTCGACGACCTGCCGCACCTGGCCGACCAGGAGTACACACTGATCACCCGCACCAGGGCCGCCCTGGTGCGGCAGGTGCTGCACGACCTGTGGGAGCGGTACCCCGTGCTGCGGTCGTACACCCCGGAACAGCAGGACCGCACGGCCGAGGACCTCCAGCACATCATCGAGTTCCTGGCCACGGCCCTCTACTTCGACGACCCGGACATCTTCGCCCGGTTCGTCGGCTGGACCACCGGCATCCTCACCGCGCGAGGCGTCCCCGTCGAGTCGCTCCACCTCGGCCTGACGGTGCTCGCCGGCCACCTGTACGACTTCCCCCGCGCACGGCGCTTCCTGAACGAGACGGCGCCGGCCCTCGACCCGTTCGCCACCACCCTCTCCGTCACCGGCACAGGAACACCCGCATGAGCACGCACGTCCCCTTCCAGATCACCACCGCGGCCTCCGGCCCGAGCGCCCTCACCGTGGCGGTCGTGGGTGAACTCGACCACGACGCCGGGCACTTCCCGGCCCTGCTCACGTGCGCCATCGAGGATCACGAGCGGGAGCACGGGGCGACGCTGCGGGACCTGCACCTGGACTGCGCCGACCTCACCCTGATCGACTCGACGGGGCTGGCCATGCTGCTCATGCTCCGCCGGCGGACCTACCCGGCCGGGATCACCCTGCACCTCGACAACCGGCCCGCCCACCTGGAGCGCATGCTCCAGCTCACCGGTACCACCGAGTACCTCACCGAGCCCCAGCCCCATGCGGGGCGGCGCACCGACGAGACGGACAGCGCACCGGCGCCCTGACATCGCCCGCGCTCCGACGCCGACCGCTCGCCGACGCCGCCGCGCTCCGACGCCGACCGCTCACGCGGACCCGGGCGGCGGAGCCCCGCGTCCGCCGCCCGCCTCGCCGCCCCGCCCGCCCGCCGCACGGTGGCCGGCGGGCGAGCGGGCCCCGGCCGTCCGCGTGATCAGTCCAGTGCGGCGCCGCGCGCCGCGGCCTCGCGCTCGGTGCCGGCGTCGGCCGTCGCCAGGGTGCCGTTCGCGCTCTCGAGGTGGGCGCGGACGAACCACTGGAACTGCTCCAGGTCCCGCAACTGCTCGATCAGCAGGTCCTCGGTGGCGGGATCGAGGTCGCCGACCTCCTTGATCGAGCTCCGTACGCCCTCGATCAGACCGGTGTAGACCATGTCGAGGGCGCCGAGGTGCGCGATCGCGCTGTCCCGTCCGATGGAGTAGTCCTGCCACGTCCGCTCCTCGACCAGCGCGCCGGGCGTGCCCTGCGCGACCCCGCCCAGGGCCGCGATGCGCTCGGCCACGTCGTCGGCCATCTCACGCACCCGGTCGACCTGGGGGTCGATCATCTCGTGCACGGAGATGAAGTGGGGCCCCACCACGTTCCAGTGCACGTGCTTGAGGGTGAGGTGCAGATCGTTCAGGGCGTGCAGCCGCAGGCGCAGCGCGCCGATGAGACGGCCGGCGGTCTCCCGCTCGATGCCCGGAACGGTGTACTTGGGAGTCAGGTCCTTCGCCATCTGCGCAGCTCCTTCAGGTCATGGGGTGTTCGGTGCCCTGGTGCCCCGCACCCGGTGCGACAGGCCTGTGAACCGCGTCGCTCCACCGATCGGACCACCGGTTCGGCCGCGGCGCGGTCCGGAGACCGCCGTACGGGTGCCGGCGCCGGACGGACCTGGCGCGCCCGGTCCGGCATCCGGGCGGGGTGCCGCGAGCAGTACCGCCGATATTCCGGGCCTGCCGGCCGCCCGGATGCACACGGGGTTCCACCAGGGCCGTGGCCTGGGCCAGTAGGGTGAAAGGGTGAACGAGGGGAGATCGGTGAGAGCGGCGCGTAGCCTGGCGACGCTGGACGACGTGGAGAGCGGCGACCACGTCTGTCAGTTCCTGGAACCGGCCGAGAACGCCGTGGAGCGCAGCCGCGCCTTCATGGCCGACGGCGTGCTCTTCGGTGACAAGCTGGTCATCGTCGGCACGGACGACCGTCCCGCTCCGGACATCGCCGACGCGCCGGCCCGCGTCGTCCTGGATCCCGCCCGGCTGGACGGCTCCCTGCTGGCCGCCGTGCGCAGGGAGGCCGCGAGCGCCGGACGCGAGGGTTTCCGGGCCCTGCGGATCCTGCGGCACGTGAGGGCCGACCACCGTGACGCCCGGCCCGACACCATGCTGCAGAGCGAACTGGACCTGGAGGAGTTCGCCGCGGACAGCGGTGCGATGGTGCTGTGCACCTATCGCCCCGCAGACTGGGACCCGCCGACACTCGACCAAGTCAGGTGCGTGCATCCGCACCACGTGGGCAGCCGACCCGCAGCGCCTGAGTTCCGGGTGTACACAACCGGAGAGGGCCGTTGGACGGTGAGCGGAGTGATCGATTCCGAGGGTGCCGCGGCGTTCGGCGCGGTACTGCGCAGCCTGGTCGCACACGCCGCGACCCTCCACCTGATATGTCACGACCTCGAGTTCTTCGACGCGGCCGGCATGCGCGCCCTGGCCGACGCCGCCAGATTTCTGCCGGAGCGAGTGGTGATCATCGAGGGGGCCAACGAGACCGTGCGCCTGAGCTGGGGGCTCTCGGGATACGCCGTACCGGAGGTGCCGGTGGTGATGGAACCATGACCATGTCGTCCCCGAGGGACCTCGCGGAGACCCCTGCGGGGTACCGGCACGAGCTGTATCCGTACCGGGGCCACCAGGAGTTCCTCGACGGCACCCTGGACTTCATCCACGAGGCGCTCGACGGGGACGAGGCCGTCGTCGTGGCCGTGCCCCAGGACAAGGTGACGCTGCTGCGCGCGGAGCTTCCCCAGCTGTCGGCGGTCCGCTTCGTCGACACCGGCGCCGTCGCCCACCACCCCGGCCGCCTCATCGCCGCCTGGCAGCGGTGGATAGGAGAACACACCGCCGAGGGCCGGCCCGTGCGGGGCATCGGCGAATCGCCCTGGGAGGCCGCCCGCAGCCGCGCCGAGGTGCGCGAACTGCAGTACTACGAGTGGCTGCTGAACAAAGCCTTCGCCCACAGCCCCGCCTGGTGGCTGCTGTGCCCGTACGACGCCGACGGAGGGTACGCCGACCTGAAGGCGATGACACGCTGTCATCCCGAGGTGCGCCGCGACGGCCGCTCGCAGGCGAGCGACGGATACGACGCGGAGGCGGCCTACCCGTTCGAGCCCCTCGACCGCCCGTGCGACCCGTACGAGGAGATGCGCTACGCCGGCGGAGACCTGTCCGCGGTGCGCGCGAAGATCGCCGAGTGCGCCCGGCGGCACGGCCTGGACGGCCCGCGGCTGAGGGAACTGTCCCTCGCCGCCACGGAGATCGCGGGCAACAGCATCAAGCACGGCGGCGGCCACGGAGTGCTCCGGACCTGGGTCGAGGACGACCGCATGATCTGCGAGTTCCGCGACCGCGGCTACCTGGACGACCCCCTCGTGGGGCGGACCGGACCGAACGCCGCGCAGGTCGGAGGCCGCGGACTGTGGCTGGCCCACCATCTCTGCGACCTCGTCGAGATCCGGTCCACCCCCGAGGAGGGGACGACCGTCCGCCTGCACACCGCACTGCGCGACTGAAGGCGGCCGGCGGGCCCCCGCCGGCCGGTTCCTCCTACGCCCGCCGTCAGGGCAGCGGCGTGCCCCCGGTGGCGTTGAGGATCTCGGCGGTGATGAAACCGGCCTCCTGCGAGGCGAGGTAGACGTAGGCGGGAGCCAGCTCGGCCGGCTGCGCCGGACGGCCCAGCGGGCTCTGCTTGCCGAACTCGGCCGTGTCGGGCATCGTCGCCGGGATCAGGGGCGTCCACACCGGGCCCGGCGCGACCGCGTTGACGCGGATGCCGCGCTCCGCGACCATCTGCGCCAGCCCCTGCGTGAAGGTGACGATCGCGCCCTTCGTCATCGCGTAGTCGAGCAGGTGCGGACTGGGCTTGTACGCCTGCACGGACGTGGAGTTGATGACGCAGGCGCCCTCCGGCATGTGCGGCAGCGCGAACTTGGTGAGCCAGAACATGCCGTAGAGGTTGGTGCGCAGGACGCGGTCGAACTGCTCGGTGGTGATCGCCTCGATGCCGTCGGGCTGGGACATCTGGTAGGCCGCGTTGTTGACCAGGACGTCGATCCCCCCGAACTCCGCGACCGCCCGGTCGATCAGCGCCCTGCACCGGCTCTCCTCGCGGATGTCGCACGGGACGGCGACGGCCTTGCGCCCGGCGTCCTCTACCAGCCGGGCCGTCTCGCGCGCGTCGTCCTCCTCCTCGGCGAGGTGGGTGAACAGCACGTCGGCGCCCTCGCGGGCGTAGGCGAGGGCGACCGCCCGCCCGATGCCGGAGTCCCCGCCCGTGACGACCGTCCTGCGGCCCGCCAGCCGACCGGAACCGCGGTAGGACTCCTCGCCGTGGTCGGGCGGCGGATCCATCGGTCCGGTCCAGCCGGGGTGCGGCTGCTCCTGGGAGGGGAAGTCGGGCCGCGGATACCGGGTGGTGGGGTCCTGCTGCCTGCGGTGCTCGTCCGTCACGTGGGCCTCCTCGTCCTCGGGGCCGGGTGGGCAGGCCGGGTTCCCCGCTGTGACCGGCCGAAAAGCACCCTTCGCGCGCTGGTCCGGAAGCAGTCCGAATGTTTCGGAACCACTTCATCCCGTCAGTGGATCTCCACCGTCCCTATTTTGTTGTGCTCATGCACGGAGATCGCCCTGGTGAGAGCTCTGGCCTGCTGAAATGCCGCCTCCACATACCCCGATTTCCCCATCGAACGTTTCGAAATGATTACCGAAACTATTGACTGCCGACGGGGGCAGCTCAACACTTTCGCCATTCCCGTCCCCGAAGGAAGAGGCGCGCACATGACCGCGTTCATCCATCCGAAGAACCGCGGACGCGGGCGGTTCCGCATGCTCGTCCGAAGTGCCTGGGCCGTCGCCCTGGCCGCCGTGGTGGCGATGCTGCTGCCGGGAGCCGCCCACGCGGACACCGTCGTCACGTCCAACCAGACCGGCACCAACAACGGCTACTACTACTCGTTCTGGACCGACAGCGCCGGGACCGTGTCCATGAACCTGGGCTCCGGCGGCACCTACGGCACCTCGTGGAGCAACACCGGCAACTTCGTCGCCGGCAAGGGCTGGAGCACCGGCGGCCGCAGGGCCGTGACCTACTCCGGCACCTTCAACCCGTCCGGCAACGCCTATCTGGCGCTCTACGGGTGGTCGACCAACCCGCTCGTGGAGTACTACGTCGTCGACAACTGGGGAACCTACCGGCCCACCGGCACGTTCAAGGGCACCGTCACCAGCGACGGCGGCACCTACGACATCTACCAGACCACGCGGTACAACGCCCCCTCGATCGAGGGCACCCGCACCTTCAACCAGTACTGGAGCGTCCGGCAGTCGAAGCGGACCGGCGGAACCATCACCACGGGCAACCACTTCGACGCCTGGGCCCGCGCCGGAATGAACCTGGGCACCTTCAACTACATGATCCTCGCCACCGAGGGATACCAGAGCAGCGGAAACTCCAACATCACGCTGGGCGACAGCGGTTCGGGCGGCGGCGGTGGCGGCGGTGGCGCTGGTGGCACCGGTTGTACCGCGACCCTCTCGGCGGGCCAGCAGTGGGGTGACCGGTACAACCTGAACGTGTCGGTGAGCGGGTCGAGCAACTGGACGGTGACGATGAACGTCCCGTCCCCGGCGAAGATCCTCTCCACCTGGAACATCAGCGCCGCCTACCCCGGCAGTCAGGTGCTGACCGCCAAGCCCAACGGCAGCGGCAACAACTGGGGCGTCACCGTGCAGCCCAACGGCAACTGGACCTGGCCGACGGTCTCCTGCACACCGAGCTGACCCCGCCGTCCCCGAGTGGAGGACCGATCCGCATGAGCACCAGACCGCGTCTCGCGACGCGCCGGCCGGGCGCGGCCCTGGCCGTCCTCGCGCTGGCCGCCGCCGGCACCCTCACCGTCCAGGCCGCCCCGGCGAAGGCCGCCACCTGCAACGGGTACGTCGGACTCACCTTCGACGACGGCCCGTCCGGGAGCACCCCGGGCCTGCTCGACGCCCTGAAGCAGAACGGGCTCCGGGCCACCATGTTCAACCAGGGCCAGTACGCCGCCGCCCGTCCCGCCCAGGTGCGCGCCCAGGTCGACGCCGGCATGTGGGTGGGCAACCACAGCTACACCCACCCGCATCTGCCGCAGCTCTCCTCGTCGCAGATCGACTCGGAGATCTCCCGTACCCAACAGGCGATCGCGGCAGCGGGCGGCGGCACTCCGAAGCTGTTCCGGCCGCCGTACGGCGAGACCAACGCGACCGTGAAGTCGGTCGAGGCCAAGTACGGCCTCACCGAGATCATCTGGGACGTCGACTCCCAGGACTGGAACGGCGCGAGCACCGACGCGATCGTCCAGGCCGCCGCGCGGCTCACCAACGGCCAGACCATCCTCATGCACGACTGGTCCGCCAACACCCTCGCCGCCATCCCCCGCATCGCGCAGGGACTGGCGGGCCGCGGCCTGTGCGCCGGCATGATCTCCCCCCAGACCGGCCGGGCGGTGGCACCCGACGGCAGCGGCGGCGGGGGCGGTGGTGGTGGCACGGGTTGCACCGCGACCCTCTCGGCGGGCCAGCAGTGGGGTGACCGGTACAACCTGAACGTGTCGGTGAGCGGGTCGAGCAACTGGACGGTGACGATGAACGTCCCGTCCCCGGCGAAGATCCTCTCCACCTGGAACATCAGTGCCGCCTACCCCGGCAGTCAGGTGCTGACCGCCAAGCCCAACGGCAGCGGCAACAACTGGGGCGTCACCGTGCAGCCCAACGGCAACTGGACCTGGCCGACGGTCTCCTGCGCCACCGGCTGACCGCACGCCCGGACCAAGCTCGCAGCGGGGGCACCCGAGACGTCGGGTGCCTCCGTCGCCGCGCCCGGCCGCCCCGGCCCGCCTCGCAGCCCGGACGCCGGCGCGCGACCATGGACCGGGGGCCGGTCCGGTATCCAGACGGCGGGAGGCGCCCGTGGCGCACGACGGAACGACCGACGTACTGATCGCGGGCGCCGGCCCGGTCGGTCTGAGCGCGGCGGCCGAGCTGCGCCGGCACGCAGTGCGCTGCCGGCTCGTCGACCGGCTCCCGGCCCGCCTGCCGTACGCGAAGGCGGTGGGCGTCCAACCGCGCACCCTGGAGATCTGGGACCGCATGGGCCTGGTCCGGGAGGTCCTGGAGTGCGCCGCCCCGATACGCGGCCAGCTGGCCTACGTGAACGGCCGTGAGCGGGCGCGCATCGATCTCGCGCTCCCGCCCGAGGTGCCGTACGGCTTCGCCGCGCTGCCGCAGTACGAGACCGAGCGCCTCCTGGAGGAGTACGTCGCCGGCCTGGGCACGCACATCGAGCGGGGCACCGAACTGCTGTCGTTCGAGCAGGACCGGGACGGGGTCACCGCCCGGCTGCGCACCGCCTCCGGAGCCGAGGAGGAACTGCGGACCGGCTATCTGATCGGCTGCGACGGGGCGCACAGCGTCGTCCGCAAGGGGCTCGGACTGACCTACGAGGGCGCGGCCTTCGCCGAGGAGTACATGCTGGGCGACGTGGAGACCGACTGGGAGATGCCCCACGGGTACGGCATCCGCTCCACCCACCGCGCCGCCGACGGCTCCACCGACGACCTGCTGGTCTGCATCCCGCTGCCCGGCCACAACCGCTACCGCATGTCGATGCTGGTCCCGCCCGAGCTCTCGGCCGGCCACGGGCCGGCACGGGGGGACGACGTCGAGCACGGCCCGAAGGAGGGCCGCGCCCCGGAGCTGTCCCACCTCCAGGCCGTGGTCGACCGTCTCGCGCCGAAACCGGCCACCCTCTCGCGGCTGCGCTGGTCGTCCGTCTTCCGCATCAGCCACCGCATCGTCGACCGCTACGGCGACGGACGGGTCTTCGTCGCCGGCGACGCCGCCCACATCCATCCGCCCACCGGCGCCCAGGGCATGAACACCGGCATCCAGGACGCCTGCAACCTCGCCTGGAAGCTCGCCCGTGTCGTCAGGGGCGAGGCGGGGCCCGCCCTGCTCGCCACCTATGACGCCGAGCGCCGCCCGGTCGGCGAGGAGGTCGTCGGCCGGACCGTACGGCACTCCACGCAGGGCATCGAGAACGACCCCGACGACCCGCGGACCGTGATGCTGCGCGAGGCCCAACTGCTGGTGACCTACCGGGACGGCCCGCTCGGCGCCGACCCCTACGGCCCCGGTGAGGGACCCCGGCCCGGAGACCGGGCACCGGACTGCGCGGGGCTGACCACACCGGTGGCCGGCTATCCGCTGCGCCTGCTCGACATCCTGCGGGGCCGCACGGACCACGTGGTGCTCCTGTACGGCGCCGACGCGGCCGCACTCGCCGGGGCCGCCGGGAGGGTGGGCGCCGACGGCATCCCGGCCGGCCTGTCGCCGGTCGTCCTCCTCGCCCGCGAAGCCGCGTCGGTCGCCCCGGACACCCTGCCGGTGCCCTCGTACCGTGACACCGCGGGCGAGTTCGCCCGGCTCTACCACCCCGACGGCCCCACCGGCTTCGTCGTGCGCCCCGACGGCCTGCTCGGCGCCCGCTTCCCGCTCGCCGAGACCGTCACCGCGCTCTCCGCCCGGCTCGCGGCGCCGTCCGGCTCAGCCCTGTGAGCCGGACGGCACCGGAGGCTCCCCCCAGGGCATCTCCAGCACGGCCCGCAGCTCCCGCACCGACCGGGCGCCGATGCGCTCGGCCAGCGTGCGTTCGAACGCGTCGAGGACGGCCGTCGCGCGGTCGTGCGCGCGCCGGCCCGCCGGGGTCCGGCGGATGAGCAGCTGCCGGGCCGATGCGGGGTGAGGGACCTGCTCCAGCAGGCCCAGGGCGACCAGGGTGTGCACCGCCTTGTGCGCGGTCTGCCGGGTGACGCCCATCCGGCGGGCCAGCTCGGACACCGTCGTGCCCCGCTCGTCGAGGACCGCGAACAGCTGCAGCTGGGTCGACGACACCGGCTCGGCGCCGTCCGCTTCGAGGGCCGTCAGCAGGGCGTCGTCGAACCACCGACGGGCCTCGCCCAGCAGCTGCGGCAGGCTGCGGCGTCCGGCGTCCATGTGCTCCCCAGGGTCGGACGAAGAAAAGATCAGCGAAGTCTTGCACGCTCCCGAACCATTATGTCAGCCTGGCTGACATTCGCCGCCGGCCCGATCGCCGCACGTCCGCACACGTCGGCGGCGGGCGCCCCACCACCGACGGCGGCCGGCCACCGTCGGCCACCGGCCGGCCACCGCACCACCGAGGAGAGCCGTGACCATCGAGTACGCCACCCAGTACCGCCGTGCCTCGCAGATCCCGCCCGACCCGGGCAAGCCGTACTTCATCGAGCGCGGCATGGGCGACCGCGCACTGCTGTTCACCGACCTGTTCACCGTCTACGCGGGCGGCGAGCAGACGGAGAACACGTTCAACTTCTTCACCTGCGAGGGTCCCAAGGGCGACACCATCCCGGCCCACCTCCACCCGGACACCTACGAGGTCTTCTTCGTGACGGACGGCGCGGTGCGGCTGTTCGTCGAGGACACCGCGGGCGAGCAGTACGAAAAGCTCCTCACCGGCGGCGACTTCGGCTTCGTCCCGAAGAACTGCCCCCACGCCTACCGCATCGAGCGCCACGGCAGCCGGATCGTCGGCGTCGCCGCCGGCCCGGGCGGCACGTTCGAGCGCTTCTTCGAGAACCTCGGCACGCCCGTCGAGGGCCCCGGCCTGCCCGCGTCGCCGTACGTCCCGGAACGGAGCAAGTTCGCCACCGTGCCCCAGCAGTACGACGTGCGGTTCCTGCCCGGCCACCAGTGGCGCACCCCGTGACCGCGCGTCCCGGCCTGCTCGCCGTCATCGCCGCCCCCCACCCGGACCGGGCCCCGCTGCCGCCGGCCGCACACCTGGAGGGCGGGGTCCGCCTCCTGCGCGGCGTCCCCTACGCGGACGTGCCGGGGACGCGGCCGCTCGAACTCGACCTGTGGCTTCCGGAGCACCGCCCCGGCGGGCCGTGCGTCCCGCTCGTGCTGTTCGTGCACGGCGGGGCCTGGCGCCGGGGGAGACGCGAGGACATGGGGTACCGGACACGGGACTGGGAGCCCGGCCCCTTCGCCCGGATCGCCGCCGCCGGACTGGCCGTCGCCTCCGTCGACTACCGGCTCAGCGGCGAGGCCGTCTTCCCCGCCCCGCTGGACGACCTGCGCGCCGCCCTGCGCTGGCTCGCCCTGCGCGCCCCCGAACTCGGCACGGACGCCGGCCGGACGGCCGTGTGGGGCGAATCGGCCGGCGGGCATCTCGCCGCCCTGCTCGCCCTGTCCGAAGGGGCGTCCCGGCTGAAGGGCGCCGTCGCCTGGTACGCGCCCAGCGACCTGACCCGGCAGGGCGCGGACTCGCCGGAGGCGCTGCTCCTCGGGGCGGCCCCCGCCGACGTGCCGCAACTCGCCCGCGAGGCGAGTCCCTTGGCCCGGGTCCGGCCCGGTGCGCCGCCCTTCCTGCTGGTCCACGGCGAGGACGACTCCATGGTCGACTGCGACCACAGCCGCGCCCTGGCCGCCCGGCTGGCGGAGGCGGGCGTCCCGGTCGACCTGTGGACGGTCCCCGGTGCCGACCACGTCTGGCACGGCCTGCCCGACGAGCGGGTCGACGACCTCTTCGTCCGCACGCTGAACTGGGTTCGGACGGTGACCCGGTAGCGCCCCGGCGGAGGACCGCGCCCGAGGGTCCCCGGGGCAGCCGGCCGTGTCCGACCTCTTGACCTGGTCCGAACGGCCGGTTTAGCGTTCCCGCGTCGATCACGATTGAAACGATTCAATCGTGAGTTGTTCTCCCGGACTCGAGGCGCACCATGGATGAAAGCATGACGCAGAGCGGCGGCATACCCCGGCGGACGGCCCTGGCCGCGGGACTGGCGGCGGGGGCCGGGGCGACGGTCCTCGGCGCCCTGCCCGGCGTGGCGGCCGCCGCCCCCGCGGCTGCGGTCCCCGCGACCGAAGCCACGGGGACCGCGGCCGCGGAGGCCGGCCCCGGTGCCGACTGGTTCGCCAGGCCCCCGCGGTCCGTGCGCCCCAAGTTCCGCTGGTGGTGGCCGGACGGACTGGTCGACCCCGACGAGATCGCCCGCGAGATCGACCAGATCGCGGACGCCGGCTTCGGCGGCATGGAGATCGCCGCCGTCCACCACAGCATCAAGGACAAGTCCGTCCTGGACACCGCCCGGCACGGCTGGGGCGGCGGAGCCTGGCGGGACGGCGTCGAGGCGGCCCTGAGCAGAGCCGCCAGACGCGGCGTCACCATCGACCTCACCCTGGGCCCCAGCTGGCCCGTCGCGGTCCCCGGCGTCACTCCCGACGACGGGGCGGCCGCGCAGGAACTCGCCCACGGCCGGGCCGCGGTGGCCGGCGGAGCGGTGTACGAGGGCCCGGTGCCCCCGCCCGTCCACGCGCCCGCCTCCGGCGTCACCCGGCAGCGGCTCCTCGCCGTGCAGGCGGCCCGCGTCGACATCGCCAACTCCACCCGCAAGGAGACCGGCCTCGACCCCGCCAGCGTCCGCGACCTGACCTCCCTGGTCACCGACGGCGCCCTGTCCTGGACGGCGCCGGGGGGCGGCGACTGGGTGCTGATCTCCTACTGGCAGCGCGGCTCGGGACAGCAGCCCGAGTCCGGGCCGCACTCCGCGCCGGCGGCCTACGTCGTCGACCACTTCAGTGCCGCGGGCACGGCGGCCGTCACCGGCCACTGGGACCGCGAGATCCTGACGCCCCAGCTGCGCAGGCTGCTGAAGGCGGCCGGCGGCGCCTTCTTCGAGGACTCCGTGGAACTGGAGACCGACGGCCTGTGCTGGACCTCCGCGCTGCCGGAGGCCTTCGAGAAGCGCACCGGACGGCCGCTCCTGCCGTACCTGCCGGCGGTCGTGCTCGACAACAGCAACCAGGTCTTCGCGTTCGAGGCCCAGCTCACCCGGCAGATCCGGCACGACTTCTGGGCGACCGTGTCCGACCTGTTCAACCGGCACCACATCCGCGCCCTGCGGGACTGGGCGCACTCCCTCGGCATGGAACTGCGCTCACAGCCCTACGGCCTGCAGACCGACGCCATCGCCTCGGCCGCCCTGCTCGACATCGCCGAGGGCGAGTCCCTCGGCTTCAAGAACCTCGACGACTACCGCTGCCTGGCCGGCGGCCGGGACATGGCCGGGCACACCGTCCTGTCCTGCGAGGCGGGCGCCTACAACGGGTCCGCGTACAGCACCACCTGGGACCGCTTCCTGCGCACCATGGGCGGCGCCTACGCGGCGGGCGTCAACCAGACGGTCCTGCACGGCTTCTCCTACGCCACCGCGCCCCAGGTGAGCTGGCCCGGCTTCGCCGCGTTCAGCCCGTACAACGGCGCCTCCGGCTACGGCGAGTCCTGGGGTCCGCGGCAGCCGACCTGGCGGCACGTGGCCGACATCGCCGGCTACCTCGGCCGGGTGCACCGGGTGCTCCAGTCGGGCACCGTCCGGGCCGACGTGGCGATCCTGCGGCAGACCGGCTACACCGCCACCGGCATCGGCGCCTCCTGGTTCACCGCGACGGGCGTCCCGCTCGGCTGGACCCACCAGTTCCTCAGCGGCCCGCTGCTCGACCTGCCCTCCGCCACCGTGCGCGACGGCCGCCTGGCGCCCGACGGCCCGGCGTACAAGGCCCTCTTCGTCGAGGGCGACTTCTTCTACGGCTCCACGCCCACTCTCGCCGTCGACGACGCCGGCAAGGTGCTCGCCCTCGCCGAGGCCGGGCTGCCCGTGGTGCTGCTCGGCGCCTTCGACCAGGCCCTGACGCCGGGTGTGCCCGCGGACGGCGAGACCGACCGGCTGCGGGACGTCCTCGCCCGGCTGCTCGCCCTGCCGAACGTCGTCCGCGTCACCGACAAGGCCCTCGTGGGCGACGCCCTGAACCGGCTCGGCGTCACACCGGACGTCCGCCACAGCACCCCCTCCACCCTCCTCAACGCCCACCGGGCGACCTCCGAGGCGGACTTCTACTACCTCTGCAACGGCAAGCACGCGGAGACCGTCAAGCCGGCCGTCGCGGCGATCGACCACGAGGTGACGCTGCGCCGCACCGGGTCCGGCCAGGCGGTGCCCTACCTCCTGGACGCCTGGTCGGGCGAGGCCGTCCGGCTCGCCCGGTACACCCGCGACGGCGACGACTTCACCCTGCGGATCACCCTCCAGCCGGGGGAGACGGCCGTCGTGGCGCTGGGCCGGCCCGGACTCTTCGGGGACCGCCACGGCTCCCGCCCCCACGTCGTCGCCACCGACGCCGACGAGGCCCTGTTCACCGGCGAGGGGCTCGTCGTACGGGCGAGCGCACCCGGCACGTACACGACCCGGACGGACCGGGGGCGGCCGGTCACCACGACGGTCCGTGCCGTCCCCGCGGTGATCACCCCGGGCAGCTGGCGGCTCGACGTCGAGGACTGGCGGCCCGGCACCGGTGCGACGCGCACCGAACGCGTCGAGGTCACCGTGACGCTGGACACGCTGCTGCCCTGGTCGCGCATCCCCGAACTGGCGGACAGCGCGGGGATCGGCCGCTACCGCACGACTCTCGACCTGCCCGCCGACTGGACCGCCTCCCACGGCGCCCGTCTGGAGCTCGGCCGGGTCAGCGACACGTGCCGGGTGAGCGTCAACGGCGTACGGCTCGACCCGGTGGACCGGCTGCACCCCGTCGTCGACCTCGGCACCGCGCTGCTGCGACCCGGTGCCAACGTCGTGGAGGTGGAGGTGGCGACCCCGCTGATCAACCGTCTCCGGGTGGCGCAGCCCACCGTGTTCGGCGGCGTCGCCCGCCAGGACCACGGCCTGGTCGGACCGGTACGCCTGGTGCCGTACGTGCAGGCACGCGTGTCCTGACCCGGTTCCGGGACGGCGGGCTCCGGCACCGCCGTCCCGGCCTCCCGGGCGGGGGCCGGCCTCACGCCTGCCCGGTCGTCTCCCGTCAGTTCGTACGGACCAGGTGGACGGCCGTGCTCGACCAGTCGCCGCGCGGCAGGTCGAGGTGGAGGCCGTACTCGGCGAGGACGGCGGCGTGGTGCACGGTGCCGGTGCGGGTGTCCCGGTAGCGGGCGCCGGGCGTGAGCGCCGGCAGGCGCACGGGCAGGCGCGGGCTGCCGTGCCGGGGCCCGCGCTGCCAGGCCAGCACGAGCAGCTCGGCGGCGTCCTCGGCGACGTACTGCACCACCGTCGGACGGTCGCCCA
Organism: Streptomyces sp. NPDC088766; assembly: GCF_044750845.1. Taxonomy (NCBI): domain Bacteria; kingdom Bacillati; phylum Actinomycetota; class Actinomycetes; order Kitasatosporales; family Streptomycetaceae; genus Streptomyces; species Streptomyces sp. NPDC088766. The sequence goes on along the minus strand of NZ_JBIVKQ010000011.1, from coordinate 165,347 downwards.
GCGGCTCGGACAGCCGGTACAGCGCACCGTGCTGCACGAGGTGGCGCACCTTCTTGTACTCGGCCACCAGCGCCGCGCCCTCGGCCAGTTCCTCCTCCGACCAGTGGGTCAGGTCGCCGCCGATGCCCAGCAGCCCGGCCATGGCGGAGTGGAAGCGGAACCGCAACGGCACCGTGCGGCCGGTGACCTGGTTCGGCACGTCGGTCACCCAGGCGGACATCGTGCGGGCGGGGTAGACCTGGCCGAAGCCGTGCTGGATGGCCAGGCGGTCGACGGCGTCGGTGTTGTCCGACGCCCAGGCCTGGTCGGTGCGCGCGAGGATACCGAGGTCGACGCGCCCGCCGCCCCCGCTGCACGTCTCGATCCGCAGTCCCGGATGGTCGGCGCGCAGCCGGTCCAGGACGCCGTACAGGTTGGTGACGTACGCGCTCCACAGCCGGTCGCCGTCCGGGGCGGCGCCGGGCCAGCCCGCCTCGCTGAAGGCGCGGTTCATGTCCCACTTCAGGAAGTCGACGGCGTGGTCGCCGACCAGCCGGGTCAGCCACCGGTACGCCCAGTCGGCCACGTCGTCGCGGGCGAAGTTGAGGACGAGCTGGTTGCGCAGCTCGCTGCGGACCCGGCCGGGGATGTGCAGGACCCAGTCGGGGTGTTCGCGGTACAGGTCGCTGTCGGGGTTGACCATCTCCGGCTCCACCCAGATGCCGAACCGCATGCCGAGCCCGCGCACGGCGTCGGACAGCGGGCCGAGGCCGCCGGGGAAGCGGTCGGGTGCCGGCGTCCAGTCGCCGAGACCGGCGCGGTCGCTGCGGCGCGAGCCGAACCAGCCGTCGTCGACGACGTACAGTTCGACGCCCAGTGCGGCGGCCCGTTCGGCGAGGGCCTTCTGGCTCGCCTCGTCGACGTCGAAGCCGGTGGCCTCCCACGAGTTGTAGAGCACCGGCGCGGTCTCCCGGCCGTGCGGCAGGACGTGGGCGAGCGTGTACGCGTGCCAGGCGCGGCTCGCGGCGCCGAACCCGCCGTCGGTGCACAGGCCGGCGAACACGGGGGTGGCGTGCTCCTCGCCGGGAGCGAGCGGCAGGCTCGTGCCCTCGTGACCGGCGCCGCCGGTCCAGCCGGCCCGCCCGTCGGGGGTGCGCTGCACGGTGACGCGCCAGGTTCCGGACCAGGCGAGGGCGGCGCTCCACACCCGTCCGTGGTCCTCGGTGGCGTCGCCCGCGTCGAGCATCACCCACGGGTTGGCGTGGTGGCTGGTGATGCCGCGCCTGCTGGTCAGCACGGTCTCGCCGTACGGAAGGGTGTCCCGGCGCAGCTGGCTCTCGGCGGACCACTGCCCGGTGACGTGGCTGAGCCGGTAGTCGGGCAGCACGGGCAGCGTCCAGGCGGCGGAGTCGGCCCGCACGAGTTCGACGCGCCGGTCCCCGGCGTTGCGCAGCACGGTCCGGCGTTCGATGACGTCGGTGTCCTCGTGCACCCGGTAGTGGAGCGCCACGTGCAGGGGGTAGAGGCGGTCGCGGAACTCCAGGACGAGTTCGGTGCTGCCGGGCGCGGGCTCGTGCACCCGGTGTCCGACGGGCTCCCACTCGAAGGCGCGGGAGCCGTCGGCGTGGCGGACCTGGAGGGAGGGCGGGCCGAAGCGGGTGCCGCCGTCGACGGGGAGTTCCTCGCCCACCGCCGGTCGCCCCTCGAAGCTGTCGCCCGCCGACCCGGCGGGGACGAGGAGCCCCGCCGCCTCCGGGAGGGTCAGCCGCGGCCCCCACGCCAGATGGCAGGGAGCGCCCGTCTCGTCGACCCGCAGGGCGTACGACGTCCGCGGGGTGGTCAGCAGCCAGATCCCGGTGTCCGGGGAGAAGGAGATCATCGGTGTCGGGCCTCACGTGGATGAACGGACGAAGGAGTGGCGAAGTGACGCAAAGCCAAACGTGACCTTCGATCACATGTCAAGACTCCACCCTCATCGGGGCTTCCAAAGGAGATCACAGGTCCTGGTGGCCTTTCAAGGGTTACCGGGTTCTTTCATTGACAGCAGAAAATAAGAGCCCTAGGTTCCCGGCCATGCCCTCGCCCACCGACGCCGAGACGTTCCCCGCCGCCACCCCGGCCGCCTCGCACGTCTTCACCACCGTCCTCTCCCACGGCCCCCTCACCCGGCGGGAGGTGGCCCGGCGGGCCGGTCTGTCCCCGGCCGCGGTCACCAAGGCCGTCCGTCCCCTGATCGCGTCGGGCTATCTGGTGGAGGACACGGACACAGAGGCCCGTCCGGCGCTCGGACGGCCCGCCAACCCGGTGCGCGTCGACGGTGGCCGCGCGCTCTTCATCGGCGTGAAGCTCACCGCTGACGAGATCATCGGCGTGCTCACCGACCTGCGCTGCCGCAGCCTCGTCGACCGTCGCGTACCGCTGGCCGGCCGCGCTCCCGAGGCGGTCCTCGCCGCGACCGCGGACCTCGTGCAGGAACTGCTCACCGAGGCCGAGGGCTACGGCGTCCGGGTGGCCGGCCTCGGCATCGCCGTCTCCGGTGACGTCGACCGCGCCGAGGGCGTGGTGCGGTACTCGCCGTTCCTGGAGTGGCGCGAGATCCCGCTGGCCGAACTCGCCGCCGCCGTCACCGGGTTGCCGGTGACGGTCGACAACGACGTACGGGCCCTCACCGTCGCCGAGCAGTGGTTCGGCGCCGGCGTGGGCCTGTCGGACTTCGCGGTGGTCACCGTCGGCGCGGGCATCGGGTGCGGCCTGGTCGTGCACGGCCGGGTGGTCGCGGGAGCACACGGCGTGGCCGGCGAGATCGGCCACGTGACCGTCGACCCGGACGGGCCGCCCTGCCACTGCGGCAACCGCGGCTGTGTGGAGGCCATCGCCGCGGACGCGGCGATCCTCGCCCGCATCCGCGAGACGGGCGGAACCGAGATCGCGGGCACCGCCGAGGCCGTGGACCGGGCGCGGCACGGGGACACCGGGGCGCGCGAGGCCTACGCCAGGGCCGGCAACGCCATCGGCCGCGGCATCGCCACCGTCGCCAACCTGCTCGGACCCTCCCGCGTGATCATCTCCGGCGAGGGCCTGGCCGCCTACGACCTGTTCGCCGAGCACATCCGTGAGGCGTTCACGGCTGCCGCGTTCGGCTCGGCCGCGCGGTGCGACGTACGCACCAGGCCGCTGCCCTTCGAGGAGTGGGCGCGTGGCGCGGCGGCCACGGCGATCCAGTCCTTCATCACCGCACGCAATTGACAGGAAGTCGTTCCAAGCCTCAGGAATCGGTTGTGAACATTCCAAACCGGTCGAAGCCGGGCGGATTCGATCGAGGGTCGGAGTGCGTGACCGAAGGCCGGGTACCCGGAGCCGCGTGATACCTCCGACCTCCTGCATCCCCGCGACAGGGGAGCGCGTGTCCGTACAGCCCCGGCCGCCGGTGGCGGAACGCTCCCGCGAGGGGCGGGTGCTGGCGGGTCGTTACCGGCTGGGCTCCCTGGTCGGGCGGGGCGGCGCCGCCGACGTCCACGCGGGCTTCGACCTCCGGCTCAGGCGGCGGGTCGCGGTCAAGGTGTTCCGGGGCGGTGCGGCACAGTCGGAGAAGGGTTTCACCGACGAGGCCGTACTGCTCGCCGGACTCCAGCACCCCGGCCTCGTCACCGTCTACGACTCCGGCCGGGACGAAGACCTGCCCTTCCTGGTCATGCAGTTCCTCGACGGGCTGACGTTGCGCGCACGGATAGGGGCCGGGGCCTTGCCCCCGGCCACCGTTCGCGAACTCGGCTCCGCCCTCGCCGAAGCACTCGCGTACGTGCACGCCGCGGGCGTGGTGCACCGCGACGTCAAACCGTCCAACATCCTCCTGGACACCGCCGGCGCGCCCCACTTGTCCGACTTCGGCATCTCGCGCCCGGCCGACGGCACCGGGCAGACGGCCCCCGACGTGCTGGAGGGCACCGCGGCCTACCTGGCACCCGAACAGGTCATGTCCCGTCAGGCCGGGCCCGCCGCCGACGTCTACGCCCTCGGCCTGACCCTGCTGGAGTGCGTCAAGGGCGAACTGGAGTACCCGGGCGCCCCGCTGCAGGCGGCGATCGCCCGGCTGCACCGTCCGCCGGTCCTGCCCCGCTTCCTCGACGACGAACTGACCGGCCTGCTGGCGGCCATGACGGCCGAGGACCCGGAGGCCCGCCCCGGCGCCGCCTCGTGCGCCCGTGCGCTGGCCGCCATGAGCGGGCGCGACCTCACCGGCGCGGCCGGGACGCCCGGCATCAGGGGCGCGTTCTTCGGCCGCACCGGAGAGTCCCGCGCCGCCGCGCGCCGGGCGGCGGGCCCCGCCGCTCCCCGCCGGCCGGGCGGGCGCACCCTGGCGGTGGCGGGTGCCGCGCTGGCCGCCGTGCTCGGCGTCACCCTGACCGGGTCGATCGGAGCGGCGCCCGACGACAGCGCCTCGCGGGCGAAGGACTCCGGTGCCGGTGCGCCGCCCGCCACCGGGCCGGTGAACCCGCCCGCGACCACTGCGGACACGCCGGCCGGTCCGGCCTCCGACGCCCCCTCCGCAGCCGCGGACGGGACCGTGGCCGCGGACGGGACCGTGGCCGCGACCCCCGCGACCCGTGCCCCGTCGTCCGGGCGGGACGGCGAGGCCGGCGACCGGGCGCAGGAACCCCCGGCGGCCGACGGTCCCCGCACGCGCGGCAAGCCCGACAAGACCCGGGCACCGGCCGGGGCGGCCAAGGGCAAGGAACAGGCCACGGGCAAACAGAACCGGGCCGCGGGCCGGTGACGGCCGACCGGCCCCTCACCGAGCGGCCGGCACGACGTGAGCGTCCCCTGCCCCGAGGGCACCGTCGACGGTTTGTCGCGGCACCACGTTCTTCCAGCCTTCCAGCCCGTCGATCCCCTTCCGAGCCGGTACGGGCCGACCCCGAAGACCGCGGGCGAGGCCGTGACGCCCGCTCCGCAGCCGGGCGCCTCCACCGACACCTGGGCCCCGGCCGGGTCCACGAGGTCTGGATCGCGCCGGTCCGGCGGCGGAACGGATTCCGCCGCCGGACCCGCCCGTCTCGTCCCCGCCCGTCCCGTCCCCGCGCGTCTCGTCCCTGCGCGTCTCGTCCCTGCGCGTCGTCTCCGCGCGAGGAGCGCGTGGGCGGCGGCCACGAACGGGCCGTGGGCCGGAACCGGAGGGTGCACGACCCCACCAGCGCCGTGCCCGTGCCCGTGCCCGTGCCCGTGCCCGGGCCCGGGCCGGGAGCCCGGGAAGCCTGCCGGCCCGGTCTCGCCCCGCCGGGGAGGCACATCGACCCCCGGTCGGTGGGGTGACGGAGCCGGCCCGCCGTGTGCACGTGCCGGTGGACGGGGCCGCGTCGCAGGACGGGGCGCGGCCGTCCTTGCCCCGGGCGTCGAGGCGGTGGGCGGTCGAGCGCCGGAGGGCCTGGACGTCGACAGGTGCACCGGGCCGGCACGGGACAGCGGTCCGACGATCCGCCGCCCAGGAAGACGATGCGTCCCTCGGCGTCGAGGACCACCGCCGCCACGCTCAGCATGTCCAGCAGGCCGGTGGTGCGGGGCGGCTCGAGGCCGTACGGGTCGTTGCCGGACCGGAAGGAATCGGACGTCGTCCCCGAGCCTCCTCCACCGGTCGGCGGAACGGGGCGGCGACGGCCGGTACCGCCGCACGTCCGGGTCGCGGGCACCGGCCCCTCCATGCTTCCTCCGCACGGCGGATCCGGGAAGCCTGGTCGCCGTCGGCACCGGCCGACCCGGCCGGTGCCGTGCGCATCGGCCGGACTAGCAGGACCATGGTCGTGAAGAGGATGGCAGCCATGGAATCTGCTCGAGGTACTCCCAAGGGTCCGCCGCCCGACGGACCCGGACGCTTCCCCGGCGGGCCGACGCCCGGCGGCCCCGACGACGTGCCCGGCCGCCTGCTGCGCGGCGGGGCCGGGGAGGTCTCCGGCGGCCCGCCGGCCGCGGGACCGGCGGAGGTTCCCGACGGGCCGCTGCGCGACGAATCCGGGAAGGTCTCCGGCGCGCCGCTGCACGGTGGACCGGCGGAGGCCCCCGGTGGGCCGGCGTTCGGCGAACCGGGCGCGGTTCAGGACGGGGCGGTGCCCGGTGCGCCCGGTGACGTGCCGGGCGGGCCGCTGCACGGCGGGACCGGGGAGGTCTCCGGCGCGTCGCTGCCCGCCGAGCCGGGCCGGAGCCCTGGTGGGCCGGCACCCGGTCGCGCCGACGGCGGTCCCGGTGTGCCGGCGGCCGGTGAGCGCGATCGTCTTCCCGGTGGACCGGCGGGCGGTGCGCCCGGTGGCGGTCCGGGCGGGGCGCCGGCCGGGGGATCCGGTGAGCCGGCGGCCGACGGGGCCGACGGGGTTCTCGACGCGTCCACCGACGCGGCGGCCGTCGTCACCGTCGGTGGCGTCGTCGTGGGCTGGACCCGGGCGGCCGAAGCGCTGCTCGGCCGCCCGGCGGGCGAGGTGGTCGGCGGTTCCGCCGCGCGTCTGGTGGCGATGCCCGCGGACCCGGCGCGGGTGGCCGGCGTCGCCGAGCGCTGCCGCGCCGGAATGGGGTGGAACGGACGCATCTCCGTACGCCATCACGACGGCCGGCCCCTGGACGTGGACCTGCGCGTCTCCGCGTCCTTCCGCCTGGGCGACGAGGAGTGCTTCCTGCTCTCTGCCCGTGAGCGGCGGACGCGGTGGACGGTCGGCCAGTCCGTCCTCGACGGGTTCCTGACCCGCTCGCCGATCGGCATGGCGGTGATGGACCTGGACCTGCGCTACGTGTGGCTGAACGACACCCTGGAGCGCTTCGGCGGCGTCCCCCGCGAGCAGCGGCTGGGACACCGGCTGAGCGAGTTGCTCCCCGGCCTCCAGGCGGAGACGCTCGAAGGCCTGATGCGCAAGGTCCTGGAGACGGGCGCCCCGGTCACCGACTACGAGTACGTGGGATGGAGCTGGGCCGACCCGCACCGGCAGCACGCCTACTCGACCTCGTTCTTCCCGCTGGTGGACGCCCACGACGCCGTCGCCGGGGTCTGCTACATGGTCCTGGACGTCACCGAGCGGTGGAACGCGCGCCGCCTGCTGTCGATGGTCAACGAGGCCGGAACCTGCGTCGGCACCACCCTGGACGTGATGCGGACGGCCCAGGAACTCGCCGACTTCGCCGTTCCGGGCTTCGCCGACTTCGTCATCGTCGATCTCCTGGAGCCGGTCCTCAGCACCGAGGGGCACGGCGCCTGGCTGACCGACGCGGGCCCGGCGCCCGCCAGACCGGTGATGCGCCGCGCCGCGCTGAGGTCGGTGCGCGAGGGCTGCCCGGAGGCGGTGGCGCAGATCGGTGACCGTGTGGGCTTCCTCCCGCCCCCGCACGGTATGCGTCTGCTCATGGCGGGGGACGCGATCCTCATCCCGGTCCTCGACCCCTCCGAGGGCCTGTGGGTGGCGGAGGAGCCCGCGCGCGCGGAGCGGATCCGGGAGTTCGGACTGCACTCGCTGATCTCCGTGCCGATGCGGGCGCGGAACACCGTCCTGGGGGTCACCACGTTCATCCGCTCGCTCAACCCGGTCTCCTTCCAGTCCGACGACGTGCTGCTGGCCCGGGAACTGGTCGCGCGGGCGGCCCTGTGCGTCGACAACGCGCGGCGCTACACGCGGGAGCACACGGCCGCCGTCACCTTGCAGCGCAGCCTGCTGCCGGACGTCCTGACCGGCGGTTCGGCGCTGGAGGTCGCCTCCAGCTATCTGCCGGCCGACCCGACGGACGGCGTGGGCGGCGACTGGTTCGACGTCATCCCGCTCTCCGGGGCCCGCGTGGGCCTGGTGGTCGGGGACGTGGTGGGGCACGGCATCACCGCCGCGGCGACGATGGGCCGGCTGCGCACCGCCGTGCAGACCCTCGCCGACATGGAGATGCCCCCCGACGAACTGCTGGCCCACCTGGACGACCTCGTGCTCCGGCTGAGCGCGGAGGACAGCGACGACGAGGCGGCCCGCACCACGGCGGCCACCTTCCTCGGCGCAACGTGTCTCTACGCCGTCTACGATCCCGTCACCCGGCGGTGCTCGATCGCCCGGGCCGGGCATCCGCCCCCCGTCGTGGTCTCGCCCGACGGGCGGGTCACCTTCCCGGAGGTTCCCGCCGGGCCTCCGCTCGGGCTCGGCGGCATGGGCTTCGAGACCACCGAGATCGAACTCGCCGAGAACAGCCTTCTGGGCCTCTACACCGACGGTCTCATCGAGGGGGCCGACCGCGACATGGAACGGGGCATGGCCCGGCTCGGCGAACTGCTGGCCCACCCGGACGGCGATCTCGACACGCTGTGCTCGACGGCGGTACGGCACCTCGTGCCCGCGCCCCGGCCCGACGACGTCGCCCTGCTCCTGGTCCGCACCCGCGCCCTGGACGCCGACGACGTCGTGTCCTGGGAGGTCCCCGTGGATCCGGCCGCCGTCGCCGACGCACGGGCCCGCGCGATCCGCCAGGTGGAGGCCTGGGGGCTGGGGGACCTCGCGATGACGACCGAACTCGTCGTGAGCGAGCTGGTCACCAACGCGATCCGGCACGCCGTTCCCCCCATCCGGCTCCGCCTGCTCCGCGACGCCCGGCTGACCTGCGAGGTCTGCGACGCCAGCAGTACGGCCCCCCGGCTCCGGCACGCCCGCAGCACGGACGAGGGGGGCCGGGGCCTGTTCCTCGTCGCCCAGCTCGCGCATCGCTGGGGAGCGCGCTACACGCCCGACGGCAAGATCATCTGGGCCGAGCAGGAGATCCCGGTGCCCCCGTAGAAGGGGGCACCGGGAGGTTCACGCGGCGGCGTTCACGCACAGCCCCAGGCGTTCATGCCCTGCATCGCCGCGAGCCTGCGGGCGACGGCGATCTGCGACCTCCTGCTCGCCAGGTCGGCTCGCGGCGCGTGTCTGAGTCCGCCCGCGGCGACCCAGCTGCGCTGTGAGAACTGGAGGCCGCCGTAGTAGCCGTTTCCGGTGTTGGCCCGCCAGTTGCCGCCGGACTCACAGCGGGCGATGGCGTCCCAGTCGGCTCCCGCGGGGAGGCCCGGGGCCGCCCCGGCGGCGGGGGTCATGACGGTCAGGAGGGCGGCGACGGGCAGGCCGAGCCACAGGGCGGGGCGGGCCGACCGGAGCGGTCCGCGCGCATGACGGCGCATCAGGTGTTTCTGAAGTGAAAACATGACAAGTGACATTAAGCGTATGAATTCGCCACCGCCTGTCGTCACGCCCGCGCGCGGCCTCTTGTACGGCCTTCCGGGTGACGGGCCGTCACCCCCACCCGCCTGCGGCGGCCGGTCCTCGCCGCCCGCCCCGACGGCAGCACCGGCGGCAGCACCGGCGGGTGCACCGGCGGGTACACATCGGCCTCACCGTCGTCCCCGCCGTGCGCGCGTTGCGCGGGTGCCGGGCCGACGCCGCCGTGCGCACGCTCCACCTCGCGTGGAACGACGCCCCCGTGGCGCTGCTCGAACACCGGGTGGACGCGGTGGCGACCCGGTGCCCGACCGCCCCGCGCCGCCCGCGGGCGGTCCCCCGGAACGACACCTGCCGATCGGGGAGGGCGGCGCAAGCTCTCCCCCCGCACCCGTCTACGATGTCCTGGCCCCTGCCCGACCGGCGTGGGAGCGAGTCGGCGCCCGGTGACCCGGTCCGACTCGGTGGACAGGGGTCGACACCGGCGTTGACCCGCCTCGTCGACCGTGCCTGTCCGCCGGCCCAACTGGCCCTGTCGTGGCCGCCGTCTGCCGAAAGTGACGTCCGTACGTGTTCCAGGAAACGCCGATCTTCCATCGTCTCGTCGCCGAGCGGGGCGACATCCCGACCCAGGTGCGGGGCGAGGCCGAGCGGATCCAGCGCGATCTCGCCTCGGTCATCCCGTCCCCGTCCGCCGCCGGCAACCTGCCCGCGCAGCACTTCCTCGCCGTGCGGGGCCGCCCCGAGTGAACCGCTCCCGCCGGCCGCACCGCCGGACCGGCTGACAGAACGTGCAGACCTCGTGCCCGCGCCGAGCAGTCACTTTGCTCGACGTCCGGACGGCGTCTGAGAACACCTTCGTCTCTTTGCGCAAGAGGTGAGGGGCCGTGGGACGGCGCGTCAGGACGCCCCACCGCCGGCCGTCCGTCCGCCCTCACCTCTTGAGGAAGAGCAGTGCCGCGTCTCCTTGCACGGGCCGCGGCCATGACCGCCGCCGCGCCCGCCGTCCTGCTGACGAGCCCGGCGGCTTCCCGCGCCGCGATCGCCGGCCCGCCCGCGACACCGGCCCCCGACCGTGCGCACCGCGACACCGGCCCCCGACCGTGCGCACCACTACGCCTGCCGGCGCTGCACCACCGTCGTCAACGACCGCGACACCACCGTGAGCGTGACCGTCGACCACGCCGACGGCCGGTGGGCCCCGTGCCGCACCCTCGCACCGCACGACATCGCCGCCTCCGCCGGACGCGGCTCCGGCGAGAATCGTGTCATCTGTTTCAGCACCTGCCTGGCCGAGGCCGCCCGACCGCACCCGCGCCGCCCGACCGCACCCGCGCCGCCCGACCGGTCCGCGCCACCTGACCGGTCCGCGGCGCGCTCCCGGCCGTGCTCCCGGCCGTGCTCCCCGGCCCCGCAGCCCGCCGAGCGCGAGGCCGGGGAGCGCCGTGCCCGCGCCGATCACGGCGGGCCTCCGCTTCGCCCGGGGCCCCGTGGCCGGCTCCGGCCGGTGCGGGCTGCCGCAGCGGCGCACCCACCGCCGAGCGGACGGACGGATGGGCGACCGGGTGGACCAGTGGCACCGTCCACGACGGCGGCTCCCGGCGGACGCCCGGCGGTGGCCGGAAGCCGCCGTGTGTGCGTCGCGGGCATCGGGTACTCGGCCCGCGATCTGTTCGACGTGCGCGGAAGGGACGGCCGTGATGACGGTGCCGGAAGAGAACCGGAAGAGAACCGGGAGAAGACCGACACGACCGACGAGGTGACCGGCGCGGGCACCGGCTCCGGGGGCTCCTCCCGTCCGGGTGCGGCGTCGGGCCGCACGATGCGCGAGGCGGGGGAGGAGGCCGGTGTCCGCTCCGAGGGCCACCGGGCCTCCGCGGGACCGAAGGGGTCGCGGCGCCGCGCCCGCCCGGTTCGTCCGGCCGCGGCGCGCGACCCGTTCCGGGTCTGCCCGGATCCCGCTGCCGCCGGTCACCCGGCTGGTGGACGAGCCACTGCGACGGACTCCCGACCGTGCCAGATTGATGCACGGAACCACCTTTTCGTAGGCCTTTGTGTGCCTTTGACGCCGTGGTCCCCGCGGCCCCCCGCCACCCGCGAGCAGGTGCGGAGGAGGCCGTACGCCCTCCGCTGCCGTCGGCAGCCGGACCGCCACGCGGCCCCGGCACACATCCGCGCCACGAGTGAGAAGCGAAGGAAGCGATGAGCGAGAGCAATCCCATCAAGCGGGCGGCGGAGAAGGTCGTCGACACCTTGCGCGCCGACGGAGCGGGGCCGGAGGACGGGATCCCCGGGAAGCCGGGCACCCAGTCCCCTCCGGTCGCCGAGCCGACCCGGCCGACGGACCCCCTGCCGCCCAAGCCGGACCAGAGCGGGCCCGACACCGTGTCCCCGACGGGACAGCCCACGGGAGCCGACCAGGCCCGCGTCGCGCAGTCCGGCAGCTACCTGACGAACGCCCAGGGGACCCGCCTCCACGACACCGACCACTCGCTCAAGGCCGGACCCCGCGGCCCCGTACTGCTCCAGGACCACCATCTGCGCGAGAAGGTCATGCACTTCGACCACGAGCGCATCCCGGAGCGGGTGGTGCACGCCCGGGGCGCGGCGGCCCACGGGGTGTTCCAGAGCTACGGCACGGCGGCCTCCGTGACCAGGGCCGACTTCCTCGCGGAGGACGAGGAGACACCCGTCTTCGTGCGGTTCTCCACGGTGCTGGGCTCGCGCGGTTCGTCCGACACCGTGCGGGACACCCGCGGTTTCGCGACGAAGTTCTACACCAGCGAGGGCGTCTTCGACCTGGTCGGGAACAACATGCCCGTCTTCTTCATCCAGGACGCCATCAAGTTCCCGGACGTCATCCACGCGGGCAAACCGCACCCGGACCGCGAGATCCCGCAGGCCCAGAGCGCGCACGACACCTTCTGGGACTTCGTCACCCTGCACACCGAGGCCACCCACCACACCCTGTGGAACATGTCCGACCGGGGCATCCCGCGCTCGTACCGCACGATGGAGGGCTTCGGCGTCCACACCTTCCGCCTGGTCGACGCCGACGGCGGCACGACGCTGGTGAAGTTCCACTGGAAGCCCAGGCTGGGTGTGCACTCCCTGGTGTGGGAGGAGGCGCAGATCATCAACGGCGTCGACCCGGACTTCCACCGCCGGGACCTCGCCGACGCCATCGAGGCGGGCGCGTACCCTCAGTGGGAGCTGGGCATCCAGACCTTCCCCGACACCCCGGACCAGACCTTCGAGGGCATCGACCTGCTGGATCCGACCAACCTCGTCCCCGAGGAACTGGCCCCCGTGCGGCCGGTCGGGCTGCTGACCCTCACCCGCAACCCCTCGAACTTCTTCGCCGAGACCGAGCAGGTCGCCTTCCACGTCGGCCACCTCGTGCCGGGCATCGACATCACCGACGACCCGCTGCTGGCCGGGCGCCTGTTCTCCTACCTCGACACCCAGATCACCCGGCTCGGCGGCCCCAACTTCCCCCAGCTGCCCATCAACCGGCCGCACGCGCCGGTCAACGACATGCTGCGCGACGGCATGCACCAGACGGCCGTGCACCGGGGTGTCGCCCCCTACCGGCCCAACTCCCTCGACGGCGGCTGCCCGTTCACCGCCGGCGCGGACACCGGTGCCTACATCGAGTCGCCGGTGCCGGTGCCCGAGGCCACCAAGGTGCGTGAGGCACCCGAGTCGTTCGCGGACCACTTCAGCCAGCCGCGCCGGTTCTGGCTCAGCATGAGCCCGGTGGAGCGCGAGCACATCATCGGCGCCTACACCTTCGAACTCTCCAAGTGCTACGAACAGGCCATCAGGGAGCGGGCGTTGCAGGTCCTGGCCAACATCGACCCGGAGCTGTGCGGCGAGGTGGCGACGGGCCTCGGCCTGCCGGCGCCGCAGCCGACCGTGCCGCTCGCGGACGTCGAGCCCAGTCCGGCCCTGTCGCAGGTGGGCCGCACCTGGCCCACGGACGGCCGGGTCATCGGCATCGTCGCGGGCCCGGACGGCGACCTCGACGGGGTACGCGCCGTACGCGACGCCGTCCTCGAAGGCGGCATGGTCCCCCTGGTGATCGGCCCGGTCGGCGGCACCCTGGGCTCCCTGACGGTGCAGCGCACCTACGCAGGCGCGCGGTCCGTCGAGTTCGACGCGCTGCTGCTGGCGGGAACCCCCGCCGTGGGCGGCGACGCCTACGGCGCCCGTGACGCCAAGGGGCTCCCCGCCGCCGTGGGCCCGGCGCCCGTGGACCCGCGCGTCAGCCTGCTGGTGTCGGAGGCCTTCCGGCACGGCAAGGCCCTCGGCGCCTGGGCGGGCGGCGAGGCCGTCCTCGACGCGTCCGGGGTGCCCGCCGGCGCACCGGGCGTCGTCGCCGGCGCCTCGGGTACGGCCGTCCTGGAGCAGCTCACCCGTCTCCTGGGCGGGCACCGCGCGTGGGACAGGTTCGCCGCGGCCTGACCGGCCGAGCCGCGGCCTGACCGGCCGAGCCGCGGCCTGACCGGCCGAGCCGCGGCCTGACCGGCCTGCCGGTCCACGACGGCCCGCCCATCCGCCCATCCGCCCGGCCGCCGGCCGCGCACTTCCGCAGCGTGCGGCCGGCGGCTCCCCGTTCTCCCGCCGGGGGCGGCCCGTGCGGACCTTCCTTCCCCGCGCCGGCTTCACCGGCAGCCGCGGCGAAACCGGCGTCCGCACCCGGCGGGAGCCGGCCGACGCCGGTGAACTGCCGCCGTGGCCGGGCGACCCGGAATCCCACCGCGGCCACCGGTCCGCGCTCGTGCGCAAGGGCCCGGACCTCTACGGCCGTCTCTTCCCGGACGTGCCCGACGACCTGCCCCACGTGCGGCCCGCCTCGGACCGGACGCCCGACGGCGCCACGCCCGACGTGGTGTCGGGCGTGGCGCCGGGGCATCATCGGTCGCACGGCGGACGTGCCCGACGCGGTACGTCAGTTGTTCACGTCCCGGTCGAAGTCCTTGGCGCACTGATCGCGTTCGGCCTGCGTCTCGGCGTGCTCGACACAGTCGGAGTAGCTCTTGAACTCGTCCGAGTCGAGCAGCGACACGCCCGCAGCGAGGATGACCGACGAACCGATCAGGCCGAGGGCTCCCGTCACCGCGCCGACGATGGCCATGACGCCGTTGGTGGCGACGCCACGCCTCGCGCGGCGGTGTCCCAGGACGCCGAAGACCAGGGCGAGCAGCCCGAGGACGATGCCGCCGAAGACGGTCCAGAAGAGCACGACGGCCACGATGCCCAGCACGAGCGCCGCGATCCCGAATCCGTTGCGGTGCTCGGGCGTCGTGCCGTACGGGGGCCGGGGCTGTCCGTACGGGCCTTGGGCCGAGGTCATGGTGGTGACTCCCTCCGGTACGGGGATCGCGGGTGCGGTGCCGGCGGCCTCCGCGAAGTCGCGGACCGCGGTGCAGGTCGGTTGCCCCCTCCTCCCCGGCCCATGCCCGCGGCCGGCGCGCCACCTCGCGACGGCCGAACTCGCCGGACGATCAAGGATTTTGGGCCTGATCGGCGCCCGGCCGGGTAGGCGGACGAGGACAGCGACCGATCCGACCCGAGGAGGACGACGATGGCCACCGTCATCCAGCGCATCAAGGAGTTCAGCAGGAGCCCTCAGGGCCGCCGCACCATGGAGCAGGTGCGCCGTACGGCGTCCGATCCGCGCCGGCGGGCCCAGGCGCGCCGGCTGCTGGACCGGCTGCGCACGCGGCGGTAGCCGGGCGAGCGCGCCGGTGACCGACTGTTCTAAAGTGACTGCCGTCAGTCAGTTCCGGATGACCTGGGACGGAGAGGTAGTCGCCCATCATGCCGACCGAAACGTTTGAGTTCCGCGTAGAGGCCCGTCAGCTCCTGCAGCTGATGATCCACTCGATCTACTCGAACAAGGATGTCTTCCTGCGTGAACTCGTCTCCAACGCCTCGGACGCGTTGGACAAGCTGCGCCTGGCGGCGCTGCGCGACGACACGTTGGACGCCGACGTGTCCGACCTGCACATCGGCATCGAGGCCGACGGCGAGGCCCGCACCCTGACCGTGCGGGACAACGGCATCGGCATGTCGTACGACGAGGTGGCGGAGCTGATCGGCACCATCGCCAACTCCGGCACGGCGAAGTTCCTCGAGCAGTTGCGGCAGGCCGACGACGAGGCCGGCGCCGAGAACCTCATCGGGCAGTTCGGCGTCGGCTTCTACTCCAGCTTCATGGTGGCCGACGAGGTCACCCTGGTGACCCGGCGGGCCGGCGAGGCGCAGGGCACGCGCTGGTCGTCGCGCGGCGAGGGCACCTACACGCTGGAGACCGTCGACGGGGCGCCGCAGGGCACCACCATCACCCTCCACCTCAAGCCGGCCGACCCGGAGAACCAGCTCCACGACTACACCTCGCCGTGGAAGCTCCGGGAGATCGTCAAGCGGTACTCGGACTTCATCACCTGGCCGATCCGGATGACCCCGCAGGCCCCGGCCGGCGACGGCGGGGAGAGCGACGGCGCCGCGCCCGAACCCGAGACGCTGAACTCGATGAAGGCGCTCTGGGCGCGGTCGCGCGACGAGGTCGAGGACGCGGAGTACCACGAGCTCTACAAGCACATCAGCCACGACTGGAACGACCCGCTGGAGACCATCCGGCTCCAGGCCGAAGGCACCTTCGAGTACCAGGCGCTGCTGTTCATCCCCTCGCACGCCCCGCACGACCTGTTCACCCAGGGCCACAAGCGCGGCGTCCAGCTCTACGTCAAGCGCGTCTTCATCATGGACGACTGCGAGGCCCTCCTCCCGCCGTACCTGCGGTTCGTCAAGGGCGTCGTCGACGCCCAGGACCTCTCGCTCAACGTGTCCCGTGAGATCCTCCAGCAGGACCGCCACATCCAGCTGATGCACCGGCGGCTGGCGAAGAAGGTCCTGTCCTCGGTGAAGGACATGGCGAACGCCGCCCCCGACCGGTACGCCACGTTCTGGCGGGAGTTCGGCCCCGTCCTGAAGGAGGGGCTGGTGACCGACGCGGACAACCGTGAGGCCCTCCTCGCCGTCTCGTCGTTCGCCACCACGCACGACGCCTCGGAGCCGACGACGCTCAAGCAGTACGTGGAGCGGATGAAGGACGGGCAGGACGCCGTCTACTACATGACCGGCGACTCCCGCGACGCCATCGAGAACTCGCCGCACATGGAGGCCTTCCGGGACCGCGGCATCGAGGTCCTGCTGCTGACCGACCCGGTCGACGAGGTGTGGACCGACGCGGTCGCCGAGTTCGACGGCAAGCCGCTGCGGTCCGTGGCCAAGGGCGAGCTCCCCCTCGACGGCGACGGTGACGAGGAGAAGCCCGAGGAGAGCCGGGAGAAGCAGAACGAGGAGTACGCCGACCTGCTCGCCTGGATGAAGGAGCAGCTCGGGGAGGACGTCAAGGAGGTCCGGCTGTCCTCCCGGCTCACGGTCTCCCCGGCCTGCCTGGTCTCCGACACCGACGACCTGACCCCGGCGCTGGAGAACCTCTACCGCGCGATGGGCCAGGACGTCCCCCGCGCCCGGCGCATCCTCGAACTCAACCCCGACCACACCCTCGTGAAGGGCCTCAACCGGGCCCTGCGCGACCGGGCGGACCGGGCCGCGCTCGCCGAGGACGCACAACTCCTCCACGGCCTCGCGGTACTCGCGGAAGGCGGTCGGCCGAAGGAGCCCGCCCGCTTCACACAACTCCTCGCCGAACGCCTGGAACGCGCCCTTTAGCAGGATTTCCGAAGGGGTGGCGCCGCGCCCAAGGTGCCACCCCTCGACGAATTGTCAGCGGTGTGCTGAAGAATACGCGGAAGCGAGATCAACTCCGGGCAAGACGGGGTAGGCGGTCTCGAGTCCCTGCCCTGAAAGAGGTCACCGCTGATGCCGCTCACCGCGATCCGGCCGCAGTCCGCCGACACGCCTCGAACCCCGGCCACGGCCGACATCCTGCGCATCGTCTCGGACGCCCGCACCCCGGTCTTCGTCACCGTGCACGCCAACGGCCGCCGCAGGTACAGCTATTGGCGCCCGCTGGACTCCACCACCGGCAGAGGCGGCTGCTACGTCGCCCTCCCCACCGCCGAGTGCGACGAACTGCAGGCCGCCGGCCGCATCACCCTCGGCGACCCCCTCACCGACCCCACGAAGACCACCTACCGGGTCCGGCCGCTGCGCACCGCCCCGGCCCCCACCCGCATACCCCCGGCCCCCCACCGCCCCTATGCGGCCCCGGTCCCGGCCCGCACCCGGGACCGCATCCGGGCGGCGTGAGGCGGCACGCGCGGCACCACCCCGTCAGACCGGCGGCGCGACCACCGCACGCCGGGTCGGCATCATCGCCCAGCGGATCGCCGCCGTCATCGCGGCCCCCAGCGGCCGCACGCACAGGGTGTCGACGACGGCGAACCGGGGGAGGCGCAGCTCGGCGGCGGCCCAGCCGGGGAGCAGCGACACGGCGTTGGCGGCCAGTACGCCGTAGGGCAGGCGAGCCACGAGGGGGACCGGCGGGTTCAGCAGGAGGAAGCGGGCGGTGTCCCGGGCCTCGGGTGTGGCGCGCAGCTCCGGGCGGTACGCCGACAACCGCGCCGCGAGCGACTCCCTGCTGCGCGGCGGATCGGGGATGCCGAGGGCGACGGCGATCCGGGCCGTGTCCTCGACGTACCCGTCGCACTCCTCGTCCGACAGGGGGCGCAGGCCGTAGCGCTGGTGCGCGCGGAGGAAGCTGTCGACCTCGGCGACGTGCACCCAGGCCAGCAGGTGCGGGTCCGACGCGCGGTACGGCTCCCCGCTCGCGGTGACCCCGCGGACGCGTTCGTGGACGGTGCGGACCTGGTCGCAGGCCTGCTGGGCGTGCTCGGCGGTGCCGTACGTCGTCGTCGCGAGAAAGGTGCTGGTGCGCTGGAGCCGGCCCCACGGGTCGCCCCGGAAACCCGAGTGCGCGGCCACGGCGGCCATGGCGAGCGGATGCAGCGACTGGAGCAGCAGGGCGGACAGGCCGCCGACGAACATCGAGGCGTCGCCGTGCACCTGGCGGACGGGACGCTCCGGTCCGAACCAGCGCGGGCCCGGCGTGCCGTGGATGCGGGCGCGGTTGCGCACCCCGTCGGGCCCGGCGACGCGCGCGAAGAGGCCCTGCCCCAGCCGCTCGCGCGGACTCGGGCCGTTCGTTCCGATCGTCCTCATGGCTGCCGTGGCCTCCTCTCGGCCCACCGGGAAGCGCAGGCTCGCGGCGTCCGTCCTTTTCTGCCGCTCCTGCGGGCCGAGCAGGAGTGACACCTCTCAGTCGTGCGTCCCGAACGATTCCGGGAGGCCGTTCCCTCACGGCCTGGCCGGACGGGTACGGCCGGAGGCCACGGGGAGGGCCCGGACCACCACTGCGGTGGAGCGGGGCCCCGCACGCCGATGCCGTACCCGGCGTCGCAGGTTGCACCATCACCGTAGCCCGAACGGCCCAGGACGCCACAAGTCCGGGAGCCGACCATCACACGATCGAGTCAGACCGACCCCGTGCACACTCCTCGGCGAGCAGCCGGCCCCCCCCAGGGGCGCGCGAGGCGACGCGCCGACGGCGGCAGCGGTGGCGGACGGATGTCAGGAGCAGGCGGTCAGGAGCAGTCGTACACGAACCGTGCCTCGGCCGACCGCCGCTCGGGCGACAGCACCCGCAGCTCCGCCACCGCCTCGTGCCGGCCGGGCCCCCGGAAGGTCCACAGCAACTGGAGCCGCACGTGCCGCTGTCCCCGCGCGACCGTGGCGTGCCGTACGGCGGAGGAGGTGCCGTCGCTGCGCACCCACCGGTAGGAGAGCGTGCCCGGCCGGCCGTCGGTGCGGATGACCCCGACCACGCCGGCGGTCGTGTCACAGCCCTGGAGCTCCCGCGCGACCGACACCGACACCTCGCGCACACCCACCGTGGATGCCGTGTGCTGACGCCAGAACAGGAACAGGACGGCGGCGACCAGCACCAGCGCGGGCAGCGCGTGGCGCCGCAGCCGGCGGTGCGCCGGCGTGGGCGGCACGGGCGTGGGCGGCGTCGGACGTGGCTGCCGGGTCAGGGCCGCCGTCACGCCGGGACCGAAGCGCAGGACGGTCCCGTCACCGGGAACGGCCACCGTGCCGGCCACGAGGGTCGGAGCGGGTTCCGCGGCGGGGCCGGAATCGGGGTCGGGGCCGGGGTCGGGCAGCTGGACCCAGTGGCTGGCCAGCACGGTCGCGCTGTAGTCGTCGTCCCCGGCCCCGGGTTTCGCCGGGGGGAGGGAACCGGGTGCGGGCGTCGCGCCGTCGGGGATGGTCATCGGAGTTCACACTGCCTGGTCAGGAGCTGCTGGGAGGCGTCGCCGCCGGCGGCGACGGGGCTGGTGCCGACCTGGACCGTCCAGTAGCAGCCGCTGCCCTGGAAGGCGTGGTCGACGGTGAAGGAGTACTGCGTGGCACCGCTGCGCTGCTGCGTCGTCGGTGCCCCGTCGCCGGTCCCCGGCCGGCCGCTGACGTTCCCGGTGAACCAGCCGACGGTGACGGAGAACGGGCCGGTGCCGTCCGTCGTGACGGTGACCGTCGCCGTGGCCGTGCCGGGCCCGGTCTGCCGGAACCCGGTCACGGTGACGTCCTTGACCGCGGGCGGGCCCGGGGGAGCGGAGGTGCCGGCCGTGGAGCCGGGAGACGCCGGCAGCGAGGGCTCCGCGGTGGTCGGCCCCGCGCTCGGGGTGGCCGGCGCCGCGGAGGGCGAGGGGGCCAGGGACGCGGACGGGGGAGCCGGGCTGCCGGACGAGGCGGTGGCGGACGGCGCTTCGGAGGGCGTCGTCGTCGGCGTCGGCGACGCGGCGCTCGGCGCGACCGTGCCCGTGGGCGCGGCGGGCACGGCGGGCACGGCGCTCGTGGTGGCCAGGGCCTGCGCGGCCTGCCGGGAGTCGGCGACGGTGTCCGCGCCGACGCCGCGCGCCGCCAGGATCGCCACGAGCACGACGGCCACGGACACCGCGAGCCCCGGCCAGGTGGGCCGCCACGGGCGCAGCCCGCTGCCCGCTCCCCGGCCGAACACCGTACGGGCCGTGTCGGTGGCGGTCGTCGGCATCTCCTGGCCGGTCGGACGGGGGAACAGGAACAGCGCGACCAGCGCGGCCAGCCGGCCGCGTCCCCGCTCCTCCCAGTCGCTCCCGTACGCCGCCGCGGCGACCCCTTCCAGCTCCGCGACGAACGCCGCCGCGTCCGAGGGCCGGTGCTCCGGAGACTTGGCCAGACCCCGGCCGACCAGCGACCGCACCGCCTCGGGCACCTCCGCGACCGGGACGGTGCCCTCGACGTGCTGCAGCGCCAGTTCGGCCAGGTTGTCGCCCGTGTAGGGCCGGTGCCCGGTGAGGCACTCGAAGAAGGTGGCCGTGGCGGCGTACACGTCACCGGCGGGCGAGGCCGGGGCGCCGGTCCACTGCTCCGGGGCCATGTAGGCGGGCGTTCCCGCGGCACCGGCCCGCACACCGGCGTCCACGGCGATGCCGAAGTCGACCAGCTTGGACACGCCCTCGGGGGAGACCAGGACGTTCTCCGGTTTGTAGTCGCGGTGGACCACGCCGACCCGGTGCGCGTCGGCGAGACCGAGCAGCGAGCCCTTGAGGACGACCAGCGCGGCCTCGGGCGACAGCGGGCCCTGCCTGGCCAGCGCGGCCCGCAGGGAGACGCCGTCCACCAGTTCCATCACGATGGCGGCGCCGTTCGTGGCCTCGACGTACTCGTAGAGACCGGCCACGTGCGGGCTGCTCAGTCCGGCGAGCAGCTGCGCCTCCGCGCGGAACCCGTGCACGAAGCCCGGCCGCGTCCGCAGCGACTCGCTGAGGTACTTCACCGCGACCGGCACACCCGTCGGCTCGTGGACGGCCAGCACCACCCGCCCGCTCGCCCCGGACCCGAGTTCGAGCGACTCGGAGTACCCCGGTACCGCCCATGTGTTCATCGCCGTCCCCCAAGCCCGCACTACGCCCGTGACACCCGCGCCCGGCACATCGGGCCACGCGGACGAAGACACGTTTTCGGCCAGAACGGTTGCGGTCCGGCCGATGGTGCCACGCCCGGCCGCAGACGTCACGCCCGGCCGCGGACGTCGGGCGGCGGACGTCAGGCCGCGGCGGCCAGCTGCCAGAAGTCACGCATCAGGGCGGGCGGGGTCGGCCCGGTCATCGCCATCTGGGTGAGCAGGACGGTCACCGTCCCGTCGGCGGGGACCAGATGTGCCGACGTGCCGGAGCCGCCGACCCAGCCGTAGCGGCCGGGCACGTTCCACGGGCGGACCCGTTCGACGTCCACCGAACCGCCGTAACCCCAGCCCTGGCCCTCCAGGAACAGTCCGCACGAGGCACGCTGTCCGGGGGTGAGGTGGTCGGTCGTCATCCGGCGCACGGACTCCTCCGACAGCACCCGCCGGCCCTCCGCCGTGCCGCCGGCCAGCAGCATCCGGGCGAAGGCGAGCCAGTCCCGCGCGGTGGACACGAGTCCGCCGGCGCCCGAGGGGAAGGCGGGCGGCCCGCTCCACTGGCCGCCGGGCGGGTCCATCACCTCGGGCACGCCTTCCGCGCCCGGCCGGTAGAAGGTGGGCAGCCGGGCGAGCCGGTCGGCCGGCACCCAGAAGGCGGTGTCGGTCATCCTGAGCGGTTCGAGGACGCGTTCCGCCAGGAACTCCGGCAGCGGCTGCCCCGACACGCGCGCCGCCAGCACCCCCTGGACGTCGGAGGCGGTGTTGTACAGCCATGCCTCGCCCGGCTGGCGCACCATCGGGATGCGGGAGAGGCGGTCCATCCACTCGTCGGGCGCGGGCGTGTACCGCGGGTCCAGGCCGGACTTCTGGAGCGTCCCGAAGAGCTGCCGGACGGCCGGGAGCGAGAAGTCCTCGGGGAAGCCGTGGCCGGCCCGGAAGGTGAGCAGGTCCTCCACGGTGACGTCCCGCCGCGCCGGGACCACGTCGTCGAGAACCGCGTCCGGGGTGCGCACCACCCGGGGGGCGGCGAGTTCCGGCAGCCAGCCCTTCACCGGTTCGTCCAGCGCCAGCCGGCCCTCGTCGACCAGCGTCAGCAGCGCCGCGGCCATCACCGGTTTGGTGATCGAGGCGAGGCGGAACAGGGTGTCCTCCCGCATCGGGGAGCCGCCGCCGAACTCGAACGTCCCGGCGGCCACCGTCTCGGTCCGGCCGCCCCGCGCCACGAGGGCCACCGCCCCGGGGACCGTGCCGTCGTCGACGTACCGCCGCAGGAGGTCGTACAGGCCGCTCATGGTGTTCCGCCTTCCGTCCGCCGGCCCGCCGGTGCGCGGGGCGGCCGTGCACAGGGGAGACCGGGCCGTCCGCCGGAACTCATCGGTCCTCGCCGGAACGCGCGGCGGGGACCGGTCGGTGGTACGCCGGCCGGGCGTCTCGGCGCCGGCGCCGCGTCCCCGGGGTCAGCGGGGCCGCAGGGCGGCCGGCCGGCGCCGGTCCTCTCCGGTGCCCCTCTCCTGACGGGGTCCTGCGCGGCGCGCGGCGGCGAGCCCGCCGGCGACGAGGAGGGCGCTCAGGGCGGTGAGGATCGTGCCCCGCCAGCCGAGCAGGTCGAGGAGGGGCCCGGTGACGGCCGCGCCCAGCGCGCCGACGGCGAAGTAGAGCACGAGGTAGACGCCGGTGAGGCTGCCGGCGCGGTGGGGGTCGACGGCGACGACGACGCTCTGGTTGGCGGCCTGCGCGGCGAAACAGCCCGCGTCGAACAGGGCCAGCCCCGCCACGGTCGCCGCCGGGTGCGGGAAACCGGCGGCCAGGACCGCCGTGCCGAGGGCGGCGGCCGTCACGGCCCCGACGGTGACCCGGCCCGGCGTGTACCGGTCGACCAGGCGGCCGGTGAACGGCAGCGCCACGAACCCGAGGAGACCGGCCAGGCTGTACAGACCGATGGCGGTGGCGTCGAGCGAGTGGGGCGGACGCGCCAGCGTGAGGGTGAGGGCCACCCAGACGACGTTGAAGGCGAAGTACCACAGGCCGCCCAGGGTCACGGCGCGGCGCAGCGGGCGGTGCCGGAGCAGCAGTGGCCCCATGGCCGCGAGCGCGGCGGGATAACCCTCCTCGGGACGCGGGCGTTCGCGGGGCAGGAGCCGCGAGGTGGCGAGCGCGCCGAGGAGGGCGAGACCGGCGAAGACGAGCAGCATGCGGCGCCAGCCGAGCAGGTCGGCCAGGCTTCCGCCGGCCCAGCGGCTCAGCAGGATGCCGGCGGACAGGCCGGTGGCGACCGTGGCCATGGCCCTGCCGCGCCGGCCGGGTGCGGCGTACCGGCCCGCGATGGCACCGGCCTGCGCCGCGACCCCGGCCATCGCGCCGATGAGCAGACAGGCGGTCAGCAGGACCGGCGCGTTCGGTGCGGCGGCGGCCAGCACGAGCCCCGCGGCCAGCCCGCACAGCTGGACGCCGACCAGCCGGTGCGGGGCGACCCGGTCGGTGAGGGGAAGCAGCAGCGCGAACCCCGTCGTGCAGCCGGCGAGGGTGGCCGTCGGGACCAGCCCCGCCGTGGCGGAGGACAGCCCGAGGTCGGCGGCCACGTCGGTGAGGGAGGGCTGGAGGACGTAGTTGTCGGCGATCGCCGTCGCCGCGGTGCCCGCGAGCAGCAGGGTGCCGTGCCGGGGGAGGGCCGGGCCGCTCACGGCCGGTCGGCCTGGGCGCGGATGACGACGTACCGGCACTCGGCGTCGCCGTCGTTGGCGAAGGTGCAGGGTGCGGGCTCGCCGAGTTCCACGGTGTCGCCGGGGCCGAGGTCGTGGACGGTGCTCCCCTCGTGGAAGGTCAGCCGTCCGTCCAGCACCCACACCACCTGCCGGGCGAACGCGAAGGACGCCGCCGGGTACGACACCGCCGCCCCGGCGGGCAGCCGGATCTCCGCCGTCTCCACGGGGAAGCGCGGTCCGGTGATCTGACGGCGCCGGTAGCCGGTGTCCGGATCACGCCACTCGGTCGCGTCGCCGTGCCGCCGCACCCCGGCCGTGCCGTCGGGCCCGTGCGCCTCGGCCTCGGCGAGCGCCAGGAGCGAGGAGACGCTGAGCCGGAAGGCGGCGGACAGCTTGCCGAGCACGACGGCCGTGGGACTGCTCTCGCCCCGTTCGATCCGGTGGATCATCGCGCGGGAGACCCCTGAGGCCCCGGCCAGCTCGTTGAGGGTCCAGCCGCGTCGCTCGCGCTCGGCGCGGACACGGACGGCGATCCGCTCCACCAGGGGATCTACTATGTTGGACATGGTGACAATATATGAGAAGCGTGAGGTGGTGCGGGTCCGTCCGGCGACCGCGGCCGACGGCGAGGCCATCCGCGTCATCCGCAACCACGCCGTCGCCACCTCGACGGCCCTGTGGACCGACACCCGGCAGTCGCCGGCCGACGCCGCGGTCTGGCTCGCCGCGCACCTCGCGCGGGGCTCGGCGCTCGTCGCGGAGTCCGGCGGCGAGGTCGTCGGGTTCGCGGTCTACGGCCCCTGGCGCGACCTCGACGGCTACCGCCACACCGTGGAGAACTCCGTCTACGTCCGTGAGGGCAGCCAGGGCCTGGGGGTCGGCGGCGCGCTGCTGGGCGCCCTTGTCGAGGCGGCGCGCGGGGCCGGGCACCACAGCATGATCGCCGGGATCGAGTCGGGCAACGCCACGTCGATCCGGCTGCACCGGCGGTTCGGGTTCACGGAGGTGGGCACGGTGCGCGAGGCGGGACTGAAGTTCGGCCGGTGGTTCGACCTCACGATCATGCGGCTGGCGCTGGAGGACTGACCCCGCGGCGACCGGGGCGAGCGCCGCAATGCCGCGGTGCGGACCCGGGACGCGGACCCGGGGTACGACCGGCCCGCCGGCCGGGGCTCCCGGGTCCGCCGCGGATCAGGCCGTGTGCAGGGTCAGCCCGTAGCGGTTGAGGATCTCGTTGACCGGCTGGAACCAGGTCTCCCCGCCGCTGCCGCAGTTGCCCCAGCCGCCCGAGGTGACGCCCTGCGCCTGGTCACCGCTGAGGAACGAACCGCCCGAGTCGCCGGGTTCCGCGCACACGCTGGTCTTCGTCATCTGGTGCACCGCGCCCTGGCTGTAGTTCACCGTCTCGTTCTTGGCCAGCACGCTGCCGCAGTGCCAGTGCGTCGTGGAGCCCGACCGGCAGATCGAGCTGCCGACCGGCGCCTCGGCCGAACCGCGCACCAGCTGGTCGGGGATGGTCCCCCAGCCGAGCACGACCGGTACGGTCCACCAGCCGCTGCCGACGCTCACCCAGGCGTAGTCGTTGTCCGGGAACGACGAGCCCTGGAAGGCGCCGACGTAGGAGCCGTCCCAGCCGCTGACACCGGCGCCCGCCCGGCCGCAGTGCCCCGCGGTGACGAACCCGCCGTGCACCGAGAAGCCTATGGAGCAGCGGACGTTGCCCGTGTAGTACGGGTCACCGCCGACCGTGCCCGCCGCGAAGGTCCGTGGCGCGGCGGCGACCGTCTCGACGCTGACGGGCCCGGCCGCGCGGGCCCGTGAGACGAACCGGCGGACATCGTTGTCGGCGGCCCTGTCCCGGACCACCTCGACCACCAGTGCGTTGGCCTCGGGATCGACGTGCCAGCTGCTCACCCCCCGCGGGGCGGGCAGCCGGTCCACCCGTTCCTTGGCCGCGTCGAGTTCGCGCGCGCTGTGTTCGACGGTGCGCACGGCGGCGCCGGTGGAGCGGACCGCGCGCAGCGTCGCGGGTGAGGCGTCGGAGGTGACGGCCACGGTCAGCCGCCCCTCCGCCGCGTCGAACCACGCGCCGCCGTAGGAGGCTCCGGCGGCGCTGCGGGCCCGCGGCTCCACTGCGGTGGCGGTGCGCTCGGCCGAGAGCCGCTCCTCGGCCTGACGCTTCGACAGGCCGAGGTCGCGCTGCATCGCGGCCAGCAGTCCGGTGGAGACCGGCCGGGAGTCCGCGGCGGCCGGTGCGGGGGAGTCGTTCGCCGCCGCGGGCAGGGCGGAGGCGGTGGTCCAGCTGCCGGCCAGGAGCAGGACGGCGAGTCCGGCGTACTTGAGTCTGCGGTGTCTCAAGGGAGTTGCCCCTTCGTCGTTCCAGCAAGGTGGGGGTGGAACAACCGCGTCTGAGAGCGCTCTCGTACGGATGAGTAGAGGGTAGCCATCCGTCGTGGACAGGTCCATGCCAATGACGGACTTCGGTTTCCCGGTGGCCTCGTGACGCACGCCTCGGCGCACGCACGCCTCGGCGCACGCACGCCTGGACGCACGCACGCCTGGACGCACGCACGCCTGGACGCACGCACGCCTCGGCGCACGCCGGGTCGGCGCGCGCCGAGGCGCTGGGCTGGTGTGTGCGGAGTCGCGGGTCGGTGTCCTTCCGGTGACCGGCCCGGTGGGGTGCCTCAGCGGCTGCGCATGGCGCTGGTGGCGAAGAAGCCGGTGGCGGCCGCGGTGATCAGGGCGCAGACGGCGAGGAGGATCGTACGTCGCATCGAAGTGCCTTTCCCGGTGACGGTGGTTGGGCCCTGCACAACGCCGCCCGGCCCCATGGCGCTTCGCCGTCCGGCCGATGCCACCCGTACGGATGCGCCCGGAGGGGCGTGCGGAGGGGGCGTGCGGAGCGTGTTCCGCCCCGGGAGGCAGCGCGCGGTGCCGCTGATCCTCGTCGTGGTCGTCGTGCTCGTCGTGGTCGTCGTCTTCGTCGTCCTCGTCGCGCCCGCCGCCTTCGGGCAGGACGTCGCGGACGTGGTGGACGGCTCGTCAACGGCCGTACGGCGGCGGGCCGTCGAGTCGGGTGGCGGCCCGGTGTGACCCTCCCCATTGCGGTGGCGGGGCGGTGCGGTGAACATCGCACCACACGAATTTCCGAATAACTGTTATCCGAGGCGGCCGCAGAGATCTCCCTTGTCACGGACAGCAACGTTCGGCATCGACGACAGGGAAGCTGCAATGAGTACTCAGCACACGATGGAGCCGGCGGCACTGGTGACCGCTGCCCGAAAGGGCGACCCGGCGGCACAGGACGCTCTGGTCAGCGCGTACCTTCCGCTGGTCTACAACATCGTGGGCCGGGCGCTGAACGGCTCCGTGGACGTGGACGACGTGGTCCAGGAGACGATGCTCCGCGCCCTGGACTCGCTGGCCGCGCTGCGCGACCCCGGGAGCTTCCGGTCGTGGCTGGTGGCCATCACCATGAACCAGATCCGCGCGCACTGGCAGCAGAGGCAGTTCACCCAGGGCCCCGTGGAGGAGGCCGGTGACCTGGCCGACCCGGGCGCCGACTTCGTCGATCTCACCATGGTGCGGCTTCAGTTGTCGGGGCAGCGCCAGGAGACCGCGCGCGCCACGCGCTGGCTCGAGCCCGACGACCGGAGCCTGCTGTCCCTCTGGTGGCTCGAGTGCGCCGGCGCACTGACGCGCGCCGAGGTGGCCGAGGCCCTGGAACTGTCCCCGCAGCACACCGCCGTCCGCGTGCAGCGCATGAAGGCGCAACTGGAGGCCGCACGCGTGGTCGTACGGGCGCTCGACGCCCAGCCGCCCTGCGAGGAACTGTGGGGCGTACTGGCGAGCTGGGACGGACGGCCGTCGGCGCTGTGGCGCAAGCGGACAGCCCGGCACGCACGCGGTTGCACGCGTTGTTCGGGCCTGTGGAGCGGGCTGTTGCCCGCGGAGGGACTGCTCGCCGGTCTGGCACTGGTGGCCGCGTCCCCCGCTCTCGCGGCCAGGATCCGCTCGGCCTGGGACCCGTCGGCCGTGGCCGCGGCGGGAGCGGCCTCCCCGCTCGGCGCCGGCCACGACCTCGGTGGCGGGAGCGCTGCCGACGGCCCCGGCGCCGGCGAGAGTGTCGGCGACGGCCTTGATGACGGCCTCGGAGCGGGCGAGAGCGTCGCGGGGACCGTCCCGTCCGGCGGCCACCGCTCACCGGGAGGGCGGACCACCGCCCGCGGCGCGGCGCGGCGCAGGCGCCGCGTCCGGCGGCGGGCGGCCGGCGCGGCGGTCGTGGCCGCCTGTGTGGCGGGCGGCGGCCTCTACTGGTTCGGCACCCGGCCGGGCGACGAGCCCGGTGGGGGCACCGCGGTACGGACCGCCGACGAGGTGCTCCTGACGGATCCCACCACGCCCGGCACCACCCCCGGGAACTCCCCGTCCACCTCGCCCTCCCCGTCGGCTTCCGCGTCCGCCTCGGCGTCGCCCGGCCCGAGCGCCTCCCCGAGTCCCCGGGCGAGCAAGAACACGCCGCCGGCCACGGTGAAGGCCCCCGCGCCGCGGCCTGAGGCCTCGCGCGCACCGGTCGCGCAGTCGGCCCCGTCCGGCATGGCCGCACAGGTGATCGCCCTGGTCAACGAGGAGCGGGCGGCGGCCGGTTGCGGCCCGCTGACCGATGACGCGAAACTGCGGGACGCCGCGCAGGGCCACTCCGACGACATGGCCGCCCGCGACTTCTTCGACCACACCGATCCGGACGGCGCAGACCCCGGCAAGCGCATCACCGCCGCGGGCTACCGCTGGTCCACCTACGGGGAGAACATAGCCAAGGGCCAGCAGACCGCCGAGTCCGTGATGACGTCCTGGATGAACAGCCCCGGACACCGCGCCAACATCCTCAACTGCGCCTTCAAGAACATCGGCGTGGGCATCCACGACGGAAGCGGCGGCCCCTGGTGGACGCAGAACTTCGGCGCCAAGCTGTGAGCGGACGCCGTACCGCGCCCGCTCCGGCCGCCTCGGCCGCTCCGCGCAGGCCCGGGCACAGCCCGCCGTCCTGAGGCCGGGGGTGCGTCCGCGGCGGTACCGCCCGGTCGCGGGACCGCTGGACGGTGACGCTCTTCGACCGGTCGGCGCCGGTCGTCCGGACGTCCCCGTCGGTCTGGCACAGGTCCGGCGCGCGCACGGGACAAATCCGGGAGTGACCCACGGCCACGGCCCACGGCCACGGCCCACGGCCCACGGCCACGGCCCACGGCCCACGGCCACGGCCCACGGCCACGGCCCACGGCCACGGCCCACGGCCATGGGCCGTGGGCCGCGACCGCGTACGCGGCACACTCCGCGACCCCGCAGGGACGAACCCCCGCGGGCACGTCCCGCCCGGACACCCGGGCGGGACGTGCCCGCGCGCGGGTGTCCGCGGAACGTGACGGGCCCCGTATGGGCCGCCCGACCGTGGGACGGCCCAGGGGGCACCGGATCAGAGCTGGCCGGAGGCCGCGATGGTGATCTTCGCGGAGGTGGTGCCGCTCTGCGAGCCGAGGGACTCGATCTTCCGCACGAGCTCCATGCTCGTGTCGTCGGCGACCTCGCCGAACACCACGTGCTTGCCGTCCAGCCAGCCGGTCACGACCGTGGTGATGAAGAACTGCGAGCCGTTGGTGTTCGGACCGGCGTTGGCCATGGACAGCAGGCCGGGCCGGTCGTGCTTGAGGGTGAAGTTCTCGTCGGCGAACTTCTCGCCGTAGATGCTCTTGCCGCCCGTGCCGTTGCCGCGCGTGAAGTCGCCGCCCTGGAGCATGAAGGAGGGGATCACGCGGTGGAAGGAGGAGCCGGCGTAGCCGAAGCCCTTCTCGCCGGTGGCCAGCGCGCGGAAGTTCTCCGCGGTCTTCGGCACGACGTCGTCGAACAGGTTGAAGGTGATGCGCCCGGCGGGCTCGTCATTGATGGTGATGTCGAAATAGACCTTGGTCGTCATGCCCCCATCCTGCACGTTCCGGCGACCGCTGCCGAATCCAGCCCCCACGTGTCGGGGAGTACGGGCCGGCACAGGCGCGCGCCGGGGCCCCGCCGGGCGTCCCCGGGCCGCCCGGCCGGCAGGGCCTAGCAGCCGTAGTCGGGCGGCGCAACCCGTCCGGATGCGCCCGGTGCCCGGCAGGCTGTGGTGCCCGCGGCCATACCGTTGCCCGTCGTACGACCCCTACGGTGCCGGACACCGGACCGCTCAGCGGACCGGTGTCCCCCCAGGTCACCGAGGGAGCCGCCATGCAGCAACCGTCACTGCGCAGAGCCGTCGCACCGCTGTCCCGCTTCCTGGCCGCCATGGCCCTGGCGCTCGTCGCCGCCCTGGCCGGCCCCGCGCCGGCCGCCCACGCCGCCGTCGGCCTGAGCAAGGTCACCGACTTCGGCGCCAACCCCGGTCAGCTGACCATGTACGTCTACCGGCCCGCGTCCCCGACCGCGAACCCCGCCGTGGTGATCGCGCTGCACGGCTGCACCCAGAACGCCCAGGGCTACGCCGACAACTCGGGGCTGCCCCGGCTCGCCGACCGGTACGGCTTCCTGGTCGTCCTCGCCGAGACCACGTCCTCGAACAACCCGAACAAGTGCTTCAACTGGTTCCAGACCACCGACAACCGCAGGGGCCAGGGCGAAGCGGCCTCGATCAGGCAGATGGCCGCGCACGCCGTCTCCGCCTACGGCGCGGACCCCCGCCGGATCCACGTCACCGGTCTGTCCGCCGGCGGCGCCATGACGTCGGTGATGCTCGCCACCTACCCGGACGTCTTCCGCGCCGGCGCGGTCGTCGCCGGGCTGCCGTACGACTGCACCAAGGACACCGGCCCCTACACCTGCATGAACCCCGGTGCCGACCTGACCCCGGCCCAGTGGGCACAGCGGGTCCGCGACGCCCACCCCTCGTGGACCGGCCCGTGGCCGCGCCTGGCCGTCTGGCACGGCGACCAGGACACCACCGTCGCGCCGCGCAACGCCGACGAACTGCGCGACCAGTGGACCGCGCTGCACGGACTGTCCCAGGTGCCGAGCCGCACCTCGCCGATCGGACCCGACGGGACACGGCACGAGGAGTACGCGGCGGCGGACGGTTCGGTGGCCGTCGAGGTGAACCGGGTGCCCGGCATCGGGCACGGCACGCCGGTCGATCCCGGCAGCGGCGCCGAACAGTGCGGCAGCACCGGCGCCCCCTACTTCCTGGACTCGATCTGCTCCAGCTACTGGATCGCCGGCTTCTTCGGGCTGGCGGAGTCCGCCCCGCCGCCCGGTTCGCTGCCCGCCCCGACCGCCCTGGCCGCGACCGGTGCCACCGACACCGGCGTCACCCTGAGCTGGAACCCGGTCGACGGTGCCGCCGGTTACGTCCTCCACCGCGACGGTGCGCCGGTCGCCACGACCACCTCGACGTCGTACACCGACACCGGCCTGTTGCCCGGCTCGACCCACACCTACGCCGTCGCCGCCCGCGACGCCGACGGCGGCACGGGAGCCCTGTCCGCCGCGGTCACCGCGCGGACCACGGGTGCCACCGCAGCGTGCTGGACGTCGAGCAACCACGCCCACGTCCAGGCGGGTCGTGCCACGACCGCCGGCGGCTACACCTACGCCAAGGGCTCCGGTCAGAACATGGGCCTGTACAACACCTTCGTCACCCACACCCTGAAGGAGTCGCCCGTCGGCCACTTCACCGTCGCCGACACCGTCTGCCCCTGACCCCGGGGCGCGGCTGCCGGCGCCGTCCACGGACCGGCAGCCGCGCACGGCGTCAGCAGTGGCCGGCGCGGGCCTGACGGGGCGTGACCGGCGTGGGCCGGCCTGGCGTGACCGGTGCGGGCCTGGCATGGGGGCAGCCCACTCGAAGCAGGCGGTGAGCATGGCGGGCGCACACATGTCCGGCACCCTCCGTCGCCGCCTAGCCTCCAGCCGTCAAGTCCGCTGCCGCTGGAGGTCGTTCATGGCTCCGCTCCCCACCGCCGCCCCGCCGACGAGACGGCGTGCCGTCCTCGGCGCCGTCGCCCTGGCCGCGGCCGCGGCCCTGCTGCCCTCACCCGCGGACGCCGGTCCGGCCCCCGGCACCGCCGGCGGTCACTGCGCGAACCTCTCCCGTCTGCGGGTACCGGGCGCCGCGCACCAGCAGGCGGACTGCCTGGCCGAGCTGACCACGGCCGGAACCGTCGCCTCCGGGCACACCGACCCGGCCGACTGGGCCGGACTGACCCCGAAGGACCTGACCGTCCCCACCGGGGTGCCGGGGATCCAGATCGACGGCTACTTCCCCGACACCTCGACCACCAACACCAACCACGGCTGGCACCACGACGCCCAGTTCGTCGTCCGGCTGCCCGACCGGTGGAACGGCGGCCTCGTCGTGGCCGGCACCCCCGGCAACCGGGAGCAGTACGCCAACGACCGGGCCGTCGCCGACTGGGTGCTCGCCCGCGGCTACGCCTACGCCGCCACCGACAAGGGCAACACCGGGCTCGCCTTCCACCGCGACGGCGCCCGCCCCGGCGACGCCGTCGCCGAATGGAACGCCCGCCTCACCCAGCTCACCCGCGCCGCCCGCACGGTGGTGACCCGGCGCTACCACCGGCCGCCCACCCGCACCCTCGCCACCGGCATGTCCAACGGCGGCTATCTGGTCCGCTGGCAGTTGGAGAACCACCCGGAGCTGTACGACGGGGGAGTGGACTGGGAGGGCACGCTCTGGCGCTCCGAGGGGCCCAACCTGTTCACGTTCCTGCCGTCGGCCCTGCGCCATTACCCCGTCCACGCCGCCGGCGGCCCCGCCGCCGAACAGGCGCGGACGGAACTGCACCGGGCGGGTTTCCCGGCCGGCTCGGAGTTCCTGTGGCCGTTCCACCACCAGGTCTACTGGGACCTGACCCAGCGCGTCCACCGCGAGGAGTTCGACCCCGCCTTCGACGGCCCCGTCGAGGCCGGCACGCCGTACTGCGCCCCGGGTTCGGTTCCGGGCTGCGACGCCGACTACGACTACCCGGCCCGTCCCGCCGACGTGCACGCGGCGGTCGACCGCGTCGCGCTGACCGGCCGCATCGGCAAGCCGCTGATCACGCTCCACGGCACCCTGGACGTCCTGCTGCCCATCAGCCGGGACTCCGACGTGTACGCCCGGATGGTCCGGCAGGCGGGACGCGGCGGCCTGCTGCGCTACTACCGCATCGAGGACGGCACGCACACCGACGCCCTGGTCGACGGCTTCCCCGACCGGCTGCGCCCCCTGCTGCCCTGCCACCGCTCGGCCTTCACCGCACTGGAGACCTGGCTCGCCACCGGTCACCGCCCGCCCGCGAGCCGCACCGTCGCCCGCCCCGCGGACGCCGACCCGGCCACCCTGCTCAGGGACTGCCCCCTCACCGGCTGACCGCGCCGCCGGCCGCGGCGGTCAGGCCTGCTCCGGCGAGATGGCGTACAGCCGGGGCAGGTTGACCACGATCGCCTCCTGGGTGCTGCGGGCGATGACCACCACGGCCTCCTCCGAGGGATCGGGGTTCTCCTCCCGGTGCGGCACGAACGGGGGCACGAAGACGTAGTCGCCCGGTGCCGTGCGCAGCCTCACCTCCCGGGGCCCCTCGCCCGAGTCGTCGAGGAACACGAACTCGGGGTGGCCGCCGACCACGTAGATCGCGGTCTCGGACGCGCCGTGGTGGTGGTCGGAGGAGGAGGTCGCGGGGGCCACGTGGGTCTGCCCCATCCACAGTTTCTCCGACCCGACGGCTCTGCCGCTGACGGCGGCGAACCGGCGCATGCCGCCGGTCTGCGCGGTGCCGCCGTCGAGGGAGTCGGCGCGGATGTGGTGCAGACGCGTGTGCAGCGGCTGCACCGGGCCCTGCGGGGTGTCGTCGTGCAGGTGCGGGTGGAATCCCCCGCCGGGGGTGGTCAGCGGCTCGCTCATGGCGGGGACGCTAGGACCCGGCCGAAAAGGATGTCAAGAGGTATCCATTGGGCTTCACCTGCGGCAATGTTGCCGCAATGCGGAAGGTGAACCGGCGGATCCGCCCGTCGGCGGACCGTCCTCGGGCATGATGGGCGCATGCATATCTCCGCGAAGGCGGACTACGCCGCACGGGCCCTGCTCGAACTCGCATGCGATCCGTCCCGTCCGCTCACCTGTGAGGCCATCGCCTCCTCCCAGGAGATCCCGTTCCGCTTCCTGAAGTCCGTGGTGGGCGAACTGCGCCGGGCCGGCCTGGTGCGCAGCCAGCGGGGCTGCGAAGGCGGTTACTGGCTCGGCAGGCCCGCCGGGGAGATCTCCCTCCTGGACGTGGTGCGCGCCGTCGACGGCGAGGTGATCACCCTGCGCGGCGAGCCGCTCGCCGGGCTCGGCTATCCCGGCCCCGCCGGGCGGCTGCCCGGAGTCTGGCGGCAGGTCGAGGCCGACGCGACCGCGCTGCTGGGCGCCCTCACGCTGGCCTCCATGCTGCCCGCCGGGCCCGCTGCGCGGCAGGCCCGGAGCGACGCCGCGTGACGGGCGTCCCCGGCCCGCCCGAGCCCGTCGAGGGGGTGGAGGGGGTGGAGGTGGTGGAGTACACCGACCCGCTGTGCCCCTGGGCCTGGGGGTCGGAGCCCGTGTTCCGCAAGCTGCGGGCGTCCCTGCCCGGATCCGTGCGCGTGCGGCGGGTGTTCGCCGGCCTCTTCGACCACGACGACGACCCGCCGCCCGACCCGGCGGCCGAGACGGCCTGGTACGCCCGCTACGTTGAGGAGATCAGCGCCCACACCCGGGCGCCCCGCGCGGTACGGCTCAGCCGGGTCGCGGCCGGCTCCCGGCCGTCCTCGCTCGTCGCCGCGGCCGCCGAGGCCCAGGGCGCCGACGTGGCGGAGCGGGTGCTGCGACGGCTGCGCGAGAGCGTCTTCGTGCGGGGCGAACCGGCGGACACCATCGGTATCGCGCTGGCCTCCGTACGCGGGGTGCCGGGCCTGGACGCGGGGCGGCTGGCGGCCGACGCCGCGTCCGGCCCGGTGCTGGAGCGGATCCGCGCCGACCGTGCCGAGGCCCGTCGTCCCGTGGCCGACGTCTTCTCCCCGCCGGGCGGATCACCGCATCCCGGCGCGGCCAAGGAGACCCCCGACGGGGAGTACCGCTATGCCCTGCCGACGGTGCTCGTGCGGGCCGGCGGACACTGTTGCGCGGTGCCGGGCCTGCGGCCCTTCGACGCGTACGCGACCGCCCTGGAGGAGCTGTGCCCGGGCGTGGTGAACGTCCCCGGCCCGCTCTCCCCGGCAGCGGCACTGGAGCACTACCGGAGCCTGAGCGAAACGGAGTTGGAGCTGCTGACGGGCTGCGCCGAGCCGCCGTCGCACGCGGTCCGGGTCGACACCGGGAACGGCCCGCTGTGGCTCCACCCCGACGAGGCGGCCGTCCACCCGGCGCTCACCGCGCCGACTGCCGCAGGCCGCTGAGCTGCGGTCGGCCACCGTCCAGCGAATGAGACACCAAATGGTGTCCATTGACAGCCGTCGACGGCTGCCCCCAGGATGTGGACATGCTCACGACGCACCCCGGTGTGGTGTGCCGCTACGTGGACCTGCGGCGCACCTCCAGCGCTCTCTGTCGCTGACCGCCCGCCGCCCACGGCCCGCCGGCGCCTGACCGCTTCCCGCGGTCCCCGCCTTCGGCAGGGCCGCCCGCGCCTCCGCACGCCGTCGTCCCGCGCCGTACGGTCTCCCCTTCCCCGTGTCCCGGTCCGCTTCGCGTAGCCGGTGCCACCCCCTTCCCCGAGCGCGCCCTGCCCACGCTCGTGCCACAGCCCCGGTGATCCGGCCGCCCCGCCCCGCGGGGTGCTCGGCACCCCCTTGTCTCCCGGCCCGTCCGCCATCGCCCGACGGGCCGGGACCAGCAGAGAAAGACAGACATGCCCGGACGAATCACACCCCGCCGCCCCGGACTGCCCCTGCGGCCCGCCCGACGGACCGGCCGGCTGCGCGCCGCCGCCCTGGGAACCGCCCTCCTCACCGTGCTCGTCCCCGCCCTCGGCGCCTGCGGCGGTGAGGCGTCCGGCGCGGGCGCCCCGGCCACCCTGAAGTGGACGTCCTCCTACTTCCCGGCCCACTGGGACCCGGTGGTCAGCGGCAGCGGCGCACAGTTCCGCGAACTTTCCCTCGTCTACGCCTCGTTGACGCGCACCGACGAGACCGGCAACGCGGTGCCGGATCTCGCCGAGAGCTGGCGGTACAACGACAAGGGCGACGAGATCACCTTCCACCTGCGGCCCGGCCTGAAGTTCAGCGACGGCGAACCGGTCGACGCCGCGGCGGTCAAGGCGGCCGTGGAACGCGCCAAGGAGCAGAAGAACTCCGCCCTCTTCGGCGACCTCACCTCCGTCAAGTCCGTCGAGGCCAAGGGGCTGGACGCGGTCGTCCACCTCACCCAGGTCGACCACCAGATCCCGCAGCTGTTCGGCCAGCGCGTCCTCCAGGTCGCCAGCCCCAAGGCGGCGAAGTCGCCCGAGAAGCTGGATCAGGCCCCGGTCGGCGCCGGACCCTTCGTCGTCACACAGCTCGTACCGGGCACCAAGGCGGTCCTGAAGAAGAATCCCGACTACTGGGACGCGAAGAACATCCACATCGACAACGTCGAACTGACCTCGGCCCCCGACGCCTCCACCGTCGTCTCCGGCCTGCAGACCGGCGTCTACAACTTCGCCGACATCGACCCCAGTCAGGCCGACGCCGCCGAGAAGGCGGGCCTCGACGTCTTCGTCCAGCCCGGCTTCAACGCCTCCAACCTCAGCCTCAACATCAACAAGGCGCCCTTCGACAACGACAAGGTCGTCGACGCCGTACGCCACGCGATCGACCGTCAGGAGTTCGTCGACAAGCTGACCTTCGGCTACGGCGAGGCGACCGACCAGCCCTTCCCCAAGGGGTACGTGGCCTACGACCCTCAATCGGAGAACGCCTACCCCTACGACCCGGCGAAGTCGAAGAAGCTCCTCGCCGAGGCCGGCTACGAGGCCGGTGACATCAAGCTCGACCTCGTCATCCCCGCCGAGGACCCCCAGGCCGAGATCGTCCAGTCGCAGCTGGCGAAGGTCGGCATCAACGTCACCATCAAGATCGACAAGAACTGGGCCACCCCGTTCTTCGCCAAGGACCTCACCTTCTCCCTCTACGGCACCACCGGACGTGACTCCGCGGCCCAGACCCTCACCGCCCACTTCGGCCCCAACGGCCCGCTCAACCTCAGCTCCCCCTACGAACCGGCCGGCTTCGAGGCGGCCGTCGCGAAGGTCCGTCAGACCCCGCTGGACGCCCCGGACTACGCGACGGTCCTCCAGGCGGCCACCCGGGCCGGCCTGCAGAGCAGGGCACTCGTCTTCACCCACTCCTCGCCCAACCTCATCGCCAAGAGCAGGTCGATCTCGGACCTGCCGAAGAACCCCGCCCACATCGACTGGACCGGCGTGACCATCGACGGCAGCTGAGCCTCCGTCCACCCGCACGAAAACCCACCCACACCGGTTCGTCCACCCACCCACACAGAGAGAGGGGGCACCCCCATGACGACATCCCTGGGAGAGGCCGCGCCCGCCCGCCGCCGCGGGGGCGCCGCGACCAGGACACGGCACACGCTGGGCCGTGTCCTGGTCACCCTCGCCCGGTCGGTCGCGATCTTCGTGCCCGTGTTCCTCGTCGCCACGTTCGTGACGTTCGCACTGCGCTCGCTGAGCGGACTGAGTCCCGCGCGGATCCAGCTGGGCGAGGAGGCCACACCCGAGGCGATCGCCAGGGTCGAGGCCCAATGGGGCCTGGACCGGCCCTTCCTGGTCCAGTACGGGGACTGGCTCGGCAACGTCCTGCACGGGCAGCTGGGCACGAGCTGGACCAACGGCGCCGACATCTCCACCCTCATCGTCCTCGGCCTCGGCGTGAGCCTTTCGGTCGCGACGTTCGCGCTGGTCATCGGCGTCGTCGTCGGATTCCTCCTCGGCACGATCGCCGCGCTGCGCCGCACCACCTGGATCGACCGGGCCGTCACCGCCTTCGTCACGGTGGTCTCGGTGATGCCCGCGTTCGTCGTCGGCATCCTGCTGGTCACCGTGTTCGCCGTCGGCCTGCACCTCTTCCCGTCCGCCGGGTACGTCCCCGCCGACCAGGGGTTCGGCCCCTGGCTCGCGCACATCACCCTGCCGGCGCTCGCCCTGAGCTGCGACGTCATCGCCGACGTGGCCCGCCAGCTGCGCGGCGGCCTCGTCGCGGCCTACCGCGAGAACTACGTGACCGGCGCGGTGGTGCGGGGACTGGGCCCACGCCGGATCTTCTTCGGCCACGTGCTGCGCAACGGACTCGGGCCGACGCTCGCCACCCTGGGGCTGAAGTTCCCCGCGCTGGTCGGCGCCTCCGTGGTCACCGAGTGGATCTTCGGCCTGCAGGGCTTCGGCCGGTTCGCCAACGACTCCGCCCAGGCCGGCGACGTACCCGCGGTCCAAGGAGTCCTCGTGGTGTCGATCGTCCTGGTCGTCGCCTTCAACCTCGTCGTCAACCTGGTGCTGGCACGCGTCACGCCGGCCGCACAGAGAGGCATGTGAACCATGGTGCGCCGCGTCCTCGCGCTGACGGCCGGCCGGTTCGCCGTCACCGTCCTCGCCGTGATCGCCCTGCTGGCCGTCCTCGGCCCGCTGATCGCCCCTCACGACCCCTTGGCCACCAGCGAGAACACCCTCGCCGGCGCTTCGGGCGCCCACTGGCTCGGCACCGACCACCTCGGCCGCGACGTGCTGAGCCGCCTCCTCGACGGCTCCCGCGTCAGCGTGCTCGGCTCCCTCGAGGTGGCCCTGACGGCCCTGGTCGTCGGCACCGTCCCCGGCATCCTGTCGGTCTACCTGGGCCGGGTCTTCGAGTGGATCACCCTGCGGCTGGCCGACACCCTGGTCGCGCTGCCGTTCCTGCTGTTCGCGGTCGCCGTGATCGCCCTGCTCGGCAACGGCCTCACCCAGGCCATGCTCGTCACGGGCGTCCTGGTGTCACCGCTGTTCTACCGGGTGTCGCGCGCCGCCACGCTCGCCGTGGCCCGCTCGAGTTACGTCGAGGCCGCACTGATCTCCGGCGCCTCCCTCGGCATGGTGATCCGCCGGCACGTCTGGGTCAAGGTCCTCCCGCCGATCGCGGTTGCCCTCGCGCAGACCGTCGGCGTCGGCTTCGTCATCGTCTCGAGCCTGACGTTCCTCGGCATCGGCGTCCAGCCGCCCGAACCCACCTGGGGCGGCCTGCTCGCCTCCGACCTCGGCTACCTGAGCCACCGGCCCTGGGCGCCCGTCGTCCCCGCCCTGCTGATCATGGCCACGGTCTGGGCGAGCAACCTGCTCGCCGACGCCGTCCGTGACGTCTCCGGCGAGGCGGGACGCGCCCTGACCGACCGGCGCGGGGCCCGCGCCGACCGTTTCGACCCGCCCGACCCCGCTCCCGCCGGAGGCGCCCGATGACGACCCTGTCCGACGAGCTGGCCCCCCAGGACACCCGGGCCGACGCCTTCGCCGCAGAGGACCGCCCGCCCCTGCTGGCCGTCCGTGACGTGCGTATCGGCGACCGGACCGGCGACCGCGAGATCGTCCACGGAGTGACCTTCACGCTCACCCCCGGCAAGGCCGTCTGCATCGTCGGCGAGTCCGGCAGCGGCAAGACGCTCACCTGCCGCGCCGCCCTGGGCATCCTCCCCGAGCACATCGAGGTCACCGGGGGCTCGATCGCCCTCGACGGCACCGACATCGCCACCCTCACCCCGCAGCGCTGGACCGCCCTGCGCGGCGCCACCATCAGCGCCGTCTTCCAGGACCCGGCGTCCTACCTCAACCCCTCGATCAGGGTGGGCGCACAGATCGCCGAGGTCGTCCGGGTCAAGAAGGGGGCGAACCGGCGCGCGGCACGCCACCGGACCCTGGAACTGCTGCGGGCGGTGCACCTGCGCGACCCCGAACTGGTCTACGGCCAGTACCCCCACGAACTGTCCGGAGGCATGCTCCAGCGCGTCCTCATCGCGGCCGCCGTCGCCGCCGACCCACGGATCCTCATCGCCGACGAGGCCACCACGGCACTCGACGTCACCGTGCAGGCCGAGATCCTCGACCTCCTCGCCGACCTGCGCGACCGGCTCGGTCTGGCGCTCGTCCTCGTCTCCCACGACCTGGCCGTCGTCGCCCAGCTGTGCGACGAGGTCCTCGTCATGCGCCGGGGCGAGGTCGTCGAACAAGGACCCACCCGTTCCGTCCTGCACGAACCGCGGCACGCCTACACCCGGCTCCTCGTCGACGAGCACGAGCAGTACGGCCTCGACAGGTTCCTCACCGCCAAGGAGGCATCGTGACCAGCCGGACACCCGACGCCCGGCCCACCGGGGAGCCCCGGCCCACCGGGGAGCCCCGGCCCGTGCTGCGCGTCACCGGCCTCGACGTCCGCTACGGCTCGCGCCGACGTGGCCGGCACGCCCTGCGGGGCGTCTCGCTGAGCGTCGCGCCCGGCGAGACGGTGGGTGTCATCGGAGAGACCGGCTCGGGCAAGTCCACGCTGGCCCGCGCCGTCCTCGGCCTCGTCCGCCCGTCGGCCGGATCGATCGTCGTCGACGGGGAGGAGACCACCACCCACGGCCCCCGCCGGTGGCGTGCCCTGCGCCGGCGCGGTGTCGTCCAGTACGTCTTCCAGGACCCCCTGCGCAGCCTCGACCCCGACCTCACCGTCGAGGACTCCCTCACCGAACCGCTGCTCGTCCAGGGCGTGTCCCGCCAGGAGGCCGCCGCCCGGGCCCGCGTCCTCCTCACCCGCGTCCACCTCACCGAGGACCTCCTCGACCGGCTCCCCGGTCAGCTCTCCGGGGGCCAGCGCCAACGGGTCGCCGTGGCCCGCGCGCTGATCACCGAGCCACGCCTGGTCATCCTCGACGAGCCGGTCAGCGCCCTGGACTCCGCCAACCGGGTCCAGATCCTGGAGATCCTCAAAGAACTGCGCGCCGCCGGAGTCGCCCTCGTCTTCATCTCCCACGACCTCGGCTCGGTCGCCGGGATCGCCGACCGCGTGGCGGTGCTGTACCGGGGCGAGCTGGTCGAGTCCGGCCCGGCCCGCCAGGTCGTCGGCGCGCCACGGCACCCCTACACCCGCCTCCTCGTCAGCTCCGCGCCCACCCTGCACACCGCCTCGGCGGACCGCGCCGAACGCGCGGCCCTGCGCGCCCTGCTGCACGGCTGAGTCCCTTCACAGACAGGAAACACCATGTCCCGCAAGATCCACCTCGCGCTCCACCCGTACGGCGTCGGCGGCCCCGGCCAGCACGGTCTGTGGAAGGACCCGCGCGTCGCGAAGAACGCCAGCATCGACATCGACTACTACATCCGCCAGGCCCAGGCCGCCGAACACGCCCTGTTCGACGCCCTGTTCATCGTCGACAGCCAGTTCATCAACGCCACCTACCCCGCCCACTACCTCAACCGCCTCGAACCGCTCACCCTGTTGTCGGCGGTCGCCACCCACACCCGGCACATCGGGCTGGTCGGCACCGCGAGTTCGACGTACAACTCGCCCTTCAACCTCGCCCGCCGCTTCGCCTCCCTCGACCACATCAGCGGCGGCCGGGCCGGCTGGAACGTGGTGACCAGCTTCGACACCGGGACCTCGAGGAACTTCGGGCTCGACGAGCACCTCGACTACGCCACCCGCTACGGCCGG
The DNA here is from genome assembly GCF_044750845.1 of Streptomyces sp. NPDC088766. Lineage (NCBI taxonomy): Bacteria > Bacillati > Actinomycetota > Actinomycetes > Kitasatosporales > Streptomycetaceae > Streptomyces > Streptomyces sp. NPDC088766. Next base: position 123,810 of record NZ_JBIVKQ010000011.1, on the reverse strand, counting down.
GCCCTGGAGTTCGTGGAGGTCGCCCGCGGGCTGTGGGACTCCTACGAGGACGACGCCTTCCCGGCCGACGTCGAGCGCGACGTCTTCCTCGACCCGTCGAAGCTGCACGAACTCCACCACGTCGGCGAGCACTTCAAGGTGGCGGGCCCGCTCAACCTCTCCCGCTCCCCGCAGGGCCAGCCGGTGATCTTCCAGGCAGGGGTCTCCGAGGAGGGCCGCGACCTGGCCGCGCGGGTCGCCGAGGGCATCTACGCCCCCGGCGGCTCCCTCGACCAGGCACGGGAGTACTACGCCGACATCAAGCGGCGCACGGCCTCCTACGGCCGCGACCCCGAGCACGTCAAGATCTTCATCCACGGCGGCCCCGTCGTCGCCGGCACGGACGAGGCGGCCCGGCGCCGCGAGCGGGAGATCTTCGAGGAGGACAACGACCTCGAACGCAATCTCGCCCTCCTGGGCCGCTCCTTCGGCGCCTACGACTTCGGCGGCCACGACCTGGACGCGCCGTTCCCCGACGTCGCCCACCTCGCCGAGAAGGGCGGCCGCACGGCGGCGACGAACATCATCGAACGGGCCAGGACCGAGAACCTCACTCTGCGTCAGGTCGCCGAGCAGGCGAACGAGTTCCGCCGCTCACCGTTCGTCGGAGCCCCGGAGACCGTCGCCGACGCCGTCGAGCGGTGGTTCGAGGCCGGCACCTTCGACGGCATCAACCTCGCCTTCCGCACCACCGACGAACTCGACCTCTTCGTCGACGGCGTGGTCCCGCTCCTGCAGAAGCGCGGACTGTTCCGCACCGAGTACGAGGCCGACACCCTGCGCGGCAACCTCGGTCTGCCGATCCCCGTCAACCGGCACACCCGCGACCGTGCGCACGGCTGACACCCCCGCTCCCCGCCACGAGCGCGGCAGCAGGGCAGAGCGCCCGACCGAAAGGCCGTCCACCCCATGACCACCGGCACACCGGGCTTCCGGCTCGGCTTCCTCACCCATGTCCAGGGCCGCGACGACGACGTGGCCCGCACCTACCGCAACGCCCAGGAACTCCTCGTCGCCGCCGACGAACTCGGCTTCGACACCGGCTGGGTCGCCCAGCACCACGAACCCCTCGGCGGGGGTGGGCTGTCCGCACCGTGGCCCTTCCTCGCCCACGCGGCGGCCCGGACCACCCGCATCCGCCTCGGCACCGCCGTCACCGTGCTGCCCCTGGAGGACCCGGTCCGCCTCGCCGAGGACATCGCCACCGTCGACACCCTCAGCGGCGGCCGGGTCGAGATCGGCGTCGGCAGCGGCTCCAGCAGCCTGGAGTACGCCGTGTTCGGCCAGGACGCCGCCCGCAAGCGCGAGCTGACGAGCGAACACCTCGCGGTCCTGCGCCGAGCCCTGGCCCACGAGGAGGTCCGCACCCCGGGTTTCCGGATCCAGCCCCGGCCCGGCGACTTCACCGACCGCGTCTGGCAGGGTGTCTTCAGCGCCGAGGGAGCGGTCCACGCCGCGACGGCCGGCTCCCACCTGCTGCTCAACCGGGCCGCGTACGGACACGACGCTCCGACCGACGAGGTCCAGCGTCCCTGGGCGGAGGCGTTCCTCGCCGCCTGGGACCAACCCCGCCGCCCCCGCATCGGCCTGTCCCGCTTCGTCTTCCCCGCCAAGGACCGGCGTACGGCGCTGCGGCACATCGCCGACGACGTCCACCGGGCCGCGCTGCGCATGGCCGGGGGCGGAGCCTTCCCCCAGGGCCTGGACACCGAGGAGGCACTGCGCCGGTTCCACGCCTTCCACGGCTCCCCGGAGGAGATCGTGACGGCACTGCGCCAGGAGAAGACCCTGCCCCTCGCGACCGACCTCATCACCCAGTTCAACCCCGCCGTGCCCGACCTCGACGCCGCGATCCGCGCTCTGGAGCTGATCGCCACCGAGGTGGCACCCGCCCTGGGCTGGAAGCCCGCGGCCCCGACCCCGCCCGCAGGAGCATGAGATGACCGAGCACACGCAGCACCTGGCGCCCGCCGAAAGCGCCGCACGCGCCGGCTACACCGACCACTTCGGTCCCGAGGGCCTGCTCGTGCGCGGCACGGTCGTCGTGGTGCCCGGCCGGGGCGAGACCCGCGCCACCTACGACCGCTTCGGCCGCCGGCTCGCGGCCGACGCCTACCGCGTCCGCGTGGTCGACGCCCCGCAACTCGACGACGGCGACCTCGCCGTCGCCCTGGCCCGCTTCGGCGCCGGGCTCGCCGAGGCCGTCGACGGCACGGCCGGCGACGACGGCCCCGCCCGCCCCGTCGTCCTCGTGGGCGCCGACACCGGTGCCGCCGCGATCGCCGCGCTGCCCGGCGGCACGGGATCCGCCGTCCCGCCCGCCGACGCCGTCGTCCTCGCCGGGCTCCCGGGCCGCGCGACGACCACCTCCGGCACCTGGGACGACGAACTCGATGTCCGCACCTCCTGCCCCACCCACCGCACCACGCTCACCGCGGACCCCGGACTGCGGCGGGGCGCGCTCCACGACGCGGTACCGCAGGCGCTGCTCACGGCGGCCCACGACGGCGAAGTGCCCGTGCCCGCCCTGCTGCTCGTCGGTGACACCGACCCCCTCGCGGACCGCGACGCCCTCGCGCACACCGCGAAGTCGCTGGACCGGGCCCGGCTCGCCGTCGTCCGCGGCGCCCGCCACGACGTCCTGAACGACCTCCAGCACCGCTCCGTCGCGGCCGAGGTCGTCACCTTCCTGGAGACCCTGCGCAACGACCTCGTACCGCAGGTCGCGGTCGAGTCCAGCGCCTGGTGACCGCGTCCTTTGGCACCGCCGGCATCCCGTCCCGCACCTCCGATCCGGAAGGTCCCCGCATGGCCACCATCCTGTCCGTCTCCGGCAGCCCCTCAGTGACCTCCCGCACCGCACGCCTGGTCCGTCACCTGGACGACCGGCTTCGCGGGCAGGGGCACGACGTCACCTCGCTGCACGTGCGCACGCTGCCCGCCCAGGCGCTGCTCGGCGCCGACTCCGGGCACCCGACGATCGTCGAGGCGGCCGCCGTGTTCGAGCGGGCGGACGGCGTGGTGATCGCCACCCCCGTCCACAAGGCCGCCTACTCGGGGCTGCTGAAGGCGCTGCTCGACCTCCTTCCGCAGTACGCGCTGAGCGGCAGGACCGTGCTGCCGCTGGCCACCGGCGGCAGCACGGCCCATGTCCTGGCCCTGGACCACGCCCTGCGCCCGGTCCTCAGCTCCATGGGAGCCGCGCACGTCGTGCCGGGCTGGTTCACCCTCGACCGGGACCTGACCGTCGGTGAGGACGGCACGCTGACCGTCGCCCCGCAGGCCGACGGGGCTCTGGCGGAGGTCACCGACCGCTTCTCGGCCCTGCTGGGCGGCCGCACGGGCGCACTGGCCCGGAGCGCCTGAGCGGGGAGGCCGGTTCGGCCCGCGAACACCCGGCCGTCCTTCACCACGTAGTGCGCGGGGTCGGAGCAGCCGAGGGACGGGGTCAGGAGCAGGCTCACCGTGAGTGGTGCGGGCTCGGTGCTCGCCGTCGAGAACTCGCAGACGGCGCCCCTGCCGGTGAGCGGGTACCAGAACCAGCCGTCCGCATCACCCACGGTGACGCGGTCGGTCTCCTTCCAGGCGCCGCCGATGGGCGTGTACACCTGGAGGCGCACGGACGCGGCGTACCCGTCCTCGGCCGAGCGCAGGGCGGTCAGGGTGATCCTGTAGTCACCGCCGAGCACCGAGGAGGCCAGCTGCCGTGCCTGCGGCGCGGCGGTGCCGGCGGCCGACGCCCCGGCGGTGCCGAGCACGGTCGTCGCGGACAGCGCGACAAGGGAGGCGGCCACGCCGAGGCGCGTGCGGGTCCCGGTGCGGTGGTGGTCGTGGCGGCGAGTCGGTTCCATGTGTTCCCCCCCGCGTGTTCCCCCGCGGAACGTTTTGAGGTGGATGACCAGGATCCCCCGTTCTGCCGGAGAAGGCTCGTGGAACGGCTCGACGGTTGCACGAGGCCTCCCTCACACCCGTGGTCGTCGGCCGGTCCGTCGGTGAACCCGTCCGCAGCCGGTGCCGCATCTGCCCGCCCGGGTCCCCGGGGAGAAGTCGCCCCACCGGCGAGCGTGACAAACAGGGCCGAGCGGGCGTTGAACCTCCCATGGAACATGCCCTCACCGCAGCTGCCCCGCCGACGCCGAGCGACCGTGCGAGCTCGTGGTCCCGTGCTCGTCACGACCGCGGCCCGACGGCCGGACGGAGCCGCCGATGACCGGGCGCAGGCGTGAACACCGGCTGCAGTTCGAGGGGTTCACCTACTTCTGCCGGGTGGCCGAGGCGCCCGCCCCGGTCACCGGGCCGCTCGTCGTGATCGGCGGCATGATGCAGGACCGCGGTTCCTGGGCCAACTACGAGAAACTGCTGCTCGGACACGCCTCACTGGTGACCGTCGAACTCCCCGGCTTCGGCGCGGCCGACCCGCTCCCGGCCGCCCACGGGTACGACTTCCTCGCCGCCGCCCTGCGCCACCTGCTCGTCGAACTCGACCTCCGCGACGCGAACCTGCTCGGCACCTGCTACGGCGGCGCGATCGCCCTGCGCTGTGCCCAGCGGTACCCCCGGCACGTGTCCCGGCTGCTGCTCGGCGCGATGACCGGACGGCTGCCGCAGCCCTATCTCGGCATGATCCCGCGCTGGCGGGCGATGGTCGCGGAGGACCGGCGCGACGAACTCGCCGACAGCCTGCTGGCGACGTTCATGAAGCCGCCCGACCGCCGCATCCCGCGGCACTCGGCCGTCTGGCGGATGCTCAGCCACCAGTTCCGCACCCAGAGCGGCCAGGACCTCGCCAAGGCCTGCGACCACAACGCCCGGATGCTGCTGCACGAGTGGTACGAGCCGATCCCGCTCGATGTTCCCGCCGTGGTCTACACGGGCGAGCAGGACCACCTCACCACCCCGGCCCAGGGACGGCGGCTGGCCCGCGAACTGCGTGCCCCGTTCGCGACGTTCCGCGACGCCGACCACATGTTCACCCTGGAACAGGACGTCGCCCACGCCGACCTCGTCGTCCGGTTCTGCACCGGCGAGCCCTTGACGGACCTGCCCTACCTGAGCTTCCTGGAGCACCCCGCCGACGCGGCCGCGGTCTGACGCGCCGCCGCCTCCCGCTCCGTGCCGGTACCGGGAGGCGGCGGTCGGCCACCGCGTCGCCCCCTGGGCCCGGCCGCCGCGCACCGGGCGTCTAGGGTGCGGTCATGACCTCGCGCGACCACCTCTTCGACATGTTCTCGCTGGACGGCCTGACCGCCCTGGTCACGGGCGGCAGCTCCGGCATCGGCAGGGGCATCGCCGGGGCGCTCGCGCGAGCGGGGGCGAGCGTGGTCGTCGTGGCGCGCAAGGAACGGGAACTCGCCGCCACCGTCGACGAGCTGACGGCGGACGGCTGCCGCGCGGGACGGGTGGCCGCCGACCTGAGCACCCGCGACGGGGTGCGTACGGCGGCGGAGCGGGCCGTCGCGCTGTTCGGCGAGCCCGACATCCTCGTCAACAGCGCCGGGATCAACCTGCGTCCGCCCCTGGGCGAGCTGGACGACGACGTGTGGGACGCGACGATGGCGGTGAACCTGGAGGCCCCCCACCTGCTGGGGCGGCGGTTCGGACCCGGCATGGCCGAGCGGGGCTACGGGCGGATCATCCACGTCACCTCCCAGCAGGCCCACCGGGCGTTCGCCGACAGCGGCGCCTACGGCGTCTCCAAGGGGGCGCTGGAGTCGCTGGCCCGCTCCCAGGCCGAGGCGTGGTCGCCGCACGGCGTCACCTGCAACACGCTGGTGCCCGGGTTCGTCATGACGCCGCTGAACGCACGGCTGTCCTCCGACCCGGAGAAGGTGGCGGCGCTGGCCGCGCGCACGATGGTCGGCCGCAACGGGCTGGCCGAGGACTTCGCCGGGGCCGCCGTGTTCCTGGCCGGCCGCTCCTCCGGTTATGTCACCGGCCAGTCGCTCTTCGTGGACGGCGGCTTCTCCGTCCACTGAGCATCCGGCCACGGGACCGGCTCGTTCCCGCCCGGTGGCCCGGTGGCCCGGTGGCCCGGTGGCCCGGTGGCCCGGTGGCCCGGTGGCCCGGTGGCCCGGTGGCCCGGTGGCCCGGTGGCCCGGTGCCCGCCGGCGCTGCGGCGGCACGGGACGAACGCGAAGGGCGGTCCCGCACCCACGGGTGCCGGACCGCCCTTCGCGTGCCGGGACGTCAGTCCGTGCCGAACTCCATGGCGGCGCGGTCCAGCAGCTCGTCGTCCCCGGTGACCTCGCCGCGCGAGGCGATGGCCTCGGCGCCGCCCTGCGGCATCTCCGGCATGGTGCCGATGAGGCCGGTCGCGGCCGCCTGCGCGGCACCGATGGCCGGGCTGCCGGTGCCGATCAGACCGAGTCCGACGTACTGCTCCAGCTTGGCGCGCGAGTCGGCGATGTCCAGGTTGCGCATGGTGAGCTGGCCGATCCGGTCCACCGGACCGAACGCGGAGTCCTCGGTGCGCTCCATCGACAGCTTGTCCGGGTGGTAGCTGAACGCCGGGCCCGTGGTGTCGAGGATCGAGTAGTCCTCACCGCGCCGCAGCCGCAGGGTGACCTGGCCGGTGACCGCCGAGCCGACCCACCGCTGCAGCGATTCCCGGATCATCAGCGCCTGCGGGTCCAGCCAGCGGCCCTCGTACATCAGGCGGCCCAGCCGGCGGCCCTCGGTGTGGTACTGGGCGAGGGTGTCCTCGTTGTGGATGGCGTTGACGAGGCGTTCGTACGCCGCGTGCAGCAGGGCCATGCCGGGGGCCTCGTAGATGCCGCGGCTCTTGGCCTCGATGATCCGGTTCTCGATCTGGTCCGACATGCCGAGGCCGTGCCGGCCGCCGATGGCGTTCGCCTCGATCACCAGGTCCACGGCGGAGGCGAACTCCTTGCCGTTGATCGTCACCGGGCGGCCCTGGTCGAAGCCGATGGTCACGTCCTCGGTGGGGATCTCGACCGACGGGTCCCAGAACCGCACGCCCATGATCGGCTCCACGGTCTCCACGCCCGTGTCGAGGTGCTCCAGGGTCTTGGCCTCGTGGGTGGCGCCCCAGATGTTGGCGTCGGTGGAGTACGCCTTCTCCGTGCTGTCGCGGTAGGGCAGGTCGTGGGCGACCAGCCACTCCGACATCTCCTTGCGGCCCCCCAGCTCGGTCACGAAGTCCGCGTCCAGCCAGGGCTTGTAGATCCGCAGGTGCGGGTTGGCGAGCAGCCCGTACCGGTAGAACCGCTCGATGTCGTTGCCCTTGAACGTCGAGCCGTCGCCCCAGATCTGGACGTCGTCCTCGAGCATCGCCCGGACCAGCAGGGTGCCCGTGACCGCGCGGCCGAGGGGCGTCGTGTTGAAGTAGGCGCGCCCGCCGGAGCGGATGTGGAACGCCCCGCAGGTGAGTGCGGCCAGGCCCTCCTCGACCAGCGCCGCGCGGCAGTCGACGAGACGCGCGACCTCGGCGCCGTACGTCTTGGCACGGCCGGGCACCGACGCGATGTCGGGCTCGTCGTACTGGCCGATGTCGGCGGTGTAGGTGCAGGGGACGGCGCCCTTGTCGCGCATCCACGCGACCGCGACGGACGTGTCGAGGCCGCCCGAGAAGGCGATGCCGACGCGCTCGCCGGCGGGAAGGGAGGTGAGGACCTTGGACATAGGAAGAGTATGCAGCATCTCGCATGATCATGCAAAGGCGGTTGTTCGCACCGGTGCGCGGCGCCGCGCCGGACCCGTCGGTACGGCGCCGGATCAGTGCCCGGCCCCGGCGTCGGACGTCGATCCGGCGCGGGTCCGGCGCGGTGGGTGCGGGCGGCGACGATCCTGCACTCCGACGGCGACGCCATGGACATCACGGTGCTGGACGGCCGCACGGTCGGCGTGCGCGGCAGGGCGGACGACCGGGTCGGCCACGGGCGGCTGGGGCCGAAGGACCTCTTCGGCCGGCGGGCCAACGCCTCCCCGGACCGGCTGACCACCCCGCTGATCCGCCGCGACGGACGCCTCGTCGAGTGCGACCGGGACACCGCGCCGGACCGGATCGTCACCGGCCGCACAGGCCGGCCGCGACGACGGCCTCCTCGCCCTGACCGCCGTGTGCCACCCGCAGACCCTGCGGCAGATGCGCTGGACCAACACCATGATCAAGATCTTCTCGCCCCAGGTCCTGACAAGTCCGTGAGGCGGCGACGGCCGGGCAGCAGGGCACACCCGCTGCCCGGCGGGAGTGCGAGCGGGCCGCCGGTCCCCGCCCGGTAACCTGGCCTCGTGCAGGCCCCCCGTCTCCGTCGTGTCGCCGTCCTCGTTCTCGAAGGGGCGAAACCGCTGGACGTGGGCATTCCCGCACAGGTGTTCACGACGCGGGCGAGCATGCCGTACGAGGTACGGGTCTGCGGCGCGGCGCCGGGGCCGGTGACCGGCGGCGACGGTCTCTCCTACCACGTCGCGGACGGGCTCGACGCCCTCACCTGGGCCGACATCGTCTTCATCCCCGGCTACCGCTTCCCCGACCGCGACGACCCCCCGCCGGCCGTCGTGGACGCGCTGGTCACCGCCCACGGCCTCGGCGCCCGCCTCGCCGCCATCTCCACGGGCGCCTTCGCGCTCGCCGCCACCGGCCTCCTCGACGGCAGGCGCGCCACCACGCACTGGCACTACACCCGGGCCCTGGCGGCCCGGCACCCGCTGGTGCGGGTCGACGAGAACGTCCTCTTCGTCGACGAGGGCAGCGTGCTGACCTCGGCCGGCGCCGCCTCCGGCATCGACCTGTGCCTGCACATCCTGCGCGGCGACCTCGGGGTGGCCGCGTCCAACCACACCGCCCGGCGCCTCGTCGCGGCCCCCTACCGCAGCGGCGGCCAGGCGCAGTACGTGCCGCGCAGTGTGCCCGAGCCGCTCGGCGAGCGGTTCGCCGCCACCCGCGAATGGGCACTGCGCCGCCTCGACGCCGCCCTCACCCTGACGGTGCTCGCCCGCCACGCGGCGGTCTCGCCCCGCACCTTCTCGCGGCGATTCGTCGAGGACACCGGATACACGCCCATGCAGTGGGTGATGCGCGCCCGTATCGACGCGGCCCGGGAACTGCTCGAACGGTCCGAACGGAGCGTCGAGCAGATCGCCGCCGACGTCGGCCTCGGCACCGGCGCCAATCTGCGGACGCACTTCCAGCGCATCCTCGGCACCACCCCGAGCGAGTACCGGCGCACCTTCACCCAGGGCGGTTAGCGACCCGACCGAGCCTCCCCAGGGCTGGCGCGATCCTTTCGAACCGTGGCGTTCTCGCCGCTGTCCGGCCCCGGGACGGCGCGCGAACCTGGGGGAGCGAACGGAAGGGACACCACACATGACTCGCATCGCCATCAACGGATTCGGCCGTATCGGACGCAACGTGCTGCGTGCGCTGCTGGAACGCGACACCGGCCTCGAGGTCGTCGCCGTCAACGACCTCACCGAGCCCGCCGCCCTCGCCCGGCTGCTCGCCTTCGACTCGACGTCCGGCCGCCTCGGCCGCCCGGTGAGCGCCGAAGGGGACACCCTCGTCGTCGACGGCCGCCGCATCAAGGTGCTCGCCGAGCGCGAGCCGGCCCGGCTGCCCTGGGCCGAGCTGGGCGTCGACATCGTGCTGGAGGCGACCGGCCGCTTCACGTCGGCGAAGGCCGCGCGCGCCCACCTCGACGCGGGCGCGAGGAAGGTGCTCGTCAGCGCGCCCTCCGACGGCGCCGACGTCACGCTCGCGTTCGGCGTCAACACCGACGCGTACGACGCGGACCTGCACACGATCGTCTCGAACGCCTCCTGCACCACCAACGCGCTCGCGCCGCTGGCCGCGGTCCTCGACGACCTCGCGGGCATCGAGCACGGCTTCATGACCACCGTGCACGCCTACACCCAGGAGCAGAACCTCCAGGACGGCCCGCACCGCGACCCGCGCCGCGCCCGCGCCGCCGGTGTCAACATCGTGCCGACCACCACGGGCGCCGCCAAGGCGATCGGCCTGGTCCTGCCGAACCTCGAGGGCAAGCTGTCGGGCGACTCGATCCGCGTGCCCGTCCCGGTGGGCTCGATCGTCGAACTCAACACGACCGTGGCCCGCGACGTGACCCGCGACGAGGTGCTGGCGGCCTACCGCGCCGCCGCCGAAGGCCCCCTCGCCGGGGTCCTGGAGTACTCCGAGGACGCGCTCGTGTCGGCCGACATCGTCGGCAACCCGGCCTCGTCGATCTTCGACTCGGCCCTCACCCGTGTCGACGGCCGCCACATCAAGGTCGTCGCCTGGTACGACAACGAGTGGGGCTTCTCGAACCGCGTCATCGACACGCTCGGACTCCTCGCCGCCGGCTGACCGGCCACGCTCGTCCCGCGCCTTCGCCGGCGGGTCCTGGCCCGCGTCACCAGCCTGTCCTCAGCAGGTGGTTGAGCAGCAGGGCCAGGACCGCCTGGGCGGCCTGCCAGCCACGCGGACGGGGCAGGAACGCGCAGGCCGGGAGCAGCCACAGCGCGAACGGCAGCCAGATGCGCTCCGTCTCCGCCTTGCTCATGCCGGACAGGTCGGCCGCCAGCAGCGCCAGGAACGCCGACGCCGCCAGGAGCGACAGTCGCGCCGCGGCGCCGGGAGGTTCCGGGGCGCCGGGGGCGGTGAGAACCGCGCGCGGGTGCCGCAGCAGCACCCCACCGGCCCGTCCCAGGCCCGCCGCCGAGGCCGGGCCGACGACGAGGACGGTGCAGGCGAGGTTGGCCCACACCCAGTAGCCGTAGGGTCGGACCCCGCCCGCGCCCTGGCGGTAACGGGTCACGAGCAGGCGGTACGCCTCCCACCAGTCGAACCCGGCGAGCGTGAACACCGCCGGCACCACCGCGAACCCGGCGAGCAGTGGCAGGAGGAGTGCCGCGGGACGCTCCCGCACGCGCCGCCGGCCCAGCAGCAGCACCGCCGCGCCGACGACGGCGAACAGGGTGAGGCCGTAGGAGAGATAGCAGGTCAGGCCGAACAGCAGGCCGGAACCGGCCGCCCGTCCGATCGAACGCCGGGCCGACCGGGCGGTGACGGCGAGGACCAGCAGGGTCACGGACCAGGCGGCGACGGCCGCGAAGTACGCGTCGGCCGACGTGCCCATCCACACCGCCGCCGGCGCCACCACGAGGAACGGGGCCGCCCGCCGCGCGAGTTCCTCGCCCGCCAGGGCCCGCACCGCCACCAGCACGGCCACGCAGGCCGTCGCGCCGACCGTGACGCACCAGGCCCCGGCCCAGCCCCCGCCCTGCAGACCGGCCCGGTCGAGCAGTACGAAGGTGAGCGTGGCGGCCGGGGGGTGACCGGCGACGTGGGCGGGCCAGTTGTCGGGCGCGTCGATGAGGATGTGCCCGTCGAAGCCGCGCAGCGCGGCCGGGATGTCGGCGAAGCGGTCGACGACCCGCAGGTACTCGTGGCGCGTGGTGAGCCGGCCGGCGACGCCCCGCCCCCAGCCGTCGACCAGGGCGAGCGAGAGGATCCACGCCGTCGCCGTGCCCCAGGCCGCCGCGAGCAGCGCCCGCCAGGGCAGGCGGGCCGCCACGGCGGGGCCGTACGCCACGCAGGCCACCGCCAGGACGATCGCCGCCGGAGTGCCCGGGCCCACGTGAGGCCCCCAGCTCGCCAGCAACGGCGGCCAGTCGACGAACAGGGTGTGGCGGCTGCGCTGGATGTGACGGCCGATCAGCACGGCCGCCGCCACCAGCAGGACGGCCGCCCCCACGACGTACAGATCGAGGCGCACGCTGCCGGAGCCGGAGCCGGAGCCGGAGCTTGCGTGCGGGGTGCGGGGCCGGGTGGAGCGCGGGGTGCGGGTCACACCGGAACGCTAGGCCGCGGGGCCCGCGCCGGGCCGCCCGCGGCGCCGGACGTCAGCGTTTCGTCATGGGTCGCGCGCCCGTTCGCCGGGGTGCGCGGGCCTACGGTCGGGGCATGCGAGACGATCCACGGCTTCCCTCCGCGCCCGGCTTCTGGCGCAGCCCCCTGCGCGGCCCCTGGTTCACCTCGGTGCTGGGCCTCGTCCTCCTGGCCGGCATCACCGTGCTGTTCGTGACGGGCCTGCTGTCGTACGCCGCCTACAACCCGGATCTGGCGCCGGTCAACGACAAGACCCCGGACAAGGGGATCCTCGGCTTCTACCTCTTCGCCTGGCCGACGAACCCGCACTGGCTGTACCGGCTGAACCAGGGCGTCCACGTCACCCTCGGCATCACCCTGATCCCGGTGCTGCTGGCCAAACTGTGGTCCGTGGTCCCGAAGCTGTTCGCGCTGCCGCCGGCCCGCTCGCTCGCGCACGCGCTGGAGCGGATCTCCCTGCTGCTCCTGGTCGGGGGAGCGCTCTTCGAGTTCGTGACCGGCGTGCTCAACGTCCAGCTGGACTACGTCTTCCCGGGCTCCTTCTACCCGCTGCACTTCTACGGCGCGTGGGTGTTCTTCGCCGCGTTCGCCGCCCACGCCGCCCTGAGGACCCCGGCGGCCCTACGGAACCTGCGCGGACCCCGGAACGATCGGGAACCGCGGCCCGCGGCGGAGCCGGCCTGCGGGACCGACCCGCTGGTCTCCCCGCGGCCCGGCACCCCGACCGTCTCCCGGCGCGGCGCCCTGGGGTTCGTGGGCGGCGGCGCACTGCTGCTGTTCGCGACGACGGCCGGTCAGACCACCGACGGCCCGCTGCGACGCACCGCCCTCCTCGCGCCGCACGGCGGACCGGACCCCGGCACCGGACCGAACGGCTTCCAGATCAACAAGACGGCCCGGTACGCGGGCATCCGCCCGTCGGAGACGAGCCCGCACACGTGGCGGCTCGTGGTCACCGGACGCACGGGCACCGTCCGCCTCACCCGCACCGACCTCCTGCGCCTCCCGCTGCACAGCGCGGCCCTGCCCATCGCCTGCGTCGAGGGCTGGTCGACGTCCGACCAGTGGTGGCGCGGCGTGCGGCTGCGGGACCTCGCGGCGCTCGTCGGACACGAGGACGATCCGCCGGACGTGTTCGTCGAGTCCCTCCAGCTCCGCGGCGCCTTCCGGCACGCCGCCCTGCGCGCCGGCCAGGTGGCCGACCCGCGCTCCCTGCTCGCCCTGTACGTCAACGGCGAGGAACTCTCCCCCGACCACGGTCACCCGGCACGCGTCGTCGTGCCCGCCGCACCCGGTGTGCTCAACACCAAGTGGGTGGCCCGACTGACGTTCGGAGACCTGTGACGAGGCCGGCGCGACGACGGATTCCCCTCGGCAGCCCTCTGCAACTCCTGCTGCTCGCCTGCTCGTTCGCGCTGGCCGGTTACGCGGGCGTACGGCTGCTCGCCGGCGACCGGTTCGGCGTGCTCCTGTGGTTCGCGGGGGCCGCGGTCCTGCACGACCTGGTGCTGCTGCCCCTGTACGCGACGGCCGACCGGGCCCTGGTCCGGGGGCTGCGCACGGCCGGCCGCGGCGAGTGGACCGGGTACGTCCGTGTCCCGGCCGCCCTGTCCGGACTGCTCCTGCTGGTGTGGTTCCCGCTGATCAGCGGGACGGTGGCCGGGCGTTACCGCTCGGCCACCGGGCTCCCCGCGGACGGGTTCGCGGCCCGCTGGCTGCTGATCACCGCCGTGCTCTTCGGCACCTCGGCGCTGCTGCTGGCGCTGCGGCTGCGCAGGGCGACGAAGCAACGCCCGCCCGCCGCCCACTGATCGGCGGCACTCCAGCCCGCCCGGTCCGCGTACCGGGACAGGGCCGGGGTGCCGAGCCGCGCCCACGGGAACGGACTGCCGCTTTCCGCGTGGGCCTCGGTGACGTCGACGACCCGCACCTCGGCGCGTTCGTCGACGTCCACCGGCAGGGTCTCGGCGATCAGCAGGCCGCCGGGGGAGAGGAGCCGGGCCGCCCGGTCCAGCAGAGCACGCGGATCACCGCCGATGCCGACGTTGCCGTCCATCAGCAGGACGGTGCCCCAGCGGCCCTCGCCGGGCAGCGGCTCGAAGACGGAGCGCCGCAACGCCTGCCCGCCGAGCCGGACGGTGTGCTCCACGGCCGCCTCGCTCACGTCGACACCGAGGACCGTACGGCCGCGGGCGGCGAGTTCCGCCACCAGGCGCCCGGGCCCGCAGCCGACGTCGAGCACGGCGCCCTCGCACCGGTCCAGCACCTCCAGATCGACCCGGTCGGCCCGCGCGCACCAGCGCTCCACCTCCAGCGGCAGCAGCCGGCCGTCGGCGCGGCGCAGGAACAGCGGACCGCGACCGGCCCGCAGAGCGGTGGAGTACGGGTCGGCCGCGGCCCAGGGGACGGCGCCGGCCTGCCGGGTCCTCATCGGTGCGCCGCCGCGCAGCGGGCCAGCCGGGCCGCGAACCGGCCGTGCGGGGCCAGCGCGGCGACGGCACGGGCGTCCCGGGCGTCGTCCACGTCCCGCAGGCGCGGCAGATCGCGCACCCGCAGCCCGGCGGCGACGAGCCGCTCGCGCTGGACGGCCCCGGTGGACGGCGTCGACATGGGCACGCCCCGCAGCAGCGCGGGGTCCGGCTCGGCGAGTCCCAGCGCCCAGAAACCGCCGTCCTCGGCGGGCCCGAAGTACGCGTCGCAGCCCGCGAAGTCCACCGTCAGCAGGTTCGGCGTCACCTGCGGGGTGTCCATGCCGATCAGCAGCGCGGGCCCCTCGCAGCAGGCGAAGGCCTCCGCCAGCCGTTCGTCCAGACCCCCCGCGCACTGCGGCACGACGTCGAAGCCGGGCGGCAGCCACGGTCCGGGCGCGCCGTCCAGCACGAGGAGCCGCCGGACGGCCGGGGCGGCGGCGACGGCCGCCAGGGTGTCCGCGAGGGCGGCCGCCGCGAGAGCCGCCGCCTCCCACGGCGCGAAAGGAGGGGTGAGCCGGGTCTTCACCCGGCCGGGCAGCGGCTCCTTCGCGATGACGAGGAGCGTGGTCACCGGTGTCGGTGCGGTCACCGGGTCCGGCCGGATCACCGCGGGATCCCCTCGCGGGCGGGGACGTCGTTCAGGACGCGGCTCATGTCCCGTACCGCCTGCCAGGTGCCGCGCCAGGTTCCGGTGACCTTCGAGGCGCCGGTACGGGGCAGGTAGGGGACGTCGTGCTCGGTGATCCGCCAGCCCGCGTCGGCCGCCCGCACCACCATCTCCAGCGGGTAGCCGCTGCGCCGGTCGGTGAGGCCGAGGCCGAGCAGCGCCTCGCGGCGGCCGGCCCGCAGCGGGCCCAGGTCGTGCAGGCGCAGACCGGTGCGGCGGCGCAGCAGCCGGGCCAGGGCGAGATTGCCGGCCCGGGCGTGCGCGGGCCAGCTGCCCCGGCCGTGCGGCCGCCTCCGGCCGAGCACCAGGTCGGCCCCGCCCGCGCGCACCTCCCGGACGAACGGCTCCAGCAGGGACGGGTCGAGCGAGGCGTCGCAGTCGCAGAAGCACACCACCTCGGCGGTGGCGGCGGTCAGCCCGGCGTGGCAGGCCGCGCCGAAGCCCCGGCGCGGCTCGTGGACGACGGTCGCGCCGAGCCGCCGGGCGATCTCTGCCGAACCGTCGGTGGAGCCGTTGTCCACGACGAGCGCGCGCCAGCCGGCCGGGATCCTGGCCAGCACCCAGGGCAGGGCCCCGGCCTCGTCGAGACAGGGCAGGACGACATCGACGCCGCCCGGAGGCGGTGGGGAAAGGGTCACGGCGTTCACCCTACGAACGCGAACCGGGCGAACCGGACTTCGGCTCCTTACGAAACGCGGACGTCGACGCCGTGCGGACCCCTGCGGCCCCCACCGGCGACCCGGTGGTGCGAGGCTGGAGGCATGCAGCCGCCGTTCGAGTCCCCGCAGGCGGGAACCACCGCCGGGCCCGCGCCGGGCGCCACCGCCCGCATCCTGGTCGTCGACGACGACCCCACGGTCGCGGAGGTCGTCACCGGCTACCTCGACCGCGCCGGCTACACCGTCGACCGGGCCGACGACGGCCCCGCCGCCCTGGCCCGCGCCGCCGCCCACCGGCCCGACCTGGTGGTGCTGGACCTCATGCTGCCCGGCATGGACGGCCTGGAGGTCTGCCGCAGGCTGCGCGGCCACGGACCCGTCCCCGTCATCATGCTCACCGCCCGGGGCGACGAGGACGACCGCATACTCGGCCTGGAGGTGGGCGCCGACGACTACGTCACCAAACCCTTCAGCCCGCGCGAACTCGTCCTGCGGGTGGAGTCCGTGCTGCGCCGCGCCCGGCCAGCCACCGCCGCGCCCCCGCTGGACGCGGCCGGCCTGACGGTCGACCCCACCGCCCGCCGCGCCACCAAGAACGGCACCGAACTCGCGCTCACCCTGAGGGAGTTCGACCTCCTCGCCTTTCTCCTGCGGCACCCGGGACGGGCGTTCGGCCGCGAGGACCTGATGCGTGAGGTGTGGGGCTGGGACTTCGGCGACCTGTCCACCGTCACCGTCCACGTCCGCAGGCTGCGCGGCAAGGTCGAGGACGACCCGGCCCGTCCGCGTCTGATCCGGACCGTGTGGGGCGTGGGCTACCGCTTCGACCCCCGCGGCCAGGAGGCCGGCTGACCATGCGCGACACCCTCCTCATCGCCCTGTACGCCTTCGCCGGTGCCGCCGTCACCGGCATCGCCGGAGCGGTCGCGCTGCGTCTGATCCGACGTCGCTCGCTCACCGCCTCCCTCGCCGTGGTCGCCGCCGTCGGAGTGGTCGCGATGCTCGCGGGCACCCTCGCCGTCGCCCGGGCGATGTTCCTGTCCCCGCACGACCTCACCGTGGTGACCACCGTCGTGGCGATGGCCGCCGTGGTCTCCCTGGCGACCGCGCTGCTCCTGGGCCGCTGGGTCGTCGCCCGCAGCCGCGCACTCACCGTCGCCGCCCGCTCCTTCGGCGACGGCGGCGCCTTCACCGTCCCCGCGGGCCCGACGACCGCCGAACTGGACTCGTTGAGCCGCGAGTTGGCGTCGACCAGTGCCCGGCTCGCCGAATCCCGCGACCGCGAGCGCGCCCTGGAGACCTCCCGGCGCGAACTGGTCGCCTGGATCTCCCACGACCTGCGCACCCCGCTCGCCGGCCTGCGCGCCATGTCGGAGGCGCTGGAGGACGGGGTCGCCGCCGACCCCGGCCGCTATCTGCGGCAGATCCGCACCGAGGTCGAACGCCTCAACGACATGGTCGGCGACCTCTTCCAACTCTCCCGCATCCACGCCGGAACCCTCCCGCTCACCCCCGCCCGCATGTCCCTGTACGACCTCGTCGGCGACGCCCTCGCCGGCGCCGACCCCCTCGCCCGCGAGCACGGCGTCCGCCTCGTCGGCCACCCCGTCGAGGCGGTGCCGGTCGAGGTCGACGGCAAGGAGATGAGCCGCGTCCTGGGAAACCTCCTGGTCAACGCGATCCGGCGGACCCCCGCCGACGGCACGGTCGCGGTGAGCGCCGAGAGCTGCCCGCACGGGGTCGTGGTGTCCGTGACCGACGGCTGCGGCGGCATCCCCGAGGAGGACCTGCCGCGCGTCTTCGACACCGGCTGGCGCGGCACCCACGCGCGCACCCCGCCGGCCGGAGCGGGTCTGGGCCTGGCCATCGTGCGGGGCATCGTGGAGGCCCACCGGGGGCGCGCCACCGTCCGCAACATCCCGGGCGGCTGCCGCTTCGAGGTGACCCTGCCCACGGCGCCGTAGCCTGCCCGCCCCGGCCTGCCCGCCCGGCCGGGCTCAGGCCTCGCGCAGCCCGGCCCGCGCGAACTCCCGCATCCCCTCCGCGAAGCCGACCTCGGGCTGCCAGCCGAGACCGGCCCGCAGCCGGGCGGAGTCCGCGGTGATGTGCCGCACGTCGCCCAGCCGGTACTCGCCGGTGACCACGGGCTCGGGGCCGCCGTACGCGGCGGCCAGCGCACGGGCCGTCTCGCCCACCGTGCGCGGCTCGCCGCTGCCGGTGTTGTACGCCGTGAGCAGGCCGGCCGGGCCCCGCGCCTCCAGGGCGGCCAGGTTGGCCGCGGCCACGTCCCGCACGTGCACGAAGTCCCGCCGCTGCCGGCCGTCCTCGAAGACGCGCGGGGCCTCGCCCCGGGCGAGCGCGGAACGGAAGAAGGAGGCCACGCCGGCGTACGGCGTGTCGCGGGGCATCCGCGGTCCGTACACGTTGTGGTAGCGCAGCGAGACCGCCGAACCGCCGGTGGCCCGCGCCCACGCGGCGGCCAGGTGCTCCTGCGCGAGCTTGGTCGTCGCGTACACGTTGCGCGGGTCGGGGGGAGCGTCCTCGCCGACCAGCCCGGGGGACAGGCTCTTCCCGCACGCCGGACACGGCGGCTCGAACCGGCCCGCGTCCAGGTCGGCGACGGCCCGCGGCCCCGGCCGCACGACACCGTGCCGCGCGCACGCGTAGCGCCCCTCGCCGTACACGACCATCGACCCGGCCAGCACGAGGTGCCGTACGCCCGCTTCGGCCATGGCGGCGAGCAGCACCGCCGTCCCCAGATCGTTGCGGGAGACGTACTCCGCCGCGTCGGCGACCCCGTTGCCGAGTCCGACCATCGCCGCCTGATGGCAGACTGCGTCGACACCGGCGAGCGCGGCGGCCACGGCCGCCGGATCGCGGACGTCCGCCGCCGGATCCTCCCGCACGTCGAACACGAGCGGCTCGTGCCCGCGCGCCCGCAGGGCGTCCACGACATGGGACCCGATGAACCCGGCACCGCCGGTGACCAGTACACGCATACGCCCACGCTAGGACCGCCGTCCCGCCGCACACCGTGACCCGCCCGGCACGTCACCACTCCGTAAGACGGGGACGGGCCGGACACCCCGTCGCCGCCACACCGCACGCGGCGGCCGGCCACCGGTCACCCGTGTCGGCAACGCTGCGGCTCACTAAACCTGGCGCGCCCGGCGCGCCGTGCTCTTGCGCCCGTCGGGCCACAGGCGCGGCTTCCGCTTCGCCGCGATGTCCTCGATCCAGCCGGTCGCCAGGATCATCGCCCCGATGAGGGGCCAGACCAGGACGAACATCCACAGCATGTACGTGGAGTCGAGGAATCCCGTGGCACCGTCGCTCTCCATGAAGGGCAGTCCGTACAGCGTGTCGATGACCGGGACGGTGGCCATGATCAGCATGTTGTGCCACAGGTAGATCGTGACGGCCCGGTTGTTGGACAGGGTGATCAGCCGGTCCCAGCGGGCCAGCCCGCGCGGGAGTTCCTGCCACGAGGGCGAGTACTGGAGCAGGATCACCACGAACCCGAAGGACCAGGTCGCCTGGGCCAGCGGGATGTCGTTGAGGTCCCAGCCGTCCGGTCCCAGGTGCCCCGAGGCCCACCACAGGCCGAAGGCCATGACGAGTGCGGAGCAGGAGACCGCGGCATAGCGCGGGATCCGCGCGAGCAGCCCGTCCTGGTGGGCGAAGCCCAGCACCCAGCAGCTGCCGTACACCGCGAAGTCGCTGACCGCGTTGCCGGTCTCGCCGGGTATGGACACGACCCCCGTGCCCACCACCGCCGTCAGCGCCAGCGGCGCGAGCAGCGTGACCCAGGGCGCCCTGCGGAACGCCCGGAGCAGCAGCGGCGAGGCGAGCACGAACCACAGGTAGGCCCGCAGATACCACAGCACACCGGCCGCCTGCACCGCCCAGGTGTTCTCCAGCACGCCGGACCGGGAGCCGATGCTCCAGGGGAACGGCGGCGCACCGAGCGGGACGACGTAGTTGAGCAGTTCGACGACGCCCAGGGCGCCCCCGTGGTCGGGGTCCTCCAGCGGGTTCCAGCCCCCGGCGAACAGCAGGGTCAGCACGGCCGCGCCGAACACCCACAGCGGCGGCAGGAGCCGCCGGACCCGGCCCCGGATCACGCCCGGCGCGGGACGTTTCAGCGAACGTGCCATCAGCGAGCCCGCCAGGGCGAACATGACGCCCATGGACGGGAACAGCACGGTCAGCCAGGCCCAGCCGAACAGGTGGTAGACGACCACGCGGACCAGGGCGATCGTGCGCAGCAGGTCGAGGTAGCGGTCACGGCCCGGCTTCTTCGCGGCGGCCGTGGCCTCGGCCACGGGTGCCGCGGACGGTTCCGGGAAGGCGCTCGTGATCCGCTGCCGGGGGACGCCGAACGCCGGTGTCCGCTCGGCACCCGCGGCCGTCCCGGTCGAGTGGTCCTGGGTCATGCGACAGGCCTCCGGTCGTTGGTGTCACCGGTGTGCTGCGGCACCGGGCCGCCCGGCGCCTCGACGACACCGGTGCGGCGCAGCTTCTGCCAGCGCAGCCGGCCGCCGGTGAGGGCGGTGATCCAGGACTGGAGCAGCACGACGTACATCAGCTGGCGGTAGAGGATCTGCTGGAGGGGCAGCGAGATCAGGTGGGTCATGCGTTCGCGGTCGAGCCGGAAGGCGTAGGCCGCGCACACGGCCTGGACGGCGAGCACGCCCAGCCAGGCCACGATGGTCTTCTGCGTGGGCCCGAAGACCACCCCGTAGAGGAGGAAGACGTCGATGAGCGGCGCCAGCAGCGGGGCCACGACCATGAAGAGCGAGACGAACGGCAGCCCGACCCGGCCGAAGCGGCCGGACACACCGCGCTCGACGACCGCCCGGCGGTGCTTCCAGATCGCCTGCATGGTGCCGTACGACCAGCGGTAGCGCTGGGACCACAGTTGCTGGACCGACTCCGGGGCCTCGGTCCAGGCGCGGGCCTTCTCGGCGTACACCACCTTCCAGCCGTCGCGGTGCAGCGCCATGGTGATGTCGGTGTCCTCGGCGAGGGTGTCGTCGCTCATGCCGCCGACCCGCTCCAGGGCGGTGCGGCGGAACGCGCCGACCGCGCCGGGGATGGTCGGCATGCAGCCCAGGACGTCGTACATGCGGCGGTCGAGGTTGAAGCCCATGACGTACTCGATGTGCTGCCAGGCACCGATCAGCGAGTCCCGGTTGCCGACCTTGGCGTTGCCGGCGACGGCGCCGACGCGCGGGTCGGCGAAGGGCTGCACCAGCTCGCGGACGGTGGAGGGCTCGAAGACGGTGTCGCCGTCCATCATCACGATGAGGTCGTGCCGGGCGCTCGCGATGCCCCGGTTGAGGGCGGCGGGTTTGCCGGCGTTCGGCTGGCGGACGACGCGTACGCCGGGCAGGCCCAGGTCCTCCACGATGCGGGCGGTGCCGTCGGAGGAGCCGTCGTCGACGACGAGCACCTCGATGGGGTGCTCACCGGCCATCAGCGAGCGGACCGTGTTCTCGATGCACTTGGCCTCGTTGTACGCCGGGACCAGCACCGACACCGGTTCGGTGACCGGCGGGCCCCAGCTGAACCCGGGCCTCCGCACTCTGCGGGAGTGCAGGGCGGACAACAACAGCATCAGCACGAACCGGCTGATGACCAGGACACCGATCGCCGCGAGGCCGACCATCAGCACACCGGTGATGTTCTCGGCGGCCCCGACCAGGAAGATCCAGGCCTTGCCCTTCCACAGGTCGAGGCCGGTGACCTCGGTGTGCGCGCTGGGCGCGCCGAGGGCGTCGGTGAGGTTGTCGAACTCGTAGCCCCGGGACTGCAGGTCGGGCAGGAACCGGTCCAGTGCCTCGACGGTCTGGTGGCGGTCGCCGCCGGAGTCGTGCATCAGGACGATCGCGCCCTCGCCGCCCTCGGGCGTGGCGCGCCGGATGATCTCCTCGACGCCGGGCTTCTTCCAGTCCTCGCTGTCGGTGTCGTTGACGACGCTGAGGTAGCCGCGCGAGCCGATGTACTCGGTGACCGGCCAGGACTTGTCGTCCATCGCGTCGGCGAAGGACGAGTACGGCGGCCGGAACAGCGAGGTGCGGATACCCGCGGCGCCGGTCAGGGCGAGCTGGTTCTGCGACAGCTCCCAGTCGATACGTTTCTTCGACTGGAAGGACAGGTCGGGGTGGTTGAAGGTGTGCAGGCCCACCTCGTGGCCCTCGTCGACCATCCGCCGGACCAGTTCGGGGTAGCGGGAGGCCATGGTGCCGGTGACGAAGAAGACCGCGTGCGCGTGGTGCTTCTTCAGCACGTCCAGCACCTTCGGCGTCCACTCCGGGTCGGGGCCGTCGTCGAAGGTCAGGACCAGGCGGTGGTCGGGCACCCCCCGACTGGCGGTGCGGCCGCCGCGGGTGTCGATGACCGGGCCGCCGTCCAGGATCTCGTCGGGCACCCTGTCGGTGGACGCCTCGGGCCGGATGCGGTGGTCGGCCAGGATCTCGCTGTGCACGTAACCGCGCAGCATCAGCATCGCCATCATGGCCACCAGGACGACGGTGGGCAGCATCAGGCGCATCGGGACGCGGCGGCGTCGGACGGCGCCGTCACGGGCCGCGGTGGCGGTCCGGCGACGGCGGGCGGGAAATGCCATCGGAAGGTGTGCTCCAGGGACGGGAGGGAGAGCGGACTGCGCGGCGGGAGGGAGAGCGGACTGCGCGGCGGGTGGGTTCAGGAGGCGGACGACAGTGCGCTCGCGTCGCCGGTGCCCGTGCCCCCGCCGGTGCCGTCGTCGGCGGTCGGTGAGGGGTCGCCGCCGCTGTCGGACTGGCTCGCCTCGGGAGCGGGCGCCGACGGGGAGGCGGACGCGGCCGGGGTGGTGGGGCTGGAGGCGGTCGCCGTGGCGGCGGGCTTTTGGGTCGTCGTCCCGGTGGACGCCTCGGGCGGCGCGGACACCGTCGGCCGACCGGGGCCGGTGCTCGCGCCGGGCGCCTCGGTGGCGCCGGCCGTGGCCGCGGTCGACGCGGAGGAGCCCGACGGGCCCGCGCTCGGCGCGGCGCCGGCCGAGCCCGAGGGGCTCGCCGTGGCCGAGGGCCCGGAGGAGGTCTCGACCTGTTCGGCGGGTGTGTCGCCGGCCTGCCCCGGCAAGGGCAGCCACGGTGCGCTGGAGTTGCCGGAGACGAGGGTGGCCACGATGACGAGGGCGTACACGGAGCAGGCGATGCCGACGGCCGTGCCCACCCTGCGCAGCCGACGGCTGCGGCGGCCCGACTCGTCGACGAAGACGGGCTTTCCGGCGCCGTCCTGGGACTCGGGTCCGCCTTCGAAGGACACCGGGTCGATGTTCGCGAGGTGAACCGTCAGTTCGTGCGGGTCGTCGACGGCCCCGGCCGGGCCGGCGTTCGTGGAGTCCGGGAAGAGCGCGGCACCGGCGGGCAGGGTGGCCGTCGCCTCGGTGCGCGCGGACCCGGGTGCGTCCTCGGCCTCCCAGAAGCTCCGGGCTCGCGCCTTCCTCGTCTGCATACCGGTGCCGCGCCCGCCGAACACGGAGTCGTCGGTCGCGGATGCACCGCTCGCCTTTTGCGGTTGGGTGTCATCCAGCCAATTTTCCACTTGCCCACCCCCACGGGACTGCTGCGGGGAGGCATGGAGGATCCCCGCGCACGCCGGCCGAACCAGGATGCAACCTGGTCCGATCGCCCCCGATAGTTGATTCTTTGATCAGCGACTATAGTCCACGTGAGAAAAGCGTGAGGCTTGTGGAGTAAGTGTGAAGGAAGTGCTCTTCCGGGCGTGACCGAAAACGATCCTCGCACGCCGAACCCCGTGGAAACGGGCCGATCTCACGGACTGGGACGGGGTTCACAGGTGGCGCACAAGTGACTGTTCGGTAGTTCCGTTCGTAAGCCGCTTACGGGACATGAGTCCATCGGTGCGCGCACCTCGGCCACGGTCGGCCCGCTCGGCCCGCGGGGTGTGACGCGGCACACGGAATCCGGGGCGCGATCTTGGAATGCGCGGGCCTGCGCCATTGCTTCACTCTCTTTGGGCCTCCTCCGTTGCGGGGGGCGCACCGGGCGACGGCGGCCGGCGCGACTGGCCACGGGAGCGGCACGACCACGGTCCCCGTCCGCTCCGCCGCATCCGGATCGCCCGCGAAAGGTGTCCCCGCTCCATGCCCTTGGCCCTGCTGTCCCTCGCTGTCGTCGCGTTCGGCATCGGCACGACCGAGTTCGCCACCATGGGGCTGCTCCCCCGGATCGCCGAAGGGATCGGCGTGTCCGTGCCCCAGGCCGGCAACCTCGTCTCCGCCTACGCGCTCGGCGTCGTCGTCGGTGCCCCCGTACTGACCGGCATCGGCGCACGCATCTCCCACAAGCGGCTCCTGCTCTGGCTGTCCGGGCTGTTCGTGGCCGGCAACCTCGCCTCCGCCCTCGCCCCCGACTTCGGCCTGCTGTTCGCCGCACGCTTCCTGGCGGGCCTGCCGCACGGCGCGCTCTTCGGCGTGGGGGCCGTCGTGGCCTCCCGGCTCGTCGCCCCGGACCGTGCGGCGCGCGCCGTCTCGAAGATGTTCCTGGGGCTCACCATCGCCAACATCGTCGGCGTACCGGCCGGCACGGCCCTCGGGCAGCAGCTGGGCTGGCGGTACGCCTACTGCGCGGTGGCCGTCATCGGACTCGTCGCCCTCGCCGCGCTGGCCGCCTTCGTCCCCCACCAGCCGCGCAGCGATCAGGCGGGCATCCGCCACGAACTGCGGGCGATGGGGAACCGGCAGGTGGCCATCGGACTGGCCACCGCCGTCGTGGGCTTCGGCGGCTTCTTCGCCGTCTACAGCTACCTCGTCCCGATGCTGACGCACCTGACGGGCCTGGCCGAGTCCTCGACCACCTGGGTCCTCGCCCTCTACGGCGCAGGAATGACCCTGGGCACGCTGATCGCGGGCCCGCTGACCGACCGCGCCCTGCGCCCCACCCTGTACGGCGGGCTCGCCGTGCTCGGCACGTCGCTCGTGGTGTTCCACTTCACGGTCCACAGCACCGTACTCGCCCTGGTGACGCTCGTCTTCATGGGTGCGATGGGCGCCCTTGTCACCACGCCGGTGCAGATGCTGCTCATGCTCAAGGCGAAGGACGCCCCGACGATGGCGGCGGCCTCCAACCACTCCGCCTTCAACCTGGCCAACGCGGGTGGCGCCTGGCTCGGCGGCCTGGCCATCTCGGCCGGCTGGGGCTGGGCCTCGCCCGCCCTGGTCGGCGCGGCCCTCGCCGCCGTGGGCCTCGGCCTCGCCTTCGCCGGCGGCCTCATGGACCGCGGCAGCGGCACTTCCGAGGTCGTCACGTCCTCGGGCGCGGGGGTGCCGACGGGGGTGGCGGCAGAGGTGACGACGGCCGGCGAAACACGCCCTTAGGGCCTCTCGCCCGGATCGGGCCGTACTTTATGGGTCCGGCCCGATCCGGACGGAAGACCCCGGTACCGCAATCACCGTCTCGCCGGAATCCGACGGCTGATCACCCGTATCACCGGCCGCTCACCGGCCGCGGCCCCGCTCCCGTCGTCCGCGACGATCGGGGCCCGGCGCGCCGGGAGCGTGCGCCTGGCGCCGCAGGGCCCACCTCCGGGCGGACGACGGGAAGGCGACGGGAAGGCGACGGCAGGGCTGGCGCCGGTGGACGGCCCGGCCCGGACTGCCGCCCGCCGTACACGTCGGCCGTCGGTCGGCCGGGGCCAGCCCCGCCCGGCGGTCCGTACCAAACCCTTGACAGACGTATTGCTCACTCCTTAAATCACACAGTGAACTAAGTGCGTCCCCCACCGCCCATGCCGCGCCGGCCAGTTGATCCCGCCCGCCCGCATTTATGTCATGTGCATGCAGTCGCTGGTCTCCGTGTCATGCTCGACGAAGGGAGAGTCATGGACTCCCCGCGTTTTCCCCGCCGCCTCCTGTGGTCCCTCGCCCCGCTCCTCGCCTTCGCGTTGCTGTCCACCGGGCTCGCGCAGGGCGCGTCGCCCGCGCCGGAGGCCGCCGCACCCGCCGTCGCCGAGGCACGGGCGGCCGCCGTCACCTTCTCCGACGAGTTCGACGGGCCCGCGGGCGCCGCCGTGGACGGCGCCAAGTGGCAGATCGAGACCGGCGACAACGTCAACAACCACGAGCGGCAGTACTACACGGCAGGCAACCGCAACGCCGCCCTGGACGGCCAGGGCCATCTGGTGATCACCGCCCGCCGCGAGAACCCCGGCGACCACCAGTGCTGGTACGGACGGTGCGAGTACACCTCCGCCCGGCTGAACACGGCAGGCCGGTTCACCACCACGTACGGCCACGTCGAGGCCCGGATGAAGATTCCGCGCGGCCAGGGCATGTGGCCCGCCTTCTGGATGCTGGGCAACGACATCGGCCAGGTCGGCTGGCCGAACTCGGGCGAGATCGACGTCATGGAGAACGTGGGCTTCGAGCCGTCCGCCGTGCACGGCACCCTGCACGGGCCCGGCTACTCGGGGTCCGGGGGCATCGGCGCCGGGTACACCCTGCCCGGCGGACAGGTCTTCGCCGACGCCTTCCACACCTTCGCCGTCGACTGGAGCCCCAACGCGATCACCTGGTCCGTCGACGGCACGGTCTACCAGCGGCGCACCCCCGCCGACCTCGGCGGCCGGCAGTGGGTCTTCGACAAGCCCTTCTTCCTCATCCTCAACCTCGCGGTCGGCGGTTACTGGCCCGGGGACCCCGACGGCAGCACGGCCTTCCCGCAGCAACTCCTGGTCGACCACGTCCGCGTCAGCACCGACACCGCCCAGCCGGGCGGCAGCGGCCCCGTCACCGGCGTCGGCGGCAAGTGCGTCGACGTGGCCGGGGCCGGCACCGCGAACGGCACGGCCGTACAGCTCCACGACTGCAACGGCACCGCCGCGCAGCGCTGGACGGTCGGCGCCGACGGCACGATCCGCGCGCTCGGCAAGTGCCTGGACGTGGCCTCCGGAGGCACGGCCGACGGCACCCTCGTGCAGCTCTGGGACTGCAACGGATCCGCCGCCCAGCAGTGGGCCGTCCCCGCCGCGCGGGACATCGTCAACCCGCAGGCCGACAAGTGCCTGGACGCGACCGGAGGCAGCTCGGCCAACGGGACCCGGCTGCAGATCTGGACCTGCACCGGAGCGGTCAACCAGAAGTGGACTGTGACTCGTTGACCAGGACGGCGGCGCCGACCACGGTGCCGGGCGGGCGGCCAGGTCCCGTACGCCCTCCGCGGAAGTCCCGCACGCCCTCCGCGCGGGTGCGGTGGGCCCCGGCGCCGCCGTCACGGGCCGTGTCGGCGCCGCCCCTGCGGTACAGGGCGTTGCCTGCGATCAGGTTCCGCCCGGAGGAGGGCGGCGGGTCGTGGCCGGGTCCGCCGCCGTGCCTACCTCCCGGGTAATCGACCGCGGCCCTCCCACGGAGCAGGATCGTGGCCGTCGAGAGCATCACCGGACGGAAGGACACCATGATGTCTGCCTACGCGATCGCCCACCTGCAGGAGGCGGCCCCGCACCGGGAGGTCGCCGAGTACATCGAGCGCATCACCGCGACCTTCGAGCCGTACGGCGGCCGCTTCCTCGTGCACGGCACACAGCACGAGGTGGTGGAGGGCGCCTGGCCCGGTCATGTCGTGGTGATCGGTTTCCCCTCGATCACCGAGGCACGGGCCTGGTGGTCCTCCGCCGCCTACCGGGAGATCGCGCCCCTGCGCGCCCGGCACATCGAGGGCGACATCGTCCTCGTCCCGGGCGTCCCCGCGGACTACGACGCGAGCCGCACGGCGAAGAGGATGCGCGAGGCGCTGCCCGCTCGCTGACGGACCTCGGGCACCCGTGCGTTCAGCTCAGCCGTTCCTCGGCCGCGGGCGGACTGAAACAGGCCGTGATCGTCTTCCCGTGCGGGCAGGGATGCGCCTCCCAGCTGTCGGCCAGGGCGTCGACCAGGAACATGCCCCGCCCTCCGACCCGGTCGGTGCTGGGCTCCCGGGGAGCGGGCAGCTCGCCCGAGTGGTCGTGGACCGCGATGTGCAGACAGCGGCTGTCCCACGCCATGACGAGCTGGGCGTTGCTGCGGGCGTGCCGATGGGCGTTCGTGACCAGCTCGGAGACCGTCAGCAGGACGGCGTCCGCGGTCTCCGGGGCCTCGGTGTTCCAGCCCAGCGAGTCGAGGTGTTCCCTCGCCCAGTCGCGGGCGGCCTTCACCGAACTGTCCATCGGCAGAGTGCGTGCCCACCCGACCGCCCGCAGCGCCGACCTGTCCATCGTGACCTCTTCCCTGGATACGCCCTGACGCAGGGGCGTGTACCCCGGTTCGACGGGGTGAGGCGTGCCCGGACCCCACGCCGGGTCGGGGCCGGGTCCCGGTCCGGGCGCGGAAGGACAAGAGGAGGGGGCGGCAACCTTTTCGCGGCGGGCGGCGACCGGGTGACGTGAAGTCGACCCGCTCTTCCGAACGGACGGACATGAAGACCAGGAGGCACGCCGCGCGGCGCCGCCCGAGCACGCGCGCACGGTGGACGACGACGGCCGCGGCGCTGGTCGCCACGGGCGCACTCGTCTGCCTGGTGGTGGCACTGCGCCCCGACGGCGACGCCGACCCGGGACGCACCGTCGCGGCACCCGCCGCCGACGCCCCGTCGGGCACCGTGACACGCCCGCCGTCCGCCCCGCCGTCCCCCTCCCCGTCCCGCCCGTCCTCCGCGTCGCCCACGATGAGCCCCGGTGCGAGCCCGTCGAAGACCCCGGCGGTGACGCCGGGGGTGACGCCGGGGGCGCGCGCGTCGGCGTCGAGCCCCGCGCGGGCGGTCGCCGCCGAGCCGCCGCCGGCGGGCCGGATCCGCCCCGGTGTCGCCTACCGCGGACTCGCCACCCACTACGACGCCGGGGACGGCGACGGCGCCTGCCTCTTCGGCCCGAGCGACGACCTCATGATCGCCGCGATGAACCACGCCGACTACGAGACGTCCAGGGCGTGCGGGGCCCACCTCCGCGTCCGTGCGGCGAACGGCGCCTCCGTCACGGTCAAGGTCACCAACGAGTGCCCGTTGCCCTGCGCACCCGGTCAACTCGACCTCAGCAAGCAGGCGTTCGCGAAGCTCGGCGCTCTCTCGGCGGGGGAGATCCCGATCACGTGGACCCTGTTGAGTCCGAGCACCTCCGACACCGTCGCGGTCCGGTACAAGACCGGTTCCACCCGGTACTGGTGCGGCATCCAGGTCGTGGACCACCGCAACCCGGTGGCCCGACTGGAGGTTCGGGACGACGGCACCTGGCACCCGCTGCCCCGCGCCGAGTTCAACTACTTCCTCTCCGAACGGGGCACCGGCTGCGGAGGCCCCCTGCGGATCACCGACATCCACGGCGAACAACTCCTGCTCGACGGCATCGCGGTGCGCCCGGACGTCCTGCAGCCGACCGGACTCCAGTTCCGGCGGCACTGAGTTCCGGCGGCACCGAGTCCCGGCATGCGCCGGCCGTCAGGCCACCCGGTCGCCGGCCGTGACCCGGTGGGCCTCCAGGCCCGGCGCGGCCAGCAGTTCGGCGACGAGTTCGGAGGACCCGCCGACGTACGTGCTCACCAGGTCCACGTCGCCGCCCAGGCACCAGGCGCGGTCATCGGGCCACCACAGGTCGGGCAGTTCGGCGAACTCGTCCAGTTCCACGGGGCTGACGGCCTCGTCGAGGGTGCCGGACAGGAGCACCTCGTCCCGGCCGGGGGTCTCGAACAAGGGGTACCGGTCGAAGTCCCAGCGGCCGTAACCGTGCCACAGGCCGAACCAGCAGGTGTCGGGGGTCCGGGTGTGCCGGGCCAGGACGGGGATCAGGGACAGGGCGAGAGCGGGCGGGGTCGGCCCTTCCGCCGGATGCTCGTCCCAGACACCGGGCAGGCCGTACTCGGAGGCGTTGCGCTGGTCGAGGTCCGCGCCGATCACCTCGTGCCAGGTGGTGTGCGGCTCCACGGCACGCCCCAGAGCGGCCGCCACCGTCGCCCACCGCACGGGCCGCTCGTCCAGCGACGCCGGATGCAGCACCCGCGCGTAGGCCGCGAACCCGGGCGCGGCGACGCCCGCCACGGTCCCGAAGTCACCGTGTCCCCAAGACCGTTCGGTGAGCCACTCGGCCGGACGCAGATCGGTGGACCGCACGTCGAGGCGTCCGTACCGCTCGGGGGCCGGTTCCCTGTGCAGCAAGAGGCGGTCGTCGGCACCGAGGGGACCCGGAAGGGCGTCGTCGTTCATCCCGCCCATCATGCACGCCGCCGGGAGGTACGTCGTACGATCGAAGCTACTCGCCAGTAGCGCATGTGCTGGTCATGCGTTCCCGTCCCGTAGGAGGCCCCGTGGCCCGCATCCTCACCGTGAGCCGTGACATCGTCGTCGACGTCCCGCCCGCCACGGTCTACGACGCGGTCAGCCGGCCGGCGGACATGGGGCGCTGGAGCCCGGAGAACCTCGGCACCTCGCGGCGGACGCCGGTCGGGCCGGCCGTGGCGGGGACGTCGTTCGAGGGTCTCAACAAGCGGGGGAGGTTCCGCTGGGTCACGCGGTGCACGGTGACGGCGGCCGAGCCCGGCCGCCGATTCGCCTTCCGCGTCCACGCCATCGGCATCAGGCGGCCCCGCCTGCGCGGGCCGATCGCCACGTGGGAGTACCTCCTCGAGCCGGTGGGCGACGGGACGCGGGTGACGGAGTCCTGGACCGACGACCGCCGGGCCTGGCCGGACGCGGTCGCCCACGCCTTCGACAAGGCGGTGACCGGGGGCCGTACGTTCGCCGAGTTCCAGGTGCGCAACATCGAGATCACCCTGCGCAACCTCAAGAGGGAACTCGAAGCGGCCGCCCGGGTGTGAGGCGTCCGCGCGGGCCGTCCCCCGCCGGGCGGCCCGTCACCCGGTGAGGGACCGGGTGCCCGGGGACGGCCGGGAGTTCCAGGTCCGGATGGCACAGGTGGGCCCCGACGGCCCCGCCGGCGGCTGCTTCGGCGAGGCGGGTCCGCCCCTGGTGGGCCGTGCCGGGCACGGCGGGGCGAAAGCGAGGGCAATGTCCCCGAAGCCCGCCGTGCCCGGGCGCCGTTGACGCGCGTAGCGCGGTGCTCCACTCTGTGCACGGGCCGCCGTCGAGACGTGGCGGCCGGTCGGTACCGGAGTCGACGGTCGGGAGGCCGGGATGTTCAGACGCGTGTCACGTCTGCTTGTCTCGTTTGTCATGATCATGGCGGGCGCGGTGATCGGGGTGGGCGCCACCTCGGGCACCGCGCACGCCGACGAGTGCTACACCTGGAGCCGCACCCTGTCCGAGGGGTCCTCCGGAAGCGACGTCACCCAGCTCCAGATCCGCGTCGCGGGATGGGTGACCTCCGGCGAACGGCTCTCCTACGACGGCCAGTACGGCGCGCGGACCACCGCCGCCGTCAAGAAGTTCCAGGCCGCGTACGGCCTGACCGCGGACGGTGTCGCGGGATCGCAGACCTTCAGCAAGATCTACGCCCTCCAGGACCCGGACTGCACACCGGTCCACTTCACCTACGCCGAACTCAACAGGTGCAACTCCGACTGGTCCGGCGGCGCCGTCTCCGCGGCCACCGCGAAGGCCAACGCCCTCAAGACGATGTGGAAGCTGGAGGCCATGCGGCACGCCCTCGGCGACGTATCGCTCACCGTCTCCAGCGGCTTCCGCTCCTACGCCTGCAACAGCGCGGTCGGCGGATCGTCCACCAGCCGCCACCTCTACGGCGACGCCGCCGACCTCACCGGATCGCCGACCCTGTGCCGGCTCGCCCAGCAGGCCAGGACCCACGGCTTCTCGGAGATCCTCGGCCCGGGCTACCCGGGCCACAACGACCACACCCACGTCGCCCTCGACCCGTCCCCGTACTGGTCCGCACCCACCTGCGGCATCTGAGCCCACGCACCGCCCACGGCACGCCGGCCGCACCCGGCCCGCGGCCGGAAGGCCCGCGCGGCGGCTTTGGGCCGTCGCGCTCCCGGCCTCCCGGCCGTCCCCACGGGCCGTCCGGCACCAGGGCGCCGAGCGCGGCGGGTGGTCGAGGCGGCTCGACCCGCTCCGGCAGGGAGCGCAGCTCCGGCCGGCCGGTTCGTGCCGCCTCGCGCCTCGCGCCGCCGCCACCGGTCGACCGGTCGGCCGTGTCGTGCGGTCGTCGAAACCCTCTCGCGCAGGGAACGGCTTGCGAACGGCTTGCGAACGGTGTCCGCACGGACGGTCCACCCGCGAACGGCCCCGTCCGGCGCGGGACTTGCCCACGGGCCGGCCGCAGGCGCGCCGGGCCGAAGACACGGCGGAGCCGGGGCCGACACGTGCTGTCGGCCCCGGCTCGGGAGAGCCGGCAGGGCGTCGCCTACTCGACCTCGGCCCAGTCGAGGGTGCGTTCCACCGCCTTCTTCCAGCCGGCGTAGCCCTCGGCCCGTCGCTCGTCGGACCACTGGGGCTGCCAGCGCTTGGACTCCTGCCAGTGGGTGCGCAGTTCGTCGGTGTCGCGCCAGAAGCCGGTCGCCAGGCCGGCCGCGTAGGCGGCGCCGAGCGCGGTGGTCTCGGCGACGACCGGGCGGCTGACCGGCACCCCGAGAACGTCGGCCTGGATCTGCATGCACAGGTCGTTGGCCGTCACACCGCCGTCGACCTTGAGGACGTCGAGGTGGACCCCGGAGTCCTGCTCCATGGCCTCGACGACGTCACGGCTCTGGTAGCAGATCGACTCCAGGGTCGCGCGGGCCAGATGGCCGTTGTCGTTGTAGCGGGCCAGGCCGACGATCGCGCCGCGGGCGTCGGAGCGCCAGTACGGTGCGAACAGGCCGGAGAACGCCGGGACGAAGTACATGCCGCCGTTGTCCTCGACGGTACGGGCCAGGGTCTCGCTCTCGTCGGCACTGCTGATGATCTTCATCTGGTCGCGCAGCCACTGCACCGCGGACCCCGTGACCGCGATGGAGCCCTCCAGGGCGTAGACCGCCGGCTCGTCGCCGAACCGGTACGCCACCGTGGTGAGCAGCCCGTGCTGCGAACGCACCAGCTCGGTACCGGTGTTGAGGACCAGGAAGTTGCCGGTGCCGTAGGTGTTCTTGGCTTCGCCGGGGGCGTAGCAGACCTGTCCCACCGTGGCCGCCTGCTGGTCGCCGAGCACCCCGGTGATGGGGATGGCGGCGCGCAGCGGCCGGGAGGTGCGCGTGACGCCGTACGCCTCGCGGTGGGAGGAGGAGTTGATGGTGGGCAGCATGGACCGCGGGATCCCGAAGAAGCCCAGCAGTTCGTCGTCCCAGTCCAGCGTCTCCAGGTCCATCAGCATGGTCCGGCTGGCGTTGGTCACGTCGGTGGCGTGGATTCCGCCGTCCGGGCCGCCCGTCAGGTTCCACAGGACCCAGCTGTCGGTGTTGCCGAAGACGGCGTGGCCCTGTTCCGCCGCCTCGCGGACCCCGTCGACGTTCTCCAGGATCCACTGGATCTTGCCGCCGGAGAAGTACGTCGCCGGGGGCAGGCCCGCCTTGCGGCGGATGACCTCACCCTTGCCCGAGCGTTCCAGGGCCGCGGCGATGGAGTCGGTGCGGGTGTCCTGCCAGACGATGGCGTTGTAGTAGGGACGTCCGCTGCGCGGATCCCACACCACCGTGGTCTCCCGCTGGTTGGTGATGCCGATCGCGGCCAGGTCCTCCGGGGACAGGTTCCCGTGCCGGAGGGCGTTCTGCATCACCGAGTTGGTGCGTTCCCAGATCTCGACGGGGTCGTGCTCGACCCATCCCGACCGCGGGAGGATCTGGGCGTGCTCCAACTGGTGCTTCGCCACCTCGTTCCCGGAATGGTCGAAGATCATGAATCGGGTGCTGGTGGTGCCTTGGTCCACCGCGCCCACGAAGTCAGCCATGGGATGCCGCCTTTGCTACGGAGGTCAGCGCTCGGAGTCGGGGGCGGGGACGCGGCCGGGAGGCTCCGGCTCCGCCGTCGGCAGGAGCCGGCCGACGAACACCTTGTACAGGCCGGCGCCGAGCACACCGCCGATCAGGGGACCGAGGATCGGCACCCAGAAGTAGAGGTTCCCGTACTGGTCCCGCCACGCCCCGCCGTAGCCGGTGAGGAAGCTGGCCAACCGGGGGCCGAAGTCGCGCGCCGGATTGATCGCGTATCCCGCGTTGGTTCCCCACGCCATGCCGATCGCCACGACGATCAGGCCCACGATGAACGGGGCCAGGTTCGCGCCGGGCGGGTTGTTGAGGAGGTCCGTGACGGCCAGGATCAGCAGCAGCAGGATGGCGGTGCCGATGACCTGGTCGCGGAAGGCGCCCCATTCGTGCACCGGCAGGTTCGGGTTGCCGTTGGCGGGGAGCGTGGAGAAGACGCCCTGCGTCTTGATGGTGTGACCGGGGTCGGCCTTCGCCAGTGCCTCGGTGTAGTTCCAGCGGACGATGAGGGCCGCCACGAAGGCGCCCACCGTCTGTGCCACCACGTAGGGCGCGACCTTGCGCCACGGGAACCCCTTGAAGGTCGCCAGGGCCACGGTCACCGCGGGATTGAGGTGGGCGCCGCTCAGCCGCCCCGCGACGTACACGCCGAGGGTGACGCCGAGGCCCCACGCCCAGGCGATGCTGTCGTGGTTGCCGAGGCCGCCCGGCGGTGTCGTCAGGGCCCCGCCGGCGACCACTTGGGCCACGACTCCGCATCCGAAGAGGATGAGAACCATCGTGCCGGCGAACTCGGCCGACAACTCGCCGATCAGGCCCGACCTTTTGAATCGCTCAGCCATGGAAGCTCGCTTCCCGCCGGTCGAAGGACCGGCTCTCGACTACCGAGCCCTTCCGACGTCAGGATAAGTCGACAGGAATGAAATCGCTCGAACAGATCATATGCCCGCAAATCTGGCGGCGTGCGGTCGTGGTCGCCGCGTGGTTCCCGGCGGTCCGGGCACCACGGCTCTGCCGCCTGGTGGACTCCGCTCCTGCGGATAGGGTGTTTCCATAGGAAATGTTGCCTGGTGGTCAGGACGTGCGGTGGATGCTCACCAGACGGCGGGACCGGTGCCGGAACAGCCCTCCACGGCTGTCGGGTACGCGGGTGTGCTGCGCGAACTGCTGCCGATCGCGCTCTGGCGGGAGGACGCCGACGGACGCGTCGTGGAGTGGTCGCTGGCCGCCCAGGACCTCCTCGGCTACCGGCCCGAGGACGTGCTCGACCGTCCCGCCTCGGCCCTGCTCGTCCCCGAGGGCAACGGTGAACTCGCCGACCAGCTGACCCGCCGGGTGCACGCCGGGGAGACCGTCGTCGGAACCCTGTGGGTGCGCCACCGCGACGGCCACCAGGTGACGATGGAGATGTGGATCGTCCCGGCCGCCGACCCGCTCGGGCGGCCCGGCGCCCTGCTCATCGCCGTGGAGACCTCCCAGGTCCTGCGCATGCGGGACTCACTGGCCGCCCTGGAGAGCCTCTTCCGCCAGTCGCCCATCGGCCTGGCCACCCTCGGCACCGACCTGCGCTTCCTGCGGGTCAACGACGCGCTCGCCCGGATGAACGGCCGCTCCGCCGCCGAGCACCTGGGCAAACGCCTGTCCGAGGTGGTGCCCGACGTCAACGCCGCCGCCCTGGAATCGACGATGCGCCAGGTCCTGGACCGGGGCACCGCCGTCGTCGACGTCCGCCGCACCGGACGCACCGCCTCCGACCCCCACCACGACCGGACCTGGTCCTGTTCCTACGCCCCCCTCGTCGACGGCGCCGGCCGGACCCTCGGCCTGATCGCCTCCCTCATCGACATCACGGAGAGCCAGCGCGCCGAGGCCGACGCCGAGCGGGCCAGACGCCGCTTCGCCCTGCTGGCGGAGGCGGGCACCCGCATCGGCACCACCCTGGACCTGCGGCAGACCGCCGAGGAGATCGTGCAGATGCTGGTGCCCCAGCTTGCCGACTCCGCCGACGTGCAGCTCCTCGAGGAGGTCCTGCAGCCCGACGAGTCCGCCGCCTCCACCCACGGCGTGGTCCGGCGCATGGCCGCCCACTTCCCCGACCCCTCCGCCCCCACGGCGAAGCTCCTGCCGGGCATGACGTCCCGGATCCCGCGCGGCTCGCTGTACGAGAGGGTCATCACCGAGGGGCGTGCCACGAACCTCTACCGCTCCGACGTCCCGGCCCTCGTCACCGACCCCCGCTCCGACCACCTGCGCGCGTACCTGATGAGCCTCGGCTCCGCGCGGATGGTGCCCCTGGTCGCCCGCGGCAAGGTGCTCGGCGCGGTCGTCGTGACCCGGCTCCGCACCCGCGAACCCTTCGACGAGCAGGACTGCGTGCTCATCGACGAACTGGCCGCGCGCGCCGCCCTGAACATCGACAACGCCCTGATGTACACCCGGCAGCGCGCGGCGGCCCTCACCCTGCGGCGCAGCCTGACCAACAGTGCGCTGCCCGTCGTCCCCGGCCTCGAACTCACCGGCCGTTACCTGCCGGCCAGCGAACACGACGTCGGCGGCGACTGGTTCGACGTCATCGCGCTCCCCGACGGCAGGACCGGACTGGTCATCGGGGACGTCATGGGCCACGGCATCCACGCGGCGGCCGTCATGGGCCAGCTCCGCACGGCGGTGCGCGCCCTCGCCCGGCACGACGTCCATCCGGCCCGCATGCTCCGCTCCCTGGACGCCGTCGTGGCCGACATGGGCGAGGACGAGATGGCGACCTGCGTCTACGCCGTCCACGATCCCGCGTCCGGCGGATGCCTGGTCGCCCGGGCCGGCCACCCGCCGCCGGCCGTCATCGCGCCCGACGGGTCGGTCACCTTCCTCGACGGCCCGCCGGGCACCCCGCTGGGAACCGGCGGGCACGAGTTCCGCACGGAGGAGGTCCCGCTGCCGCCGGGCGGCCTGCTGGTCCTGTACACCGACGGTCTCGTCGAAGCCCGCGGCCGGGACTTCGACCAGGGCCTCGACCGGCTCGCCCGCGCACTGCGGGCGCCCGCGACCTCACTGGCGGAACTCTGCGACGACGTCCTCGCACGGATGCTGCCGCACCCCGCACAGGACGACGTCGCCGTCCTCATGGCCCGCCCGCAGTGACCGGCCGGGCCCCGCGGTCCGCCGCCCGCGCGTTCAGCCCTGGTACTCCGCGTTCAGCCCTGGTACTCGGTGAGGTCGATGGCGTGCACGGCCAGCGGGACGTCGTGGACCGGGTGGGTCGTCACCCGCTCCGGCACCATCCCGAGCTTGCGGATGACGTTCTCCGAGGCCTCGTCCCCCACCCGGCAGATGCCGACGACCCGGTCCAGACCCCGGTCCTGGAGCGCGAACTCCAGCGTGGCCTGCGCGGCCTCGGACGCGTACCCCTGGCCCCAGAACGGTGCACCGAGCCGCCAGCCGATCGCCACCTCGGAGGCCAGCTCCGGCAGGGACTCGGGCACGTACAGCCCCGTGAAGCCGGCCAGCTCGCCCGAGGCCAGCAACTCGACCGCGAAGAGGCCGAAGCCCTCCTCGTCCCACTCCTCCTCCCACCGCTCGATGGCCTCCGCGGTCCGGTCCAGGTCGAGCACCGAGCCGTCGTCGACCCACCGCATCACCTGTGGGTCCGCGTTGATCTCGGCCATGGGGACCAGGTCGTCGTCGTGCCAGCGACGGAGGAGGAGGCGGGGGGTGCGGATCTCGGTCATGGGGCCATCCTGCCGAAGCCACGGCCCGTACCGGTAATCAGCGGGGTGCGGGCGGTCTCAGCCGGCCGCCCTCTCGACGAGCGCGACGATCCGCGCCTCCGTGTCGGCGGTCAGTGCCGTCAGGGCGTAGGAGGTGGGCCACAGGGTGCCGTCGTCGAGGTGCGCCTGGTCGCTGAAGCCGAGCGTGGCGTACCGGGACTTGAACTTCTGCGCGCTCTGGAAGAAGCAGACGACCTTGCCGTCGCGGGCGTACGCGGGCATGCCGTACCACAGCTTCGGCGTCAGGTGCGGCGCGGTGGTCCGGACGATCTCGTGGAGCCGCTCGGCGAGGACCCGGTCGGCGTCCTCCATCCCGGCGATCTTCGCGCGGACGTCGCCCTCCCCGTCCGCCTTGGCCGAGCGCGGGCTGCGGCGCGCGGCCGCCTTCAGCTCCGCGGCGTGGTCCTTCATCGCCTCGCGTTCCTCGGCGGAGAACCCCTCGAAGCTCTGCGCGGGCGTGCCGGTCCTCCGCGCGGACTTCGGCGCGGGCTTGTGCGTGCTGGTCATGGCGGGTGCCTTTCCTGGTGGATGTGATCCGTGAAGTGCGGTCTGTCGTGAACTCTTCGGCGGCCGGGGCGTGTCCGACGATTCGCGTCAGGCGCGCGACGTTTGGCGGGAACCGTCAGACGTCCTGGTCCAGCCACCTGCCGTCGCGCATCAGCTCGCGTCCCGTCAGTTCGTCCGCCTCGCGCCAGGCCTGGACGCGGCGCGGGGTGACACGGAACCAGCGGTACGGCGTGCCGGCCGGGTCCGGCGTGCGCGGGTCGAAGCCGGTGCGGGCGGCGAACCGGTCACCCCGCTCCCGCGGCAGCGCGTCGATGTCCAGCACCTCGACGTCACCGTCGATCATCGACACGTCCCGGGTGGGGCCCAGCCCCAGGCGAACGGTCCCGGCGGCGGCCAGGTTCCGGCCGGTCCGGCCGCCGGCCGCGGTGGCGAGCAGCAACGTCTCGCCGTCCCAGTCGAAGGACAGCGGCACCAGGTACGGCACGCCGTCCGCCGAGGCCGTGGCCACCCAGACGTCGACGTCGTGGGTGAGCCGGTGCGCGGTGTCACGGCGGCGCCGGGCACGGGGGCGCGGACCGGCAGCCGTGCCGTCCGGGACCCGACCGGGGACGTCGCCGTCCGGGTCGGTGGGGTGCGCGGCGGTCCTCGAGGCGCGGGTGGCCGAGCCGGTCATGGTCACTCCCAAAGTCGCGGGTCATGATCCGCCCGGCCTGGCCTGCCGGGCTCGATCGCCGTGGTCACACCCTCTCCCCGCCGGGGCGGTCCCCGCCTCCGTGCCGGCCACGGAGATCACCACGGATAATGACCCCGTGTCCGCCTCAGTGATCTCGGCCCGGGAGGGCGAAGTGCTCGCGCTGCTCGGGGAGCACCTCAGCAACGCGGAGATCTCCGCCCGCCTGTTCATCTCCGTCCGGACGGTCGAGTCACACGTCTCCGCGCTGCTGCGCAAGCTGGAGGTGCCCGACCGGCGGGCGCTCGCCAGGCGTGCCGCCGAACTCGCCCGTGCCGAACGGCCGCGGCCGGCCCCCGTCCTCCCCGTGCCGCTGACGGCGTTCGTCGGCCGGGTCCGGGAGCGGGCGGAGCTGGCCGAGGCGCTGAAGTCCCGCCGCCAGGTGACCGCGGTCGGTCCGGGCGGCGTGGGCAAGACCCGGCTCGCGCTCGTGGTGGCGGCGGAGACGGCCGGTGACTTCGCCGACGGGGTGTGGTTCGTCGACCTGGCCCCGGTCGTCGATCCGGGCCGGGTCGGGGCGGCGGTCGCGGCGGCCGTCGGGGTCGGCGAGCAGCCCGGCCGGGGCATCGACGAGGCGGTCCTGGCGGCGCTGGCGGACCGTCAGGCGCTGCTCGTGCTCGACAACTGCGAGCAGGTACGCGACGGGGTGGCGCCGTTCCTGGAACGCCTGCTGGTGGCCTGCCCCCGGTTGCGGGTGCTGGCGACGAGCCGGGCCCGGATGATGGTGCCGTTCGAACAGGTCTTCCCGGTCCCGCCGCTGTCCTGGGCCGACGGGGACGAGTCGGAGGCCGTGACCCTGTTCATGGAACGGGCGGCGGCCGTCGGCCGGCCCCCGGGCCCCGCCGAGCGCGAGCGGATCGCGGGCCTGTGCGAACGGCTCGACGGCATGGCGCTCGCCATCGAACTGGCCGCGGCGCGTTGGCCCACGCTGGGACTGGACGGACTCACGGCCGGCCTCTCCGACCAGCTGCGGATCCTCGCGGGCGGGCCCCGCGCGGACGACCGGCACCGGTCGGTGCGGGCGGCACTGGACTGGAGCCACGACCTGCTGGAGCCGCGGGACCGGGCACTGCTGCGCCGTGTCTCGGTGTTCGCGACGGCGTTCACCGCCGACGCGGCCGTCGAGGTGGCGGCCTTCGCCCCGCTGGACCCGGCCGCGGTGGCCGACGGACTCGGCAGGCTCGCGGAGCAGAGCCTGCTCACCGCGACGCCCACCGCGACCGGCACCCGGTACCAGGCGCTGGAGACCATCCGCCAGTACGGCACGGAGCGGCTCGCCGACGCCGGCGAGCTGACCGACGTCCGCGCCCGTCACCTGGCCCGGTGCCTGGCCGGCGCGACCGCCCTCACCGCGGCGGAGGACGGGGGCACCGGCCGGCGCGCCCGGTTCGACGCCCTGGCCGAGGACATCAGAGCCGCCCTCGCCTGGGCCGCCGACCGGCCGGAGCAGTGCACGGACGCGCATCGTCTCGCCCTCGCCATGGGCGGGCTGGCCTTCGCCCACCACCTGCTCGGCGAGGCCCAGCAGTGCTACGAACTGGCGGCCGCCCTCGCCGATGACGCGGCCGGTGCCGAGGCGCTGCGGGAGGCCGCCGCGGTGGCCGGCTGCCGCAGGCTCGGCGACGACATGCTCCGCCTGCACCGCGGCGCCGCGGAGGCCGCCCGGCGGGCCGGCGACCGCCCGGGCGCCGGCCGCGACCTGGCGACGGCCGCCACCGTCGCCTACCGCTTCTCGAGCGAGTTCACCCGGGTCCCCACCGCGGCCGAGGCGAGGGCCATGCTGGGGACGGCGCGGGAACTGTCCGGCGAGGGCGAGGACCACGGCGGAGGTGACGGCGACGGCGATCCGACGGCCGAGGCGATGGCCGTGCCGGGGACCGCGCGGGAACTGTCCGGCGAGGGCGTGGGCGAGGGTGTGGGTGTGGGTCACGGCGACGGCGCCCCCGCGGTCGGGGCGGCGCTGGCGCTGGCCGAGGCGGCGGTGCTCGCGGATGCCTTCGGCGCGGTCCAGGGGGACACCGACAACACCGCGCACGAGACCGTCGGGCGCGCGAAGCGGGCCGTGGAACTCGCGCGGCGGGCGGGCGATCCGGTGGCCGAGTCCGCCGCGCTCGACGCCCTGTCCGGCGCCCTGACCTGGGCCGGTGACTCCTTCGGCGCCGCGGCTGCCGCCCGGCGCCGGATCGCCGTCCTGGAGCCGGTGCCGCACACCCCTGCCGCCACCCACGAGCGGATGGACGCCCTCGCCATGGCCGCCGGCACCGCCCTCGGCGTGGGGGACCTGCCGCGGGCCCGCCGGTGGGGCGGGCAGCTCGCCGCCCACCCGCTGTTCGCCGAGGTGGGCCACCACGCCACGTCCTGGCTCCTGATCGCGGACGCGTTCGCGGGCCGCGCCGACGACGTGCTCACCGGCAGTGCGGGGTTCCTCGACGCGTGGCGGCGCAGCGGCCGGCAACGGTCGTTCTCGCTCGGCCCGGCCGCCGCGTCGGTCGCCATGGTGCACGGCCTGCGGGGCGACCACGACGCCCGGGCGGCCTGGCTCGGCATCGTCGACCGGGCGGGTACCGCGTCGGAGCACCGCCACGGCTACGGCGCGGTCTTCGACGCGATGGTCCTGCTCCACCACGGCGACCCGGACCAGGCCCTGGAGCGGGTCGCACCGGAGCCGGACCAGGTGTGGAAGTGGGTCTCCTGGATCTGGCTGCACTGGTACGTCGCCCTGCGGGCGGAGGCCTCGGTGCTCGCCGGGCACCCGGACGCCCGTGACCGGGTCGCCGCCGCCCGCGGCACGGTCGCCGGCAACCCGGTCGCCACCGCCCAGCTGGACCGGGCCCAGGCGCTGCTGGACGGCGACCCGGTACGCCAGCTCGCCGCCGCGGCGGCCTTCGAGGCGGCGGGCTGCCCCTACCAGTCGGCACGCACGCTGCTGCTGGCCGGCCCCGGCCACCGGGAGGACGGCAGGCGCGCCCTCGCCGCCCTCGGCCTCACGGACTGCTGAGACCCCGCACGTCAGGCCCCGCCGTCCTTGTCGGCGAGGGTCACGACAGACCCGGGCGCGGCCGGTCCCGGGTCTCGTCGAGCAGGCGGCGTACGGCGGGCAGGGCCCGGTCGCGGTCGTCCGGTACCAGGCCGACGCGGGTGCGGCGGTCGAGGAGGTCGGCCTCGTCGAGGGCGCCTTCGTGGTGCAGTGCCCACACCAGTTCCGCGCCGGTGACGGGATGGCCCGCGAGGACGGGCTCGGCGAGGTGCGGGTGGGCGGCGGCGAGGGCCTGGACGGCCGGGGCCTCCGTGCCGTAGCGCCGGACGAGGCGGCGGGGAGCGGCGAGGGTGCGCAGCGTCCGCGGGGACGCCGCGCCGACGAGGGGGAGGCGGGCCGTGCGGCAGGGGGCGGCGGTGAGGCGGCCCGAGGCGACGGCGGCGTCGACGGCGTCCTGGGCCATCCGCCGGTAGGTGGTGAGCTTGCCGCCGACCACCGTGACGACGCCGTCGCCCCCGTCGACGACCGCGTGCCGTCGGGAGATGTCCGCGGTGCGGCCGGTGTCCGCCGAGTCCAGCAGCGGGCGCAGCCCGGCGAAGGCGCCGACCACGTCGCGGCGGTGCACGGGGGTGTCGAGCACGCAGCCGAGGACGTCCAGGAGGAAGCCGATGTCCGACTCGGGGGCGGCCGGGACGTCGGGCAGGTCGCCGTCGACGGGTTCGTCCGTGAGCCCGACGTAGACGCGGCCGTCGCCCTGTGGGAGGACCAGGACGAAGCGGTTCGTCTCGCCCGGGACCGGGACGTGCAGTCCTGCGGGGAGGGCGCCGAGGCGCTCGGAGCGCAGGACGAGGTGGGTGCCCCGGGAGGGCCGTATCCGGATGCCCTCGACCAGTCGGCCGGCCCAGACGCCGGAGGCGTTGACGACCGTGCGGGCCCTGATCTCGCCCTCCTCGCCGGTCAGTTCGTCGCGGACCACGGCTCCGCGGCCGGTGAGCCGCAGTGCCCGGACCCGGGTGAGGACGCGGGCGCCGTGGGCGGCGGCCGTCCGGGCGAGGGCGGTGACCAGGCGGGCGTCGTCGGTGACCTTGCCGTCCCAGGACAGCAGGCCGCCGCGGAGTCCTTCGGGACGGACGGCCGGGGCGAGGCGGCGGGCCTCCGTCGCCGAGAGGCGGCGGGGCGCCGGCAGCGTGGCCCGTGCGGTGCGGGCGGTGAGCCGCAGGGCGTCCCCGGCGCGGAAGCCCGCCCAGGCCAGGGCCGCCTGGCCGCGCGGGACCAGCGGGGTGAGCGGCAGGACGAAGGGTTCGGCGTGCACCAGGTGCGGCGCGGTGCGCTCCATGAGCAGCCCGCGCTCCACCGCGCTCTCGTGGGCGACGTCGAACTGCGCGGAGGCGAGATAGCGCAGGCCGCCGTGGATGAGCTTCGAACTCCAGCGGGAGGTGCCGAAGGCGAGGTCGTGGGCGTCGACGGCGGCGACCGTCAGGCCCCGGGCGGCCGCGTCGAGGGCGGCTCCGGCACCCGTCGCGCCCAGACCGACGACCAGGACGTCCACGGCCGGCCCGCCCACGGCCTCGGCGAGTTCCCGTGCGCGGCGGGCGGCCGACAGGGAGGAGGCGCCGCGGGGCGGGACGGGGCTGCTGGTGCGGCTCATGGCGTGAGGGTCCTCTCCAGAAGGGTCCGCAGCTCCCCGAGGAAGGCCGCGGAGTCGAGGTCCGGGTCGTCCTCGTCGGTCATGGTCCGCAGGGACAGCGTGAACGACTGGACGACGAGCAGCAGGCAGCGGGCCTGCCGCCCTGGAT
The DNA here is from genome assembly GCF_044750845.1 of Streptomyces sp. NPDC088766. Taxonomy (NCBI): domain Bacteria; kingdom Bacillati; phylum Actinomycetota; class Actinomycetes; order Kitasatosporales; family Streptomycetaceae; genus Streptomyces; species Streptomyces sp. NPDC088766. Next base: position 80,453 of record NZ_JBIVKQ010000011.1, on the reverse strand, counting down.
GGCCGGGCCGCACCGAGCCGTCCGCGTGGCCCTCGCGCACTCCGGCGGCGAGCAGTTCCAGCAGGGCTTCCTGGCTCGCTCCGCGCCGGTCGAGGACGTAGGGCAGGAGGAGTTCGGGATCCACGTCGACGATCTTGCGGAACAGCGGATGGCCGCGGAAGGCGGCCACCCCGGCCACCAGGCCGTCGACGAGGAGGGTCCGGGCGTCGGTGTCCGGGCGCCGCTCGGGCATGGCGCCGGTGGCGACTCCGATCCATTCCCGGGTCATGAGGTCGCCGACCAGCGAGCGGACGTCGGGCCAGCGCCGGTAGAGGGTCATGCGGGAGACTCCCGCCCGGCGGGCCACGTCGGTGAGCGTCGTACGGCGGACTCCGACGGCCAGGACGCAGTCGCGCACCGCGTCGAGCACCGCGTCCCCGTCCGACTGGTTGTGACGAATAGGCGTCATGTGTCACAGTGTAACGCCTCACGGGGGGCGCGACGAGACGGCCTCCCGTACCGCCGACCTGGAGGACGACACCGATGGACATGCTGTGGAGCGGCTGGGGCGATCCCGCCGCGGCGACGGCGCTGCCCGACACGGTGGTCGGGCTGCTGCACGACCTGCTCGGCGTCGAGCCGCGCGCCGCCGCCCCGGTGCCGCTCGACCGGATCCCGGTCCCCGCCGCACCCCTCGACGCCGAGGCGTACGACGCCCTGCTGGCCGCCGTCGGCGGACACCCCGAGCACGTCCGCACCGACGCCGAGGCCCGCATCCGGCACACCCGCGGCAAGTCCACCCCCGACCTGCTGCGCATCCGCGCCGGCGAGGTCGACGACCTCCCCGCGGCCGTGGTCCTCCCCGCCGGACACGACGAGGTCCTCGCCGTGCTGCGGGCCTGCGCCGCCCACGGGCTGGCGGCCGTGCCCTTCGGCGGCGGCACCTCGGTCGTCGGCGGGCTCGCCCCCGCCCGGCGCGGCGCCTTCGTCTCCCTCGACCTGCGCCGCATGAACGGCCTCCTGGCCGTCGACCCCGTCTCGCGGACCGCCACCCTCCAGGCCGGACTGCGCGCCCCGCACGCCGAGGCGCTGCTCGCCGGACACGGCTTCACCCTCGGCCACTTCCCCCAGTCCTACGAGTGGGCCACCATCGGCGGCTTCGCCGCCACCCGCTCCAGCGGGCAGGCCTCCGCCGGTCACGGCCGCTTCGACGACATGGTCCTCGGCCTCACCCTCGCCACCCCCGAGGGCACCGTCGAGACCGGCCGCGCCCCACGCTCCGCCGCCGGCCCCGACCTGCGCCAGCTCCTGCTCGGCTCGGAGGGCGCGTTCGGCGTGATCACCTCGGTCACCGTCCGCGTCCGTCCCGTCCCGCGCTCCCGCGTCTACGACGGCTGGCGCTTCCCGGACTTCCGGCAGGGCACCGACGCCCTGCGCAGGCTCGCCCAGGACGGACCCAGGCCGACGGTGCTGCGCCTGTCCGACGAGACGGAGACCCTCGTCGGCCTGGCCCAGCCCGACGCCATCGGCTCCGGCGCCCCGCACGGGAACGCCGGCTGTCTGGCCGTCGTCGGCTTCGAGGGCACCGACGAGGACACCGCCCACCGCCGCGCCGCGGCGACCGCGGTGCTGCGCGAGGCCGGCGCAGAGCCGCTGGGGGAGGAGCCCGGCCGCCGCTGGGCGCACGGCCGCTACTCCGCCCCCTACCTCAGGGACGCGCTGCTCGACGCGGGCGCCTTCGCCGAGACGCTGGAGACCGCCGCGTTCTGGTCCCGCCTGCCGGAGCTGTACGCCGGCGTCCGCGACGCCCTGACCACGGCACTCACCGGGGCGGGCACCCCGCCCCTGGTCATGTGCCACGTCTCGCACGTCTACGAGAACGGCGCCTCCCTCTACTTCACCGTCGTCAGCGCCCAGGGCGACGACCCCCTCGCCCACTGGACCCGCGCCAAGCACGCGGCCAACGACGCGATCCTCGCCGCCGGCGGCACCATCACCCACCACCACGGGGTGGGCACCGACCACCGGGACTGGTACGTACGCGAGGCCGGCGACCTGGCCGTCGACGCCCTGCGAGCCGTCAAGCGACGCCTCGACCCGGCCGGAGTCCTCAACCCGGGCGTCCTGCTTCCCGCAGACTGAACCGGCCCGGCACCCCGCTCCACCGCCGGCCGCTCCACTCGTCCCTCCGCCCATCCGCCCATGCGTCCATCCGCCGACCGCCCGGAGGCCCACCCGATGCGACAGTTCACGGCCGTCGTCAACCCCACCGCAGGCGCTGCCACGGGCGCGGCAGCCCTCCTCGGGGTGGCCAGGCTGCTGCGGGAGGCGGGCGCCGACCTGGAGACCGCCCACAGCCAGAGCCTGCGACACGCCCAGGAACTCGCCCGGACCGCCGGGGAACGCGGGCGGATCGTGCTGGCGGTCGGCGGCGACGGCATCACCGGCGCCATCGGCGGAGCCCTCAGCGGCACCGACGCGGTCCTGGGCCTGATACCGGCAGGGCGCGGCAACGACTTCGCCCGGGCGCTGGAACTGCCCACCGAGGCGGAGGCCCTGGCCCGCGTCCTGCTGGAGGCCGAACCGCGCCCCGTCGACACCATCGAGGTGCGCTCCGCGGTCCACGACCGCACAGTCGTCCTCGGCAGCGTCTACGCCGGGGTCGACGCGCTCGCCAACCGCCACGCCAACCACGCCGGACTGCTCAGGGGCGCCGCCGCCTACTACGCCGGAGGACTGCGTGCGGTGGCCGGCTGGCGCCCCGCTCGGTACCGCGTCACGGTCGACGGCGTCGAGCACGCACACCACGGCTACACCGTCGTCGCGGCCAACTCCGGCTTCTACGGCTCGGGCCGCGTCATCGCCCCCGACGCCAGGATCGACGACGGCCTGCTCGACATCGTGCTGATCCGGCACGCTCCCCGGCACCTGTTCTTCGCCCTGATGAACGAACTGAAGACCGGCACCCACGTCCGCCGCCCCGAGGTGCACGTCCTGCGCGGCACCCAGGTCCGCATCGAAGCCGACCGCGGCGTCCCCTACGGCGCCGACGGCGAGGTCGACGCCGAACTCCCGGTCACCGCCACGGTGCTCCCCGGCGCGCTGCGGGCACTGCACTGAGTCCTGCCCGCGGGTGGTGCGCCGGCGGAAGCCGACAGCCTGCGGCGCAGCGCCGGGGCGTGACGGGCCTCCGCGTCGAGCACCTGGGCACGCCGGAACGCCCGGCAGGACGACGGCGGACCCGGCCGGCCGCCCGCCCGGCCGTCCCGGGTGGCTGGGCCGCCGCATCGCCCAGATCATCGGTAGGGGGCCACGGGCCCCACCTCACGGGACGGGCGCGGAAGGCGCCGCGGTCGCTGCCGGTGGCCGGTACGGCGCACCGGGCTCGGCCGCACCGGGTGCGGCCGCCCCGCCGTGAGGCCACGCGAGGTGAGACGCGGGAGGACCGCACGGATGGACACGCATCGGAGCCGGACGGCGCCACGACGAGGGCCCCTGGCGGCCGTGGCGATGGCGCTCGCCCCCGTCCTCGGCATGACGGCGCTCGCCGCGTGCGGTTCGGACGGCGGCGGCGGTGACACGACCTCGTCCGCGAGCGTACGGCCCTCGGCACCCGCCACCGCCTCCTTCACCGGATCGGCGCCGTCCGCCCTGCGGTCGCTCGCGGAGTCGGCGAAGGCCTCGGTCTCCGCCGCCGCCTCCTCCGCCTCGGCCCGTGCCTCGGAGTTCGAGGCGTCGGTCTCCGCCGAGGCGGCCCGCGCCGGCGCCGCCGCGGAGAAGGAACTGAAGGACGTCGACGGCCGGGGCAACGCCACCGCCGACGTCTCCCTCACCGGCAAGCCGCGGGCGCAGACCGGCGGACTGCTCGCCGTCGTCGTGAACATCACCAACCGATCCGGCGACACCGCCTCGTACGCCGTCCAGGTCGACTTCCGCGACCCCGAGGGGAAGGTCGTCGAAACCCGTTACGTCGGCGCCGAAGACCTCGCGCCGGGCGGACGGGCACAGCCCCTCGCCGTCAGCCGCAAGCCCCCCGAGCCGCAACTGACGGCGGAGATCGCCAAGGCCCAGCGCTACTGAGCGCCCGGGACACGCAACGGGGGAGGGGCCTCCCCGTCAGCGGAGGGGAACGTACGGCAGCCGGTTGCCGGGGGAGCGGACACAGAGGTCTGCCACGAAGAACCACGAAGAACGACAAAAAAACAACAAAGAGCCACGGAGGGCCACGGAGAACCACGAAGGACACGGAGAAACGGCCCGGGCGCCTCGGCTGCGCCCCCAGCGATCGCCTCCGACGCGCACGCCCACTACTGTCCGTTGCATGACCGAGAACACCTTGCGTTCCGTCACCGTCGAACGGACCGGCACCGGACACTTCACCGCCACCAACCCGCGCGGCGGCACGATCAATTTCGGCACCGGTTCCGCGGACGGCGGCGAAACCGACTTCACACCGGTCGAGCTGCTGCTCGCCGCGCTCGGGGGCTGCACGGCCGTCGACGTCGACGTGGCCACCGCCCGCCACAGCGAGCCGACCCGGTTCACGGTCACCGTGACCGGCGACAAGGTCGGCGACGAACTCGGCAACCGGCTGACCGACCTCTCCGTCAGCTTCTCCGTCGCCTTCCCCGAAGGCGAAGCCGGCGACCGTGCCCGCGCGATCCTCCCCCGAGCGGTCAAGGTCTCCCACGACAAGCTCTGCACGGTCAGCCGAACCGTGGAGGCCGGAACGCCCGTCACGGTCGCGGTGGAGGACGCCTGACGGGACGGGGTCCCCGGCGAGGCGGACGCCGCCGGCCCGCCGGGGCCGCAGCAGAGGTCACGCGGCCCCGGCGTCGGCACCGCCCTCCGGCCGGGTCTCGCGGCCTCCCGGATGCCGGTGGCGCCAGGTCCAGAAGACCCCGCAGGACACCACGGCCCATCCTGCCAGCACCAGGAAGGGGAAAGCGTGCTGGTGCCCCGCGAAGTACACCGCCGTGTGCTGGGCGTTGACGGACGCACCGGGCGGGAGCCACCGGCCGATCAGGCCCAGCGGGGAGGGCAGCAGCGGCCACGACACCGCGCCGCCCGATGACGGATTGCCCAGCAGGACCATCAGCCCCCAGGTCGGCAGCATCGCCCAGCGGCCCACGAGCGTGTTGAACATCGTGAAGACCATGCCGCTCGTGAACATCGTGAGCGCCAGGATCAGCCACGACTCGACGAACGGCAGATCGAGCGCGCCCAGCAGCCAGTCCACCGTCGCGGCGATGGCGAACCCGCCCAGCAGCGCGTACAGAGCGGTGCAGGCGATGCGCTCGGCCGGTGTGAGGGCCCGTGCGTGCACGCTGAGCTGGATCGCGCCGACGAACCCGATGATCACCGCTGCGAGGGAGACGTAGAAGATCGCCAGCCCCCGCGGGTCTCCCTCCTGGAGGGGGTTGACGTCCCGGACGGTGACGGCGACGCCCGTCCGGCGGCCCACCGCCGGCGCCGCCTCGGCCAGCACCTCCGCGACCGACGCGCCGGACGCCGCGGAGAGATCCAGCACGACGGCCCGCTCTCCCCTGCGCACGTCGACGATCGCGAAGACCCGCTGCTCCTCGACCGCCGTCCGGGCTTCGGCCGCCGTGCCGTAGGGGTGGATCTTCACCGCCGTGTTGAGGGCCTCCTCCATGCCGTCGAGGAAGCGCCGGCCCTCGGGCTGATCGGGGGAGCCGACCAGCGCGGTCGGGATCGAGCGCGGGGTCGGGTCGGCCATGGAGTAGGTGTAGGAACCTGCGAACAGGGCCGCGGCCGCCGTCAGGATCAGCACGAGCACGGCCGCGGGCAGGAGCGGGGACTCCTTGAACCTGGCCCACCCCCGCGGCGGCGGAGACGGCTCACCGCGGTCGTCTTGTGGCGTTTCGGGCATGTGGGTCACGTTAGCCGCCCATGTCCCGGTAACCGGTCGATGCCCGGCACCTCGGACGGCCCGGCGCCGGCCCCGTCCGCCGGCGGAACGCGGGCCGCCGCCCGGCCGGGACCGGGCGCGGACCGCGACGTCCCCCGGCCCGGTGCGGGGGTTTCGTCCGCCGTCCGGCTGAAAGGAGGGCGCCACCGGGCGTGGCGCCTGCACGGCGGGCGTGGTCGCCGCTGGGCTGGTCGCACACTGCCGCACCCGAGCGCCCGGCTCGGCGGGCGGGCAGGACTCCCGGTGCCCCTTCGTCCACCGGGCCCCACTGTCGACCGAGGGATCTGATGGCGACCCAGACCGAACCTGTTGCTCCCGTGCCGGCGGTGGCGCGCCGCAGCCGGGGCCGAGTGATCGTCACCTGGCTGACCACGACCGATCACAAGAAGATCGGCCACCTCTACCTGATCACGTCGTTCTGCTTCTTCCTGATCGGCGGAGCACTGGCCCTGGCGATCAGGGCGGAACTGGCCAGGCCGGGACTGCAGATGCTGTCGAACGAGCAGTACAACCAGGCGTTCACCATGCACGGCACGGTCATGCTGCTGCTGTTCGCCACACCGACGTTCGCCGGGTTCGCGAACGCCATCATGCCCTTGCAGATCGGTGCCCCCGACGTCGCCTTCCCGCGGCTGAACATGCTCGCCTACTGGCTGTTCCTCTTCGGCGGCCTGATCGCGATCAGCGGCTTCATCGTTCCCGACGGCGCCGCCGACTTCGGCTGGACCGCCTACACGCCCCTCAGCGGTGGTGAGCGCACCACCCAGCTGGGCGGCGACCTGTGGATCATGGGACTCGCGCTGGGCGGCTTCGGAACGATCCTCGGCTCGGTCAACTTCATCACCACGATCCTCTGCATGCGCGCACCGGGCATGACCATGTTCCGCATGCCGATCTTCACCTGGAACGTGCTGCTCACCTCCGTACTGGTCCTGCTCGCCTTCCCCGTCCTGGCCGCGGCCCTGCTCGCCCTGGAGGCGGACCGCAAGTTCGGCGCGCAGATCTTCAACCCGGAGAACGGCGGGGCGGTCCTGTGGCAGCACCTGTTCTGGTTCTTCGGCCACCCCGAGGTGTACATCCTGGCCCTGCCGTTCTTCGGGGTGGTCACCGAGATCCTCCCGGTGTTCTCCCGCAAGCCGATCTTCGGCTACATGGGTCTGGTCGGCGCCACCATCGCCATCACCGGCCTGTCCGTGAGCGTCTGGGCGCACCACATGTTCGCCACGCAGGCCGTCCTGCTGCCGTTCTTCTCCTTCATGAGCTTCCTGATCGCGGTGCCGACCGGGGTGAAGTTCTTCAACTGGATCGGCACCATGTGGAACGGCTCGATCTCCTTCGAACCACCGATGCTGTGGGCGGCCGGCTTCCTGGTCACCTTCCTCTTCGGCGGCCTGACCGGCGTCCTGCTCGCCTCCCCGCCGATGGACTTCCACGTCACCGACAGCTACTTCGTGGTCGCCCACTTCCACTACGTCCTGTTCGGCACGATCGTCTTCGCGATGTTCGCGGGCTTCAGCTTCTGGTGGCCGAAGATGACCGGCAAGATGCTGGAACCCCGACTGGAGAAGGTCCACTTCTGGACCCTGTTCGTCGGCTTCCACATGACGTTCCTGGTCCAGCACTGGCTCGGCGCCGAAGGCATGCCCCGGCGGTACGCCGACTACCTCGCCGCGGACGGTTTCACCGCTCTCAACACCGTCTCCTCCATCGGCGCGTTCCTGCTCGGCCTGTCCACGCTCCCGTTCCTCTACAACGTCTGGAGGACCACCCAGAAGGGGCAGCGGGTCGAGGTCGACGACCCCTGGGGCTACGGCCGCTCACTGGAATGGGCCACCTCCTGCCCGCCGCCGCGCCACAACTTCGTCACCCTGCCGCGCATCCGCTCCGAATCCCCCGCCTTCGACCTGCACCACCCCGAACTCGCGCAGCTGGAGCAGGAGGTCAACGCCGGTCAGCGAGATGCCGTCGACGCCGAGGGCCACAAGGGCGAACCGCGGTGACAGCCGGTCGGCACCCCGCACCCGACGGGCGGCACAGCGCCCTGGCCGACGAAGCCGAGGGCTACCTCCTCGCCCGCGCCCACCACGACCAGGCGCACCGCGAGGCCGAGGACCTCTGCGCCCGGCTGCCCTGGCTGACCACGGGCCAGGCCGACGACCTGACCCGGCACTACGTCCGGCAGCGCACCGAGCTCACCCGCCGGATGCTCCGGGACACGGTCCGACGGGCCGCCGGGCTCCGGCGCGAGTACGAGAGCCGCTACGCCGTCCTCCGCCGCGACCTGCTCAAGCGCCACGCCGCGTTCGCGTCGGCGGTCCTCGCCTGCGCCGCCGCGGTGAGTACGGCGGTGGTCCTGCTCGCCCGCTAGGTCTTCCGCGTGGAGCGAGCCCCGGCCCGGTCCCGACGAGAGGCCACCGGTGTGCTGTTCGCAGACACGGAACCAGGCGTTGACGGGCCGGGCGGCCGGGACGGCCGGGGCGGACGGGGCGCCGCGCGCAGGTGGACGTCAGTCGTGGTGCCGGCGGAGTACGGCGGCCACGCCCGCGCCGGCGCCGCTCGCGTGCCGGCGCCTCGGCCGGTCGTGCCGGGGCAGGCGGATCTCGACGTGGCCGTCGAGGATCCGGGTGTCGAAGGCGGGCTGGGGCGCGGTGGCCGGGCCGCGTACGTTCCACCCGTCGGAGAGCCGGAAGACGCTGCCGTGCCACGGGCACCGCACGCACCCGTCGGACAAGGTGCCCTCGGACAGCGGACCCGCGAGATGGCTGCACCGTTCGGCCAGCGCGTGGACGGCCCCGCCGGATCTGCGGACCACCAGGACCGGCACGTCGTCCACGACACGACGTACGGGCTGCTCGACCGGGAACTCGTCCACGGCGCCGATCCGGTGCCAGCCCGCGCGCACGACGTGCGGGACCTCTTCCGCGTGGTTGGCGCCGGACGCCTGCCGGTAGGCCATGTGTCCGCCCAGCATGCCTCCTAGCCCGACCGCCGTCATGCCGAGGAAGCCGTAGGTCCGGCCGGCGGCCGGACGGCCCCGGAGGCGACAGGTGAGGGAGGCCGCGTAGAGGCCGACGGCGGCGAGATTCGCCACCGCGTGCACGAGTCCCACGCGGGTCTGCTCCCGGTGCAGTTCCGCCCAGTCCACCGCACCCGCCAGCGCCGCGGGCGCGGCGGTGGCCAGGCCGACACCCACGAGCAGGCCCGCCTCGCGGGAGCGGCCGGGAAGGGTGTCGAGGACGGCCGCTGACAGCCAGCTCCCGATCGGCACCTGCACCATCACCGGATGGACCGGGTGCCCCAGCCAACGGCCGTGCAGCACGTCCCGCCCCCGTCCGAGCGGCAGGGCACGTACTCCGTTGCCAAGGGTGTCGATCAGGGGATCGGCTCGCGGACTGCGCTCCAGACGGTCCAGGAGCCACAGCAGTCTGTTCTGCTTCGGACGGCGGCGTCGTGGCGTTGTGTTCATGCGCAGCCGGGTCCCCGAAGCGCGGGCGTCGCAAACGGCGGACGGAAAGCGGCGACCGCGCTCTCGGCCGGACCGCTGAAACCCGCGACCCACGGGGCCGCCGCCAGGCGCACACCCGTGAGGAAGGCCAGGGCCTCGACACCCCCGGGCCCTCTGCTGTGCGCGGCCCCGACCAGCTGGGGACACCTTGTCCGGCAGCCGTCGAAAGGGCCGCTGCCGCGACAGAAGAAGATCCCTTCGGGTGGAAGAAAATCTGTCGTGACGGCAGTAGACATTGCTGGATGCGGGGACTAACGTTGTGCGCGTACTCAGGAAGTCGAAGCAGGCGGCAGGACGAGCTGCCGCGCAGTAACCGCACATGTCGACACCGCGCAACCGAATGAGGTGAGGAGCAGACGCCATCAGGATCGCCCGGGTGAGGACGGAGTACCGCCCGGGTACCGCAGGCCCCAGATCGGAAGGTGGTCCACGGTCACGCATTCGCGATCCCCGCAGTCCCGCCCACGGAGCGGGCAGGCGGAACAAAGAAGCCGGTGCAGGTCAGCCGGTAGATGGTGTTGAAACCTCGGGGCCCTGGACGCAGACAAGCGTCCAGGGCCCCCCGACGCGTCCTTGGAAAGAAGAGGTCTATGCCCCCTGCTGATACCCGCACCCTCGACCCGCTCGACGACGACGACTACCCCGCCTACACCATCGGCCGGGCCGCCGACATGCTCGGCACCACCCCCGCCTTCCTCCGCGCCCTGGGCGACAACCGCCTGATCGCGCCCCTGCGCTCCAGCGGCGGGCACCGTCGCTACTCCCGGTACCAGCTGCGCATCGCGGCCCGCGCGCGGGAACTCGTCGACGCCGGCACCCCCATCGAGGCCGCCTGCCGGATCATCATCCTCGAGGACCAGCTCGAAGAAGCCAGGCGCATCAACGAGGAGCTGCGCGAACAGGCCGACCGGCGCAGGGCCTCGGCCTGACCTGCGACGACGGCCCCCCGGTCCGCGGCGCGGAGGAGGGGCCGGACCGCCTCCCGTCAGCGGCCCCTGCGCACCCGGGCCGCCGCACGGGCCTCTGCCGTCCTACGGGCCTCTGCGGTCCTGCGGGACTCCTTGGCGGCGCCGGCCGGACGGGTGCCCAGCCCGCGGAAGGGGGCGTTGCCGCCGCTGCCCTTCGCCCCGGCCGGCGGACGCTTCGCCCCGGTGATCGCGGTCAGCGCCGCCTCACCGGAGCGGACCTGCGTGACCGTCGGCCTGATCCCGGCCTCGGACATCATCCGGTTCACCTCACGCCGCTCGTTGGGCGTGACCAGCGTGACCACCCTGCCGGACTCCCCGGCCCGCGCCGTACGCCCGCCCCGGTGCAGATAGTCCTTGGCGTCGGCCGGCGGGTCCACGTTGACGACGAGGTCGAGCGCGTCGATGTGGATGCCGCGCGCGGCGACGTTGGTGGCCACCAGCACGGTGACCTCACCCTTCTTGAACTGGGCCAGCGTGTGGGTGCGTTGGGGCTGCGACTTCCCGCTGTGCAGGGCGGACGCCCGCACCCCGGCGGCCCGCAGGTGCCGGGTGAACTGGTCCACGGCGGCCTTGGTGTCCAGGAACATCAGCACCCGGCCGTCCCGCGCGGCGATCTCCGTCGCGGTCGCGTACTTGTCGGCGGCGTGGATGTTCAGGACGTGATGCTCCATCGTGGCGACGGAGCCGGCCGAACGGTCGACCGACGCGAGGACCGGCTCGTGCAGATGGTCCCGCACCAACTGGTCGACGCCCCGGTCGAGCGTGGCCGAGAACAGCAGCCGCTGCCCGTCGGCGGGAATCTGCTCCAGGATCTCCGAGACCTGGGGCAGGAAACCCAGGTCGCACATCTGGTCCGCCTCGTCCAGCACCGTGACCCGCACGTGGTTCAGGAAACAGTCCCGGCGCGACAGCAGATCGGTCAGCCGCCCCGGCGTCGCGACGACGACGTCGGCGCCGGCCCGCAGCAGCGCCGTCTGCCGGTTGATCGACAGGCCTCCGACCACCGTCGCCAGCCGCACGTCCAGCACCCGTGCGTACGGCTCCAGCGCCTCGCCCACCTGCTGGGCGAGCTCCCGGGTCGGCACCAGGACCAGCCCCCGGGGCCGCTTCGGCTCCGCCCGCCGGCCTGCCGTACGGACGAGGAGGGCGAGGCCGAAGGCCAGCGTCTTGCCGGAGCCGGTCCGTGCCCGGCCGAGGACGTCGCGGCCGGCCAGCGCGTCGGGCAGGGTCGCCGCCTGGATCGGGAAGGGCTCCGTCACCCCGAGGCCGGTCATCGTCGTCAGCAGCTCCGGCGGGAGGCCGAGCGCGCCGAAGGACGCGGCCGGCGGCAGGCCGGGGGAGAGGGCCGGGGACGTCGGGAGTTCACCCTGCGGCGCTGTCGCCGGCCGGTGCGTGCCGGTGTGCGGGAGTCCAGGGGCCGGCGGCTTCGCGTTCATGGGGAACCTTCCTCGGTGTGACGCCCGCAACGCGCCGGGGTCCGTACCCGTTGGTACGGACCCCGGCGGCGTCGAAAGCGTTCGCCCATTTTACCAGCGCCCGCCCGCACACCCACGGACCGGCCGACCGGTACCGGCGACCGCAGCACCGTGGACACCGACGGGTCCCGCGCCGCGCACGCGATCAGCCCTCCTCCCCGCGGTGATTGCTGATCAGGAGGCGATCGGGTCAGGCACAATTGACGGACGAGAGGGCATCGGAGGGGGCTGCTGTGGTGTACGGATCGGACTTCGGTGCCGGAGCGCGCAACGGACCGGCCGGGGCGTACGGCGTGACGCGGCCCGCACCGCCGTCGCGGCGGGCACGCGCCCGGGACGCGGCGGTGCTGGTCGCGGGGTGGGTCGCCCTGCTGTGGGTGCTGGAGATCATCGACGCGGTCAGCGGCCACGCCCTCGACTCCTACGGCATCTCGCCACGGGAGTTCGGCGAGTTGCGCGACGTCGTGCCCGCCGCCTTCCTGCACTTCGGCTTCGACCATCTCGCCGCCAACAGTCTGCCGTTGCTGGTGATGGGCTTCCTCGCCGCCCTGTCCGGCATCCGCCGCTTCCTCGCGGTCACCGCACTGATCACCCTGGTGAGCGGCCTGGGCGTATGGCTCACGGCACCGGCGTACTCCACGACGGCGGGCGCCTCCGGCGTGGTCTTCGGCCTCTTCGGCTATCTGGTCGTCCGCGGCTTCGTCGACCGCCGCGTCGGGGACGTGCTGGTGGGCCTCCTCGTCGGCGCCGTCTACGGTTCGATCCTGTGGGGCGTGCTCCCGACGGCGACCGGGGTCAGCTGGCAGGGGCATCTCTTCGGCCTGATCGGCGGCGTCGTCGCGGCGGTGGCGTTCCGGCGGACTCCCGACCGCCAGGGCTGAGCCGTCGCCCGGCTCCGCCCTGGGACCGGGCGCGGGTCGCCCGCCAGGATTCCGGGCGGTGCCGCGACGGTAGGAGCGGCGTTTCGGGGTACTGGGCCGCCATGACACCGGAGAACGATCACACCGAATCCGTGCGTGCCGCCCGGCAGCTGCGGCGCATCCGCCCCGTCTACGCAGGTGGGGCCGTCCTGTGGGCCGCCTCTGCCGCCTGGGCGGGATGGGAGGCCCCGGGGAGCCGGCAGATGTGGGTGTCGGTGTTCTTCCTGGTCGTCTTCATCGGCCTGTTGTCCGTGACGTCCCTGTGGCTGGGACACCGGCGGCCGGCCGATGCCGGTGGGGTGGTGCACCATGCCGCACCTCGGAGGATGGCCGCACGCCGGCAAGTGAGCGCCTGAGCGGGGCGGTTCGGGTTTCGCGCGGCGCGCCGCCGCCGCGCGGCCGCCACGGCTGCCGGCCCTGCCGATTCCCGCCGCGAGGGGAGCCGGCGGGGCCGGTCGGTCCGGACCCCGCCCACCCCGCCCCGCGGACGGCGCCGGGGCGCTCCCCGCCAGTGCCCGCAAGGCGGACGGCCCCTTGTCAGGAGCGGGGACGGGCCCCCGGTCCCGGCCGGGCGGTGACCTCACCGGGGGTGAGGGCCGAGTGGTCGGCGGAGCACTCGACGACGACGCGGACCGGAGCGTCGCAGCCGGTGTGGCGGACGTCCAGCACGGGACCCCCGGCGCCCAGGGCGTGGGTCTCGCCCCACTGGCCGAGCGCCATGAGGACGGGCCACAGGTCCCAGCCCTTGCGGGTCAGGCGGTACTCGTTGCGGGAGCGGGTGCCCGGCTCCCGGTAGGGAACGGCCTTCAGGACACCGGCCGAGACCAGCTTCCGGAGGCGGTCGCTGAGAACGGCTTCCGACAGGCCGATGTGACGGTGGAAGTCGTCGAAGCGGCGAACCCCGTTGACGGCGTCACGCAGGATCAGCAACGTCCATTTCTCTCCCACCACGTCGAGCGTGCGCTGGACGGGGCAGTTCTCCGTGCTCGCCTCAAGCCACTTCATTCCGCCATGGTAGAGGGCTGGCTTCGTCGTTGACAGCCAGGTGAGGCGAAGGCTAGCTTCATTTGCAAAAGTCAGACGGGAAGGCCTCGGCTCGTGGGACGAACGCGTACGTATCAGTGGGACGACCCCGCGATCCTGGCGGAAGCCGCCGGGCGCATGGCCGGTATCGACTTCCTGCGCGAGCTGCGCGCGGGGCGGCTCCCGGGGCCGCCCGTCAGCCGCACCATGGACTTCACCCTGGACGAGGTGGAGCCCGGCAGGGCGGTGTTCTCCCTGACCCCGGGGGAGGAGCACTACAACCCGATCGGCAGCGTGCACGGCGGCGTCTTCGCCACCCTGCTCGACTCGGCGGCCGGCTGCGCCGTGCAGTCCACCCTCGCGCAGGGCATGGCCTACACCTCGCTCGACCTCACCGTGAAGTTCCTGCGGCGGATCACGGTGGACACCGGAACGGTGCGGGCCATCGGCACGGTTGTCAGCCAGGGCCGCCGGACCGCCCTGGCACAAGCGCAGTTGGTGGACGGAGCGGAACGTCTGCTCGCCCACGCCACCAGCAGCTGCATGCTCTTCCCGGTGCCCTTGGCGTCGTAGGCGAGCGCGGTGCCCGGGTCTCCCGCAGGACTCCGGGCGGTGGTCCCGGCTCCCGGTCCCGGGCGGCGCCGAACCGGTCACCCGCGCCTCGTATCCTTCTCGCCGGCCGCCCACCGGGGCGCGCGAGGGGGAGGGGCACGCCCATGGGGGACGGGATCGAACGGTGGTTGCGCCGGGCCGGCAGGTCTCTGCTGACGGGGGCGGCCATGATGGGCCTCGCCGTGGCACGGGAGGGCTGGTGGCTCCCGCCTCGCGTCCTCATGTTCCTCGGGGGTGTGGCCATGGTGGTGGACTGCGGTGTCGAGACCTCGAGGCTGATCCGCTCCAGGCAGCCGACACGCGCGGCGTCGGACCGGCTGGAGGCGGCCGAGCGGGCGGAGCGCGGGTGAACCCGGGCCGTGCTCGGGGGCCGGTGGCCCGACGGGGCGTCCAGGCGGCGTAGGAGGCGGGCCGACGGCGGGACGGGCGGGCTCTGCGGCAGCCGACGCGGTCCGGCGTCCTGTCCGGCCGGAGCCCGTCTCCGGGGAACTGCGCGTCCGGGCGGCAGGGGACCGCCGCCGGTGCCGGCCGCGGTCACCCGGCATCCCGGCATCCCGGCATCCCGGCATCCCGGAGGCCGCCGGCCGCCCTCGCGGGCCACGAGCCCGGACGGGCGGCGTTCGAGCGGACGGCGCGGTGTCGCATCCGCGGGCGGGGAACCCCTGGAACACAGACGGATGCGGCACCGGCCGCGCCGAGACGTGGGAGAGGTGGTCTTGTGTCCGCAGCCAGGGACGCGACGGACGTGCTGGTGGTCGGAGCCGGACTCGCCGGGCTCGCCTGCGCCGGGGACCTGCTGGCGGCCGGCGTCGCCGTACGGGTCGTGGAGGCCGGCGACGAGGTCGGCGGCAGGATGCGCTCCGACCGGGTGGAGGACTTCGTCGTCGACCGCGGGTTCCAGGTCTTCAACACGTCCTACCCCCAGGTCCGGCGCAGGCTGGTTCTGAAGGACCTGAGGCTGCGGCCCTTCACCCCCGGCGTCCTGATCCACAGCCCCTCCGGCCGGCTCCGCTTCAGCGACCCCACCCGGCGTCCGCGCACGCTGCCCGACCTGTTGCCGGGCCGCCTCGCCGGACCGCGCGACCTGGCCGCCCTCGGCCTGCTGTCCGCCCGCGACATGCTGGCTCCGCCCCGCCGGCTCAAACGGCTCGCGGACACCACCACCCGCACGGCGCTCGCGGACGCGGGGATCTCCGACGCGTTCGTCGAGCGGTTCTTCCGCCCGTTCCTGTCGGGGGTCTTCCTGGAGGACGAGCTGGAAACCTCCGCCCGGGTGTTCCACCTCGTGTGGCGGAGCATGCTGCGCGGCACCCTGTGCCTGCCCGCCGAGGGCATCGGAGCCGTACCGCGAGCCCTGGCGGCCGCCCTGCCGCGCGGCACGGTCCACCTGGAGACCCCGGTGGAACGGCTCACGGACGACGGCGCGCTGACGGCGGGCGGCCGGGAGATCGCCGCACGGGCCGTCGTGGTCGCCACCGGCCCCGGACCCGTCAGGGACCTGCTCCCCGAGGTCGGCCTCCCCGACTACCGGGTGGTGACGACGTACTACCACGCCGCCCCGCGGTCCCCGCTCGGCGAGCCGACGCTCCTCGTGGACACCCGGCGCCGCTTCCTCAACACCTGCGTCCTCAGCGACGTCGTGCCCGCCTACGCCCCGCCCGGCCACGCGCTCGTCGCCACCTCGGTCCTGGGCCGGGACCGGGAGGGCGGGGAGCACGCCGTACGGGCGGCGCTCGGCGAGGCGTACGGCACCGGCACGGACGGCTGGGACCTGCTGACCGTCCGGACGATCGAGGACGCGCTGCCCGCGATGGCCCCGCCCCGGCCGCTGACCCGCACCACGCGTGTGGCGCCGGGCCGTTACGTGTGCGGTGACCACCGCGCCACCGGGTCCGTGCAGGGAGCCCTGGCGTCCGGGGCCCGGGCCGCCCGCGAGGTGCTGCGGGACCTGCGGCGGTAGCCGCACACCCCCTGCCGCGGCTCTGCGACGGTCGCCGGATCTCCGGTTTCCGGTCCCGCGCGTCGGCCGGACGCCCGGCTGCCGGGTCCGCGCGTCGGCCGGACGCCCGGCTGCCGGGTCCGCGGTGTCCGCCGACGCCCGGTTTCCGGGCCCGCGGCGACGGCCCGCCCTGCCGCAGGATCCGCGGCGGCGGGGCAGCACCCGTCAGGGCGGGCCGTCGCCGCGCTCCCGTTCCCGGCGCAGCACCTCCTCCAGGTCCGCCAGCCGGTCCAGGCCCCGCACGGGCTGCGCCATCCGCGGACTGCGCTCCAGGCGGGCCCGGTGCCGGTGCAGGAACGCCCAGTACCCGGCGGTGTACGGACAGGCCCGGTCGCCCACCCGGTCGCCCGGCCGGTAGGCGCACCCGCCGCACAGATCGCTCATCCGGTGCACGTAGGAGCCGCCCGACGTGTACGGCTTCGTCGTCATCCGCCCGCCGTCGGCGTACTGCGACATGCCGACGACGTTGGGGACCATCACCCAGTCGTGGCCGTCGACGAAACAGCGGTGGAACCAGTCCGTCACCGCCGCCGGGTCCCAGCCCCGCTGCAGGGCGTGACTGCCGAGCAGCATCAGCCGGGGAATGTGGTGCGTCCAGCCGGTGTCCCGCACCTGGGCCAGCGCCGTGGACAGGCAGCGCGCCCGCACCGCGTCGGCGTCCAGCTCCAGGAACCACTCCGGAAGCCGCTCGGTGTGCCCCAGGGCGTTGCGGTGGCGGTAGTCCTCGCCGAAGTACCAGTACAGCTGCCAGACGTACTCGCGCCACCCGGCGACCTGCCGGACGAACCCCTCCACGCTGTTGACCGGCGCCCGCCCCGCCCGCCAGGCCTCCTCGGCGCGCTCCACGCACTGCGCCGGATCCAGCAGCCCGAGGTTGAGCGAGGACGACAGGAGGCTGTGGCTCATCACCGGGTCCCGCGCCAGCATCGCGTCCTCGTGCGGGCCGAACCCGGCGAGCCGGTGCTCGACGAACCGGCGCAGCGCGGCCAGCGCCTCCCGCCGGGACGCCGGGAACCGGCGCGGCCCGTCCCGGCCGACGAAGCGCACCGCGCCCTCGCGCTCCCAGCGGTCGAGGTCGTGCCGCACCTCCTCGTCGATCTCGTCCTCCCGCGGCCGGTAGGGCGGCGGTGCGCCCAGGGTGCGCGCCTTCCTGGGCGGCGGCTCGCGGTTGTCGTGGTCGTGGTTCCACCTGCCGCCCGCCGGAGCGTCACCGTCCATCAGCAGGCCGTGCGAGCGCCGCACCCACCGGTAGAAGTCCTCCTGCCGCAGCCGCTGTCCGCCGTGCCCGTCGGCCCAGGCACGGAACTCCTCGTGCGGGACGAGGAACCCGCGCGCGGGCAGCACGGTCACGGAGCCGAGTGACCGCACCAGCCGCAGTGCGGCGTACGACGTCGGGTGGTGCACGGTCACCGGACCGTTCCCGACCGCCTCGCGCAGCCCCTCCCGGTAGGTCTCGGCGCGCACGTAGCGGACCCGGTCGCCGAGTTCCGCCGCACGGTGGCGCATCGCGGACAGCACCAGGTGCGCCTTGGCCCGGTGGAAGCGCCGGCGGCGGAACACCGAGCGGGCCTCGATCATCACCACGGGCGCGTCGGAACCGCCGGCCAGGAAATGCGGCCCGAGCTGGTCACCGAACAGCCAGTGGGGGACCGTCATGACAGCTCCTCCTCGTCTCCGAGCCCGTCCCCCCGCTGGGGCCGCCTGCTCGGGGACGCCGCCCACGTTTCGCCGCGCGGCCACGTCACGGATGCAACCACGAAGACGCTGCAACCGCTCGCCCCCCGTCCTGCGAAGTGGTGACGGAAGCGGACGGGACGGAGCATCGGCTCCGTCGTGAGCGGCGGCGACGCCGGACGAGACCATGGACCTGCCGGAGCCGGCGGTCGTACGTCCGGCCAGGCGTGCCGGGACAGGAGGTGGCCGGTGGAGGCGAACGGTGATCGCGTCCTCGTGCCCGGCGCCACCGGCGCCATCGGCGCGGCCCTCGCAGAGCGGCTGTACGGACTCGGCGCGCGGGTCGCCGTCGCGGGCCGTGACCCGGCCTCCCTGGCACGGGTCTCCGCCGCCTGCGGCGGTGCGCCGGCCCGTCGCTTCGACGCCTACGACCTGGACGGCTGTGCCCGCACGATCCCCTGGGCGGTCGACGTGCTGGGCGGTCTGGACACGGTGGTGGTGTGCGTCGGGGCCGCGGGGTTCGGTCCGGCCGAGGCGGTCGGCGACACGGTCGCCGAGCACCTGCTGACGGTCAACGCCCTCGCTCCCGTCGCCTTCCTCCGCGCGGCGCTCACCGTCGTACCGCCGGGCGGCACCCTCGCCGCGGTGACCGGCGTCGTCGTGGACGCCGCACCGGCCGGCATGGCCGACTACACCGCGTCCAAGGCGGCGCTGGCGGCCTGGCTGACGTCGGTCCGCCGTGAGCGCCGGCGCACCGGTACGGCGGTCCTGGACATCCGGTTGCCGCACGTGGAGTCCGGGTTCGCGGAACGCGCCGTGGCCGGCCGCCCGCCCGCCCTGCCCCCGGGGCGCACGGTCGACGAGGCGGTGGACATGATCGTCGACGCCCTGGCGGCGTCCCGTGTGCCGTCCACCCGGTGACGGCGGCCTACCGGGAGGGCGGACCGGGGCGTCCCGCTCGAACCGTTCCGAGCCCCGTGGGCCTGCGGCCGCTGCGGCCCGACGCGTCGGCCCGCACCCCGCACCCCGCACTCCGCGCCGGGAACGGGTGCCCGCCTCGCCGGTGCAACCGTCCCGGTGCTTTCGGCCGAATGATCCACGGGTCGGGCCGGACGCCGGGCGGCGTCGCCGCGCCCGCGGGACCGTCGTCTGCCGGAAGGAATGCGTGATGAGCGATCGCGGCGAACGGTACACCGGCGGCGTGGAGTCGCTGACCCCACTCGCTCCTCGCCGCCTGCGCCGTGTGCTGTTCCGACAGTTCTGGCGCGACCTGGTGTTCCTGCACTGGGAGGTCGACCCCTTCGACGTCGCCCGCCTCCTGCCGCCCGGGACGGTCCCGGACCTGTACCGCGGCCGCGCCTACGCGGGCCTGGTGTTCTTCCGCATGGAGGACCTCGCTTTCGGCAACGGCCCGCCGCTGCCGTACCTGGGCACGTTCAACGAGGTCAACGTGCGCCTGTACAGCCGTGACGCGCTCGGCCGGCGCGGTGTCGTCTTCCGCTCGCTCGACTGCGACCGGCTGCTGCCGGTCCTCGCCGCGCGGGCGGCCTTCGGGCTGCCCTACCGGTGGGCCCGCGTGTCCCGGCAGTGGCACGGGCGGCGTCTGGTGTACCGCACCCGGGGCCGGGCGCACGAGCACCCGAGCGGCCGGGTGCGGGTCCAGGTGTCGGACGACACGGTGAGGCCCCGGCCGCTGGACGAGTTCCTGACCCACCGCTGGGGACTGCACGAACGCGGGCCGACGAAGACGTACTACCTGCCCAACGCCCACCCGGTGTGGACCTTCCGGCGCTGCGACCTTCTCGACTGGGACGCCTCCCTCCTCGCCGCGGCGGGGGTCCCTCCGGTGCGCGCGGAACCCGACAGCGTCCTGTACGCGCCCGGTGTCCCGGTGCGGTTCGGTACGCCCGTGGCGCTGCCCGCGCCGGGCCGTGCGAGGTGAGGGGTGCCGGCCCCTCAGCGCGCGGGGACCGGCTCGCCCATGACGGCCAGGAGCCGGGCGGCCGCATGGTCCGGGCCGTGCTCACCGGCCTGCCGGGCCCACCGCCCCATGCGGTCGCGTACGGTCGTGGTCAGGAAGTGCAGCACCGCCGGCACGTCGCGGGGGGACAGGGTGTTCGGGTCCCGTACGACCCCGACGCCGGAGCGTTCCGCGTCGCGCGCGACGGCGAACTGGTCGCTGGAGAACGGAAGGACCAGCGCGGGGACCCCGAACCGCAGGCATTCGGTGAACGAGTTGTTGCCCCCGTGGTGGACCATCGCGTCCACGTGGGCGAGCAGGGACTGCTGCGGGACGGACGGCGCCACCACGACGCGGTCGCCGGCCAGATCCGCGAGGGCGGCCGTCCGCCGGCCCGCCGCCACGACGACGGCTGTGCTGTCGGTGCCGTCCACCACCCCGGACACGACGGCCCGCAGAACGTCGTCGCGGGCGCTCAGGAAGGTCCCGAGCGCGACGAGGACGACCCGCTCGGCCCGTTCCCGCAGCCGTCGCAGCCGCCGCGACCAGTCGTCGTCCAACGGCTCGACGGCACCGACCATGTGTCCCGCGTACACGTGGTCCGGGCCCGCCGGCGGCACGGGCAGCCAGGGCAGTTCCGGGTAGGAGTACACGACCGCGTCGGGCGACGTCAGCGCGAAGGCGCGGCCCGGGGCGGGGGCGTCGGGCGCCTCGGTCCGGACGAACGTCTCGAACAGCGCCGTGAACGCGTCGTCGTTCTCGCGGGCCGCGGCCGTCAGGCCGGCCAGTCGCCGCGGGTCGGGCCGCAGGGCGGCGGGCCAGTCGTAGGGCACGCCGAAGTAGCTGTCGGGACCCGCGAGGACGTAGGTCGGGTGCCCCGGGCAGAACGTCGCGTACCGCACCCCCAGACAGTGCAGGCCGAGCGTCACCGCGTAACTGAGCTGGTCCACCACGTACCAGTCGGGGCGCAACCGCTCGTCGAGGGCCCGCAGCTGCGCGAGCACGCTCGCCGGGTCGGCCAGCATGTCGGCCCGGCGGTGGCGGGCCTGCGTCATCAGGGCGGGAACCGCGCCGTGCCGGGTGGCCTCGAGGAACTCGTCCAGCCGGGCCGCCTCCGCGGCCTCCTGCTCCGTGGCCTCCGCCACGCCCGTGTTCGCGTTGCGCGTCACGGTCAGCGGCACGAACCGGGCACCGGCGCGGACCGCGAGATCCTCGAACGCCTCCGAGCACGCGAAGTGCACGTCCGCCCCCCGCGCCCGCAGGGCGGCCGCCAGGACGGACAGGGGGCGGGCGTGGGAGAAGAACGGCGGGCTGATGATCACAATGCGCGGCATACCACTCTTTCGTCGTGGCGCGGTGCCACGGATGCGGCGGATCCTCGACGGTGCGGTGCGGTGCGGTGCGGTGCGGTGCGGTGCGGGACGGCACGGTGCGGTGCGGGACAGGCCGCGCCAAGGCAGAATACGGCGGAGAACGGCAGAATACGGCGGAGAACGGCGGGACGCGGCCAGGGCGCGGCAGGGCCGCCCGCCGGAGCGCGCGCCGGGAGCGGGTGCATCCGGGTGAAGCCCCCCGGCAGAACTCGCAACGTCGTCCGTTCCGCACGAAGGAGACCAGAGTGTCCGCCTCCTCAGCGCCGCCGTGGGACACCACGGCGGCAACGCCGTCCCATGAGGATCCAGACCTGCTCGCCGCCGCGCGGGCCGTCTTCTTCCGCGGCACGCGCGCGGACGGGCCGGGTACCGCCACGGGCCGGCACCCCGGCGGTGAGCTGGCGATGCTGCTGGAGGCCGAGTACGGGCTCGGCCCGCGCCCCGTCCCGCACGGCCCGGCGCCCGCGCTCAGCCGCGAGGACACGGCCGTCGCCTCCCTGCGACGGGCCTGCCGCCTCGCCGTTCCGCTCACCCCCGAGGCCCTGCTCGCCCACGCCCACGGCGGGCCGAGGCTCGGTGCGGTCCTGGCCGAGATGTGGCCCGACACCGTGCGCCGCCACGGCGCGCGGTACGCCGAGGAGACGCTGCGCCACATGCTGCTGCGCGGTGCGCCCGTCGCCGCGCGCACCGCGTTCCTGCTGGACTGCGCCGAAACGGCGGACCTGCGCCCCCTGTCCGCGGCCGAGGCCGCGGCACTCGCCGGGCCCGCCGACCGGCGCGCCCGCCACGCCCTCTGGCGCTACCTGCACCGGCTTCCCGACGGCGCCGCCCACCTGCCCGTCGCCGACGCCGCGACGGATGCCTACGAGCGGCTGCTCCTCGACCCTCCCGGCACCCTCACCGAGGACACCTGGCAGGACCCCGGCATCGTCGTCGCGCAGACCATGCTCCAGGGCGACCTGGACACACCGGGACAGGGACTGAGCGGCGGCATGTCCGTCCTGCTGGGCGGACTCGGCGCCCGACTCGCCCTCAGCGACGGCATCGCCGGCGTGGTGACGGTGGTGACCGCGGGCCTCGACGGTCTGGCCCGCGACCCCCGTCTCCTGCGGGGGCGCGGCCCCGGCCACTGGGTGCTGCGCCTGCCCGTCGACGCGCCCGGGCCGCCCCAGCCGGACGCCTGGCCCGAGCACCGCGCCGCACTCGCCTGGTGGGCCACCCGCCTCCTGGGCGCCCTGCCCCGCCCCGTCGACGTCGTGCACGTGCGGTACGCCGACGACGGCAGCCTGGCCCTCGCGCAGGCGACCGCCCGGACGGGAGGACGCCTGTTCTTCACCGCGACCCCCGATCCCCACCGCAACCTGGTACGGAAGTACGCCCAGGCCGGCCCCCGGGACCCGGAGCGCGCGGAACTGCTGCGCGGCGATCTGCACCGCGTCTTCTGCGCCGACCGCCTGGTGGACCGGGCCGACACCGTGATCGGCATCCCCGGCCGCCCCGGCACCAGTGACCTGCTCCGTCACTTCCCCGTTCTCGGCGACCGGTACGGCCCCACGGGACCGCCCGCACCGCCCGAGGGAATCGCCCCGTACGTACCGGCGGCCGACGAGGTGTCACTGCGGCGGCGGATGCTGGACGACCTGTTCGCCGACGGCGGCCGGCCCGACGCGCTCGCGCCGGCCGACCGGAGTCTCCCGCTGCTGCTGTGCGTGGGACGGCTCCACCCGGTCAAACAGCAGGACCTGCTGGTGCGCACCTGGCTCACGACGGAGCTGTGGCGTACGACCACGCTGGTCCTCGTCGGAGGAGGCACGGACCGCCCCACCCCGGCCGAACAGCGGATGCGCGACACGCTCAGCGCCCTGCCAGCCGGGCAGGTGGCGGCGACACGGCGCCTCGCGATGCTCCCCGCCATGCCGAACGACGAGGTGAGACGCCTGGAGCGGGCCCTGGCCGACAGCGGCAACGGCGTGCCGACCTGGTACGTGTGCCCGAGCGTCAAGGAGGAGTTCGGGATCGCCGTACTGGAAGCGATGGAGGCGGGACTGCCGGCCGCGGGCCCGCTCCGCGGGGGAGTGGCGCACTATCTGCGCGACGGCGTCAACGGCATCCTGCTCGACACCTCGTCCGCCTCCGGCCTGGCCCGCGGCCTGCACCGGCTGGCGTCCCTGCCCGAGGACCGGCGCGCCGACCTGGCGCGCGCCGCCCGGGAGACGGTGACGACCCGCTACTCGGTGGCGGACATGGCGGAGGCCCTGGCCGCCGAGTACCGGGCGACGCCGCGCGGCTCCGCCGACGCGTGACGGCCGCCGCCGGGTGGATGTGCTGCGCCCGACGAGGGCACTGCGCCGGGCGACGCGGGACGGCGGGCGAGTGCGCTGCGCCCGGATGGCGCGGGGCTCGGATGCCGCGGGGGCCGGATGCCGCGGGGCCCGGAAGAGACGGCCCGCCCGGTGGTACGGGCGGGCCGTCGGGGTGCCGGGGCCGCCTCACAAAGTGATGACGCGCACCAGGAAGAACGCGGCGACGAGCAGGCAGCCGGCCGTGATCAGGAACAGCCAGATGCGCGGGTGCTCCCAGATGCCGCCGTCCGGTCGTTCGCGGTGCGCCTCGGCGGTCGATCCCTCCACGGGAGGGGTCTCGCCGGGAGGAGGCAGTGGCTCGCTCATGGTCACACCTCGTGGAGGGAACCGGAGGGGGCCCCGTCGGCGCGGGTCGACTTCCGCTCCTCGTAGTTCGCCAGGGCGAGACCCAGACCGAAGAACGTGGGAGCCCACTCGCCGACGAAGATGCCCCAGCGGTCGGCGCGCTCCAGGCTCTCGTTCCTGCTGGAGGCGAGCCAGGACACGAGGGACAGGCCGATCGAGGCGGTGGCCGCCAGGTAGGCGTGCTCGCTCGTGACGCCGGCCTCGTGCAGCTTCTTGACGATCATGAATTCTCCTCGGGCGGTCGGAAGAGTCGTATCCCGTCCGGCTGGAACAAAAGCCGCATAAAGGGATGTAGTTCACGACCATTTCTATCCGAGGACGCCACTCGGATGCGTCTGCTCACCGGCCCTCGGGGTGCGCGGAACCCCCGGACGCCAAGAGTGCCGGGCCCGGCCCGTCCGACGCCGCCGTACCGCCGAACGGGTGAATTCGGCCGGGGCGCATCCGTTCCCGGAACTCCCGGCGAAGTGTTCTGTGCAGGGGACAAGGGCTCTCGTTCCGAACCCCGAGCCGGAACGAGAGCCCGCCTTCCCCCGCCCCGCCCCTGTCCCGGGTGTCCTCGTGCCCGGAGCCTCTCCCCGCCCCCGTTTGCCGGATCCCCTGGCGGGGACCCGGACGCCGGCAGCCGTACGGCGACCGCCTGATGTCCGCGTTCTCGGGCCCGGCCCCTCGGGCGACCCGGAACCGGAACGGCGAGCGCACACGGACACGGACACGGGTGACGGAACCGACCCGCGAACACGGCGGGACAGGAACGGGCGCGAACCATGGGCACAGCAGCCGGCAGCCGCCTCACCGGACGCCTGGAGGGACTTCTCCGGGGCGTGCAGCGCGACTACTCGGCCGGGCACGACCGGCCGCTGGGCGGCTATCTCGCGGCCATGGCGGGATTCGGGGCGTACACGGCGGCCTGGGCGACGGCGGTACGGCTGCGGCGGAGCCCCCCGCCCGACCGGCCGGAGCCCTGGGACGTGATCCTGACCGCGCTGGCCGCCTTCCGGCTCGGCCGGCTGCTGAGCAAGGCGTCGGTGACCAGTCCGCTCAGGGCTCCCTTCACGCGGTACGTCGGTCCGCAGGGCCCGGCCGAACTGCACGAGGAAGCGCGCGCCGACGACGGCAAGGACGCCGTCGGCGAGCTGATGACCTGCCCGTTCTGCACGAGCGTCTGGGGGGCCTCGACCCTGACCGCAGGCCGGCTGCTCTGGCCGCGTGCCACGCGGACGGCCATGGGGGCGCTCACCGCACTGGCCGGGGCGGACGCGCTGCAACCGGCCTACGGCGCCCTGACGGACAAGGTCACCGGCGGCGAGTAGCCCCCGCCGCGCCTTTCGGCACCCTCGCTTCCGGTCACACCGGCGTCCCGGTCACGGGTTCCACGGGGGTGCGCGTCGTGACCGACGCGGTGTCCCGCCCCGTCAGTCGGACAGGTGCCGTACCAGTTCCCGGACGAACGTCCCGGCCGCCGGTGACGTCCACCGTCTGCGGTGACGGGCCAGCCGCACAGGACCGCCCGCGTGCGGTACCGCGCGGTCCGGCGAGCCGGCCAGGACCGGCCCGGGCACCGCGGGGAGACCCCGGCAGCACGTCCTCCGCCTGCCGGATCGCGGCACGAGTGCACTGGTGAAGACTAAGCGGCCCATGTGCCGGGAACTCGGCGTGGGCACTGATCGCCGCGGGTCTCCGACCGGGCGGCCGATCGTCCGGTGGAAATCCGGTGGAAAAGGGAGAGCCGTGGCCGTTCGCATAGGGGTAGAGGAAGAATTCCATGTCCTGGACATCGAGAGCGGGCTGCTCGTGCCGCGTGCGGGCGAGGTCCTTGGCCGGCTGCGCCGCAGACCTGATTTCACCGCGGAGCTGCAGCAGTCGGCCGTCGAATGGAACAGCCGGGTGCACTCCTCGCTGGACTCCCTGCACGCCGACATCGTCAAGGCGCGGCTGCGGCTCGACGCGGCGGCCTCCCCCCTCGGACTGGCCGTCGTGGCGGCCGGGACCGTGCCGCTCGCGCGGGTGAGCACCGGCGACACGACCGCCGACCCCCGCTACCGGCACATGGCCGACGAGTACCGGCAGGTCGCCGACGAGCACCTGGTCTGCAGCGCACAGGTCCACGTCGACGTGCCCGATCGCGACACGGCCGTACGGATCATGTGTGCCGTCTCGCCCTGGCTGCCCCCGCTGCTCGCCCTGTCCGCCAGCTCGCCCTTCTGGCTGGGGGCGGACACCGGATACGCCGGCTGGCGCACGATGCTGTGGCAGCGGTGGCCCACCGCGGGACCGGCCGGCTGCTTCACCCGGGCCGAGGACTACGACGCCGCCGTCTCGGACCTCGTCCGCTCCGGGGTGATCAGCGATCCGGGGATGGTGTACTACGACGTACGGCCGTCCGACCACCAGCGGACGCTGGAGCTGCGCATCTGCGACGCCTGCCCGCGTGCCGAGACGGTCGTCCTCGTGGCCGGGCTGTTCCGCGCCCTGGTCGAGGACGCGCGTGCCCGGCTGGAGCAGCCGGGCGCCCAGGACTGCGACGGCCGGCACGAAGGGCTGCGGGCCGCGAACTGGCGGGCGGCCCGGACTGCTCTGGAGGGCCCCCTGGTCGACCCCGTCACCGGCCTCGCCGCGCCCGCTCCCGCCGTGCTCCGCGCCATGCTCCGGCGACTGCGCCCGGCCCTGGAGGCCGCCGGCGACTGGGACACCGTATGCGTCCTCATGGAAGAAGCCCTGGCCCGCGGAAGCGCCGCGCACCGTCTGCGCGGGGTCGTCGAGGAGGAAGGTCTCCTCGCCGGCGTCGAGACCCTGGTCGAGGAGACCCGCGGCGGGCGCAGGCAGCGGCCCGCAGCGGCGGCCGCAGGCCGGCCCGTCGCGACGACCGGTGCCGCTCGGGCAGAGGGCCCGGTGCCGGACCGGCAGGCGACCCTGCGCGGCTGACACCCCGCGGCCGCGCCGACGGAACGAACAGAGGAGACCAGTTCACCATGCCCAGCAGCAGTACCACCCCGCACCGAACCGGCTCGTCCACGTACTCGTGCTCGCCCGGGGACCCGCCTGCGACCACGTCGCGCCGGGCCGACGGCGCCCGGCGAGGGGGTGGGATCTGATGTGCGGCCTCAGCGGAGAGGTCCGCTTCGACGGCGGACGACCCGACCTGGCGGCGGTCGAGCGCATGACCGACCGGCTCGCCGCCAGGGGACCGGACGGCAGAGGGCTGTGGTCGCAGGGCGCCGTCGCGCTGGGCCACCGCCGGTTGAAGATCATCGACCTGTCGGAGTGCGGGGCGCAGCCGATGACCGACCCCGCGGCGCGGATCGCCGGTGTCTTCAACGGCTGCATCTACAACTACCGGGAACTGCGTGACGAACTGCGCGGTCTGGGCCACAGCTTCTTCTCCGGCTCCGACACCGAGGTGGTGCTCAAGGCGTACCAGCAGTGGGGGACCGCCTGCGTCGACCGCCTGTACGGCATGTTCGCCTTCGTCATCGTCGAACAGGCCACCGGACGAATCGTCCTGGTACGTGACCGGCTGGGCATCAAGCCGCTCTACCTCACCCAGGACCCGGGACGGCTGCGCTTCGCGTCCTCGCTGCCGGCGCTCCTCGCCGGGGGCGGCGTCGACACCTCGCTCGACCCCGTCGCGCTGCACCAGTACATGAGCTGGCACGCCACGGTGGCCGCACCCCGCACCGTCCTCGCGGGCGTGCGCAAGCTGCCCCCGGCCACCGTGCGCGTCGTGGAGCCCGACGGCCGCCACCGCGACATCCGCTACTGGCAGCCGTCGTACACCCGCCGGGACGAGTACGCGCACCTGGGCCCGGACGACTGGCGGGACGCGGTGCTCGACGCGCTGCGCACCGCGGTACGGCGTCGGATGGTCGCCGACGTGCCCGTGGGCGTTCTCCTGTCGGGCGGCCTCGACTCCAGCCTGATCGTGGCGCTGCTGGCCGACGAAGGACAGCGCGACCTCGCGACGTTCAGCGTGGGCTTCGAGTCGGAGGGCGGCGAGGAGGGCGACGAGTTCCCGTACTCGGACCTGGTCGCCCGGCACTTCGGGACGGACCACCACCAGCTGATGGTGCCCTCGGACCGCGTGTCGACCGCCCTGGACGCGGCGATCGAGGCGATGAGCGAGCCGATGACCAGCCACGACGTGGTGGCCTTCCACCTGCTGTCGGAGCAGGTGGCGAAGGAGGTGAAGGTCGTCCAGAGCGGTCAGGGCGCGGACGAGGTCTTCGCCGGCTACCACTGGTACCCGGACCTGGCCGCGGTCCCGAGGCAGAGTGAACCCCAGAGGTACGCCGACACGTACTTCGACCGCTCGCACGCCGACCTCGCCGGCGTCCTTCAGCCGCATCTGCTGCCCGATCACGACGTGTCCCACCGCTTCGTGACCGAGCACATGGCGGAGCCGGGCGCCGAGACCGCCCTCGACGCGGCGCTGCGGCTCGACACCCATGTGATGCTGGTCGACGACCCCGTCAAGCGGGTCGACAACATGACCATGGACTGGGGGCTGGAGGCCAGGGTCCCCTTCCTCGACCACGAGCTGGTGGAGCTCGCCGCCGCCTGCCCGCCGGAGCTGAAACTCGCCGACGGCGGCAAGGGAGTCCTCAAGGCCGCCGGCCGCGAGGTCCTGCCCGCGCAGGTCGTCGACCGGCCCAAGGGCTACTTCCCGGTCCCGGCCGTCAAGCACATGGCGGGCCCCGTCCTGGAGCGGGTCCGCGAGGCGCTGGCCGCCCCCGCGGCCAGGTCACGGGGTGTCTTCCAGGACGCCTACCTGAACAGGCTTCTGTCGGCTCCCGACGATCACCGGACCAGGCGTGGGGCGAACGCGCTGTGGCAGGTGGCTTTGCTGGAGACATGGCTGCAGACGCACGGAATCACATGACCGGGGCGCCGGGGCCGCATCATCCCCCGTCCCCGACGACGGGAACCCCGCCGCACCCGCACGGGAGCCCGCCCTGCGGCACCTTTGAGGGCACCGACCCCGCCGGGGGGACGCCGCGGCTGTCCCGCAACGATGGCCCGCCGCCCCGGGCGGGCACCGCGACGACCGGTGGCCACACCGATCCGGCCGCCGCCGGGCCGGCACCGGCCGCCACGAGTCCGGTGCTCGTGCCCCTGCCCGACACCGCCGGGCCGCGGGACACCCCGCAACGGCTGACGTCCCACGGCTGCTGGTACCCCTCGGTCGACCCGAGCGGCAGGTTCGTCGCGTTCATCTGCGACCGGGGCGGCGTGCCGCAGCTGTGGACGGGACCCGTCGACGGACACGAGGTGCACCTGCTCGACTCCGACCCCCACCCGGTCAAGGAGGTGGCCTGGTCGCCGGACGGCCGCTGGATCGCCTACACCACGGCCCCCGGAGGCGGCGAACACACCCGTGTGCTGTGCGTGCGCCCCGACGGAACCGGGCGGCGCCTCCTCGCCGGTGCCGAACCGGGCAGCTCGGCGCACCTCGGCTGCTGGCAGCACGACGGCTCGGCGCTGGCCGTCACCGTCGCCGAGCCGGTCGCCGCGCGGGGCGCGGGCGGCCCGGAGGAGCGGCCCGCCCGCGAAGACCTCGCCGATCCCGGCACGTACACCGCCCCGCGGGCCGCCGGCTGGGCCTCCCGGGACGGCCGGGCCGTCCTGCTGGGCAGCCCGCACCACACGGCCGCCGGTCCCGCCCCCCGCCCCGGGGAAAGGGACGAGGGCGACAGCGCCCCGGGGCCGCCGCGGCAGGACGTGCCCTCCGGGCCGCCGCGGCACGGGACTCCCCGGACCGTTCCCTCCCGCGCCCCGGACGCCGTACCCGCCGCGTGGGTGCGTACGGACGCCGAGCCCGGCGGCGTCGCGACGGGCCGTGGCGCGGGAGCCCCCGGCCCGCACGGCGCGGGCGGTCCGGACGGCGGGGGACTGGCCGCCTACCTCGTCGACCCCGAGGGGGTGGCGGCCCCCGCCCTGCTGGCGGTCGAGCGCGCCGCCGCCACGCTGCGCGTCTGCGACATCAGCCAGGACGGACGGCTCGCACTGGTGCGGCGCGGCCCTCGCGGCCGACGCGAAGCCCTCGTCGTCCGCACCGCCGACCTGCAGACCACCTACGCGCTGCCGGTCGCCGACGGTGATCCGTGGGTCGGCCGTTTCTCGCCGGACGGCAGGACCCTGTGGCTGCGCAGCGACGCGGCACGCGAGTTCGCCGCGCTGTTCGCCGTCCGCCTCTCCTCCGAGGGGGAGGGGCGGGCACTGGTCGTCGCCGCCGAGCGCGCGGACTGCGGACTGGAACTGCTGGCCCTCGGCCGTGACGGTTACACCGCGACCCTGGCCTGGAACGTCCGCGGCGCGAGCGAGCTGGAGGTCCTCGCCCTCACACCGGCCGCGGGCACCGGGGACGCCCTGGTGGGCCCGCCGCGGGCGGTGCCGCTGCCGCACGAAGTGGTGACACGCATCGTGCCGGCCGACAGCCGGGCGGGACCGGTGCTGGCGCTGTCCGGGTCACAGCGCCGCCCCGGCGTGTGGTGGCTCTCCGACGGCGCCGCGCTGCGCACCCCGTGGTCGTCCCGGGACGAGGACGCCGTCCCGCCCGGTCGTCCCCCCGTACGTCCCGTGCCGGTGCGGCTGACGGCACGCGACGGACTGCCGCTGAGCGGCTGGTACTACCGCGCTCCGGGCCGGGGGCCCG
Organism: Streptomyces sp. NPDC088766; assembly: GCF_044750845.1. Taxonomy (NCBI): domain Bacteria; kingdom Bacillati; phylum Actinomycetota; class Actinomycetes; order Kitasatosporales; family Streptomycetaceae; genus Streptomyces; species Streptomyces sp. NPDC088766. The sequence continues at coordinate 49,673 of NZ_JBIVKQ010000011.1, read as the reverse complement.
GAGAACCGGCGCCCTGCGTGATCCATCTCCACGGCGGGCCGGAGGAGCAGGAGAGGCCGGTGTTCAACCCGCTGTACCACGAGCTGCTGGGCCGGGGCCTGGACGTCTTCGCCCCCGACGTGCGCGGCTCCTCGGGCCACGGCCGGTCGTTCGTCGACGCCGACCTCGGCACGGGACGCTTCGCCGCGATCCAGGACGTGGCCGACTGCGCCGCCCACGCCGTGGTGGCCCGTCTCGCCGACCCCCGGCGGCTGGCCGTGATGGGACGCTCGTACGGCGGCTACCTGGTCATGGCCTCCCTGGTCCGGCACCCGGACCTCTTCCGCACCGGCGTCGCGGCCTGCGGGATGTCCGACTTCGCGACCTTCTACGCCGGTACCGAGCCGTGGATCGCGGAATCGGCGGCGCACAAGTACGGCCACCCGGAACACGACCGCGAACTGCTCCGCGCGCTGTCCCCGATGACCGCGGTCGACGCGCTCCGGGTGCCGCTTCTGGCCGTGCACGGCGAACACGACACCAACGTGCCGCCCGGCGAATCCGAACAGTTCGTGCGCGCGGCCCGCGAGCGCGGAGTGGCGGCCGAACTGCTGACACTGCGCAACGAGGGCCACGACTTCCTGCGCGCGGACAGCCGGCGTATCTACCGCCGGGCCGCGGCCGACTGGATCGAGCGCCACCTCGCGAGGTGACCCCGCCGACAGGTGTCCCGGGGCGCGTCGGCCGTGCACCGCCGGCCCGCCTGCGCACCGGCCGGGACCGTCTCCGGCCCCGGCCGCGCCGGTGACGCCCGTGCCGGGGCCGTCGGACGCCTCCGGCGGGTCGACGCCCCCGCGGTCACCGGGCGGGCCCGGTCCCGGAACGTTCCGGACGGCGGCCCGCCCCTGGGACGGCGCCCGGCCCGCGAGGCCCGCCGCCGGAACGATGTGCTCACCCCGCTCAAGCTCTCGTCGGCACATGCGCCGGGTTAGTGTGGAAGCGATCGCGGCACTCGGAGGCGGCCCGGATCCCTGTCTCGTTCCCAGGCGGTCGACGCCGCCGGACGGGCGTGGGCGCGTCGCGAGCCCGGCCACGACAGTGCCCCAGGGGAACAGAGGGCGGTCGATGACGACGATCGGCGTGGAAGAGGAATACCTGCTGGTTGACCCCGCCGTGGGCCTTCCGGTGCCGTACTCGGAGAAGGTGCGTCTGGCGGCGGACCTGGCCGACCTCGCGCGCGGCAAGGAGGTGCAGTCCGAACTGCTCCAGGTCCAGGTCGAGGTGGGCACCCCGGTGTGCGACACGCTGGAGGAGGTCGGCGGACATCTGCTGCGTCTGCGGCACGCGGTCGGCGCGGCCGCCGAGGAGCACGGCTGCCGGATGGTGGCCGCGGGGACGCCGCCGCTGCGGGACGGCCGGCCCGTGGGCGTCACCGACGAGGCGCGTTACCGCGCCATGGTGGTGCAGGCACCTCAGCTGGTGGCGGAGCAGCTGGTCAACGGCATGCACGTACACGTCGCCGTGCCCGGCCGGGAGGCGGGCGTGCAGGTGCTGAACCGGATCCGGGTCTGGCTGCCGGTGCTGACGGCGATGTCGGCCAACTCCCCGCTGTGGGACGGCCACGACACCGGGTTCGCCAGCTGGCGCACGGTGATCTTCAGCCGCTGGCCGGTCACCGGCGTCACCCCCTCGTTCCGCGACGCGGCGGACTACGACCGCCGGTTGCAGCGCCTGGTGGAGAGCGGTCTGATCTCGGACACCGGGCAGGTGTACTGGCAGGCCCGTCTCTCGGAGCGCTACCCCACGGTCGAGGTGCGCTGTCCGGACGTCCAGCTCCACGCGGACGACGCCGTCATGCTCGCCGGGATCGTCCGGGCTCTGGTGGAGACGGCCCTGGCCGAGGCGACCGCCGGCCAGGCACCGCCGCCGGACCGGGCGCCGGAACTGCTGCAGGCCGCCATGTGGCACGCTGCCCGGCACGGCCTCGACGACACCCTGATCGGCCCGGACGGCGACCTGCGCCGCGCCGGCGACGTGCTGTGCGGGCTGCTGCGGCACATCGCCCCCGCTCTCGACGCCGCCGGCGACACCCGGCAGGTCACGGCCCTCGTCCACCGCCTCCTGCAGTACGGGACCGGTGCCGACCGGCAACGGGCCGCCCTCGCGCAGGGCGGTATGCGCGCGGTCGTCGACCTGCTCACCGGTGAGAGCACCGCGTCGTGAGCGCTGGGGCGGGTCGGTGACCTCGCCGTCGACAGGGGTGACTCCCGCCGGCTCGGCCCGCCGCCGGAACCCCCGAGTCGGCCTCGCACCCAGGCTGCCGCATACCGGCGCCGGAGCATTCCGTCCAGTTGGTTCACCGTCTTTCACTCCATCGAGCAGCTGCGGGTGAAACCTTCCCAGCCGCATCACGGCGGCAGTACTTTTGCCGTCGCAACCCTCGCGACACGGGAGTGACCGGCGGCCGTCCTTGTCACCCCGTGAGGCGTCGTCCGCGGGGGGTTCGGCCGCCTGCCGGGGCGGCCGGAGCGACCGGTGGGGCCGATGCGGGCCGACATGCCCCGAGTTGCCCGACGGCATGCTGCGACAGGTAGTTGACGGACCATCAGGGGGAGCGACGTGTCTGGCGTGAGCCTTCCGGAACACCGCTACAGCCGTACGGAGGCCACCCGCCTGCTGTGCGCCGGCGTCTATCAGGACGCGGGCTTCCGACGACGCGTCATCGAGGAACTGCTCGACCACCGCGAGCGGCCGGTCGCCGCACCCAACGGGGTCGACGTCCTGCCCGTGCTGTCCCACGCCCTGCGGGTGACCCGGCAGGAGGCGCGCGCCGCACTGCTGATGCTCGGGGCCTGGGCGGGCTTCTTCCTCTCCGACGTGATCATGTTCTGGGACAGCCTCTCCGACCGCCGGGGAGACGGCGCCGACGTCGGCTTCAGTGACGTGATCGCCGCGTTCTTCGAAGGCGACGACCGGCTCACCGGCGGGATGCCGCTGCCCTGGTCCGTGCTGTACGCGATGGTCTGCCTGGCGCTGTGGTTCGCCCGGACCGCCCGCGGCAGTGGCAGCGCCGCCCGTTCCGCGGGATTACCGGACCCGGTCGCCAAGGCCGCCGACGGCGCCGGTTCCCTGCTCTCCCTGGGAGCCGGGGCGCTCACCCTCTTCTACTGGTTCTGGTACGTCCGCGGCGTACTCGGCGGCGACGTCCAGACGCCGTACCCGCTCCTGTTCCCCCTCGCGATGGCGCTCATCGTCTGGTGGTACCAGACCTGGCAGCGCAAGGCCCTGTGCCTGCGACTGGCCCGCTGGACCTTCCCCACCGCCGCTCAGCCGGAGCTGCCCGCCGGGCACCTGTACGAGACGGTGCGCGACGACGTCCGGCGAGAGCAGGAGGCCGCGCTCACGCTGTACGGGGACAGCAGCCCGTTCGTCGGCCTCGGTGTGCAGGGAACTCCCTGGTCGTTCGCGATGGAACTGCGCAAGCGGGACCCGGGGGCCGGCGGCGCCGGCACCGCGGACGCCGCTCCCGACAGGACCGACGGCACTGTGGTGCCCCACCAGATCAGCGGCCCCCTGACCGCCGATTCCGCGCTCTCCATGATCGAACCGCAGCTGACCCGGCTGCGCGAGTCCGCCGCCCTGAGCGGCCGTGACCGGCTTCGCGACCTGGAGGTCGAGCGGTTCGTCTACCTGCCGGGAGGCGTGGCGCGCGACGAGGAACTGGCGGTCGGCGGAGTCCCCGACCCGGCCGCCCTCCCGCACGGAGCCGGCCGGGACCGGGGCCTGTCCGTCTACGACCCCGCCCAGGTCGCCGCCCACCTCCGCGAAGCCGTCGACGAGGGAGGCGAAGGGCGGCGCGTGTTCCTGCGCGTCCGTGTCGGCGCCTGGCACGAACAGGTCGTCGTCACCGTCCTCGTCCGCGTGCACACCCAGGGCCGCATGCTCATGCTCGAAGTGCTCCCCTTCGTCCTCGGCCCCGTCCGCAAGGACTTCCGCTCCGTCGACACCTTCGTGGACAAGCTTCCCGAGACCTGGATCCGCGCCGCCCTGCGCGCCCTGCGACGGGCGCCGGAGATCGCTGTCGACACCGGCATCGGAGGGCTCGCCACCCTGCGCAACGCCCTCACGGCCGGCTGGAAGGACGGCGAGGTGCTCCCGGACGTGCCGCGCGTCTCCCTCCGCGAACTGGTGAGCACCGACGGGCTGTCGGCCTTCCAGCGGATGGACAGCACCCGCTACGTGAAGACGATCCAGGAACGCATCGTCAACGGGGTCCGCGAGGCCCTCAAGGCGCACGGCTACCGCACCGAGGAGTTCGAGCAGCACGTCTACCAGCTCAGCGGCGGCAGCGTCTTCATCAAGGACATGTCCGGCGGCGCGGTGGCCACCGGCAGCCACGGCAGCGCCGCCCACCACGCCACCACACCGCCCGCGTCGGCGACCCGCGCCGGTCACACCCCCTGAGACGCGAACACGGCCCCGCCGGGCCGATCACCCGCCCCGAGAAGCGCACCACCCGCCCCGAGAAGCGCACCACACGCCCTGAGAAAGGGGACGCCCCCATGTCGAGCAGCGGACACAGCGGTCCGGAGCAGCCGTCGAGCAGCGGCGGCAGCGTGAACATCGGCTCGATGACCGGAGGATCGGTCGCCACCGGCAGCCACGGCACGGCGACGTCGTACAACACCACCGGCGCGGGACCGGATCCCCGTCACGCCGAACTCCTGGCAGCCATCCGCGACTTGCGCGGCGCACTGCCGCCGGTGGCGGACCGCAGCGCCGAGGACGCGACGCTCGACGGCGAACTCGCCGAGGCCGAGGCCGAGATCGCCGGGGCCGGCACCGCCGGTACCGGCCGGCTCACCCGGCTGCTGGGCGGAGTGCGGAGCTGGCTCGGGTCCCAGGGCGCCGCCGTCGGCGCGGTCGCCTCGGCCACCGCCGTCGTCCAGGGTGTCGCCCAACTGCTCGGCTGACGAGCCGGCCCCACCCGATGACGGACCCGCCACCGTGGCACGGAGGACAGCAGCGATGAGAGTGTTCGACACCGAGCGGCAGGAGTGGGGCGGATCACGACGTGAACGCCTCTTCCACGTCGAGCAGTATCTCGACCTGCCGCGCCAGCGAAACGCCCTCCAGCGCACCGCGGTCGTCCTCGCCGTGTGCGGGGTCGCCTTCGGCACGTGGGCCCTGGCCTGGAAGGACGAGCCGGAACCCTACCGTCCGCCGTCCCAGGAAGCGCCCGTCGATCCGGGCGCGACCGACGACGGTGCCGCGGGGGAGGGGACGACGGCCGACCCGAGCGTCACGGCATCGCCGTCGCCGCCGTCGGGCTACGAGGCCCTGGACGACTCCGAGGGGTTCCGTATCGCCCTGCCCGAGGGATGGTCCCGCGACAGCGGCCCGTCGCAGTACGGCATCGACATCGTCGAGTACCGCGCGCCCGACGGCGTCCGCAGGATCCAGGTCTTCCAGCTCATGGAGGACTCCCCGTACGCCTCGGTGGTCGAGGCCCGGGCGACGGCGAGCAAACTCGACGGGTACCAGGAGATCCACGTGCAGTACGTGCCGGACCCGTCCGGGAACGAGGCGGCCGAGCACGAGTACACCGCGGACGAACTGAGCGGTGAACCCGCCGCCGGCTCCGCGTACCACGTCATCGACCACCGCTTCGAGGCCGTCGACGGAGAGCGCTACGCCCTCATCGCCTACGGCGCACAGGACGACGGAGCCGAGGACGAACGCGAACTGCTCGACACGGCGCGCGCGTGGTTCTGCCCGCCGTCCACGCAGTGCCCGGCGCCGGAGCCGTCCTGAACACGCCATGATGCAGCCATGATCACGATTCATCTGAAGTACTAGATCGACCCCGACAAGCTCGGGGCCTCCAGCCTCCTCCCGGTCCGAACAGGGGTTCCGCGCGACCGGCCACCAGGGCCGTGGCGAACCGCGGCAGGATGCGGCGCAGCACGGCCGCGTGATCGGTCCAGTCGGCTGGGCGTCCGCAAGGCCCCGGCCGGCGGCGTTGTCTCAGACTCGAGGGGACGCCAAAGCCGTGGGCGGCGTCGGCGGTGCCGGTGCCGGTGCGATGAGGAAGTCGTACTCGGGGCGCTCCCACCCCACCGCGGGCGGGTTCGCGGGCGCGGTTCCGGTGCGCACCGCGCCCATGCTCCGGTAGAAGCCCTCGGCCGGGGGATGCGACACCACCCGGACGCGGTCGATCCCTGCGGCGCGAGCCTCGGTCCGCAGGTGGGCGACGAGCAGCCGTCCGATGCCGCGGCCCTGCGCCTCGTCCGCGACGAACAGCAGGTCGAGTTCCTGCGGGCCGAGGAGCAGCGAGTAGAAACCGAGGACGCGGCCCGCGTGCCCGTCATCGGCGACGGCCGCGAAAACGCGGTGGGCCTCGATGTAGCCGGGCCCGACCCGGTAGTCCGCGACCATGGCCGCGTACTGCCCCTCGTAGGCCCGCGAGCCACGCACCAGCCGCGTGAGCCGCTTGGCGTCCTTCGCGACGGCCCGCCGTACGGTGACCGGTCCGCTCCGCGGTGTAACACCTGACGTCATACGGAGAGTATTACGCATCGGGAGGGTCCCTCGCGCGGGTGTTACGGCCGCCTCCTCGACCTCGTCGACGCAAGGGCATGATCCGGAAAACGGGGTGGTGCAGTCGTATCCGGCGGGACCACGGGTACTCGTCGCCACGGGCCCGACCACCTGTCGGGCCGATCTGTCCGGTGGGTGACCGTCCGGTGGCCGACGGCCCCGGGATCGCCGGTGAGAAAGGAGCGCGCAGATGAGCAGGGTCAAGGAAACGGTCGAGGTGGACGTCCCCGTCCGCACCGCCTACAACCAGTGGACACAGTTCGAGCAGTTCCCCCGGTTCATGGAGGGCGTGGAGGAGGTCAGGCAGCTGGACGACCGCCACAACCACTGGACGACCAAGATCGGCGGAACCCGGCGCGAGTTCGACACCGAGATCGTCGACCAGCTCGCGGACGAACGCATCACCTGGCGCACCACCAGCGGCGACACCCAGCAGAAGGGCACGGTCCGGTTCGAGCGCCTGGACGACACGCACACCCGGGTGGAGCTCGTGATGGACATCGAACCGAGCGGAATGGCGGAGAAGGCCGCCGATGCGCTCGGCACGATCGACCGGCGCGTCAAGGGCGACATGAAGCGCTTCAAGCAGTACGTCGAGGAGCACGGGAGCGAGTCCGGAGCCTGGCGCGGCCGTGTCAGGCCGGGCGACGCCGGCCCCGCGCTCTGACACGGCCACCCCGCTCCCGGTCCGCGGCAGCCGCCGCACAGGCCGCACCAGGCCGCCCGACCGACCGCGGCGATCGACAAGGGGCGGGATGCGGGAAGACGCCTCGACCCGTACCCGTGGATCCGGGGGAGGGCGGGACCCCCCGCCCTCGGATCCGGGGGCGGGGGGACGACGGAGCCGAGGCGCGGTGATCTCCTTCCCGAGATGGGCGACACGCGGCAGCAGGTTCAGGTCGGTGGTCACCCGTGCAGATCGACCAAGCCCGCCGATCGCCCGCGCCGGCGCCGGTTCTCCGGAGCCGGGATGGGTAGGGGTCTCTCCGTAAGAGAGCGTGAAGCAGTCGCCCGGGCAGCAGCGAGGTGTGTGAGCACTCCTCGCGCGTGTCTGTCCGGGTGACGCGCAGGCCGTACCGTGACCACGGACGGTGTGTCCCCTTTCACGCGCTCGCGTCCTCGGAAGGGGGCCCTGTGGAGCCGTGGCTGATCTGGGTGATCGTCGCGGGGGTCTTCGCCCTGGCGGAGATCTTCACGCTCACCGCAGCACTGGGCATGCTCGGTGGGGCCGCGTTGATCACGGCCGGAACCGCTGCCCTGGGGCTGCCCGAGCCCTTCCAATTCCTGGTGTTCACCGTCGTCGCCACACTCAGCCTGGTGTTCCTGCGTCCGGTCGCGCTGCGACACGTGCTGCAGCCCCAGACGGAGCGGTTCGGCGTCGACGCACTGGTCGGGAAGTCCGCCTACGTCGTCTCCGAAGTGACCGGAGTCGGTGGCAGAGTCCGGATCGAGGGCGAGGAGTGGACGGCGCGCGCCTATGACGAGACGTTGGTGATTCCCCCTGGAACGGCCGTGGACGTCATGGAGATCAGCGGCTCCACCGCACTCGTCTACCCCCGGGAGTGAACCATGCAAGCTTCGGCGTTCCTCATCGCCGGCCTGATCGTCGCACTGCTGGCGGTCCTCGTCGTGGTACGGGCGGTGCGCATCGTGCCCCAGGCGCGTGCCCGCAACGTCGAACGACTCGGCCGTTACCACCGGACGCTGAAACCCGGTCTCAACCTCGTGATCCCCTTCATCGACCGCGTGTATCCGGTGATCGACCTGCGGGAACAGGTCGTCTCCTTCAAACCGCAGCCGGTGATCACCGAGGACAACCTGGTCGTCGAGATCGACACCGTGCTGTACTTCCAGGTCACCGATCCGCGCGCGGCCTTCTACGAGATCGCCAACTTCCTCCAGGCGGTGGAGCAGCTCACCGTCACCACCCTGCGCAACGTGGTGGGGTCCATGGACCTGGAGAAGACCCTCACCTCCCGCGACACCATCAACAGCCAGCTCCGCGGTGTGCTGGACGAGGCCACCGGCAAATGGGGTCTCAGGGTCAACCGGGTGGAGATCAAGGCCATCGACCCTCCTCAGTCCATCAAGGACGCCATGCAGAAGCAGATGCGGGCCGAGCGGGACAAGCGGGCCGCGATCCTCGGTGCCGAAGGGCAACGCCAGTCGCAGATCCTCACCGCCGAAGGTGACAAGCAGGCCGCCGTCCTGCGCGCGGAGGGCAACCGCACGGCCGCGATCCTCCAGGCCGAAGGGCAGTCCCGGGCCATCGACGAGGTGTTCCAGGCGGTGCACCGCAACGATCCCGACCCCAAGCTGCTCGCCTACCAGTACCTCCAGACGCTGCCCCACCTCGCGCAGGGGCCGGGCAACAACTTCTGGGTGATCCCCAGCGAGATCACCTCCGCGCTCAGCGACGTGTCACGGGCGTTCAGCGAGGTCCTGCCCCAGTCGCCGGCCACCCGGGAGAAGCGCTCGGACGGCGGGGCGGCCCAGGCGGCCAGCGACGCCGCGCAGGCCGCGGAGGCGGCCGCCGAGGCCCTCGCCGACGCTGCCAGGGCCGACAGCGTCGCTCCCCGCGCCCTCCCCGACGACCGGAGCCCCGGAAACGGGTGACCGGCGTCAGGTTGCCGTCGCCCGGGCGGGTGCACGGGTAGGCCGTTGCCGTTGCTGCGCCGACTCCCCGGCGACGGGAGCCATCGCCGCGGAGCCGGGGCGGTCGTGCGGCGAGGCGGCAGCTGTTGCCGGGCCGGCTGTGCGGTGGTGGGATGGAGGTGCTCTCGCGCCGGATCGCGCGAGGGGACGACCGTCGGGCCGGGAGCGCCGGCCCGGCACCCCACCGGTGACTCGAGGTCGGCGGCCGGCGCGGAAGGCCCCGCCGTCTCCCTCCCGCGTGCGGCCGGCCGTCGCCGTCCCGTGCGCCGAGCGCCGTCTTCCGATCCCGGAGACTCACATGGACACTTATCGAGCCGCGCAGGTCGACACCGCTAACGGGCCGTTCTCGATCGTCGAGCGGGAGGTCCCCGGCCCCGGCCCGGGGCACGTACGGCTGGCCGTCGAGGCCTGCGGAATCTGCCACAGCGACGACTTCTTCGTGAGCGGGGGCATGCCCGGCGTGCGGTTCCCGCTGGTTCCGGGACACGAGGTCGCCGGGCGTGTCGAGGAACTCGGCGAAGGGGCCGGGAGCCACGGCTGGAACGTCGGGGACCGCGTGACGGTGGGCTGGTTCGGAGGCAGCTGCGGTCACTGCACCCCCTGCCGGCAGGGTGACTTCGTCGTCTGCGACACCCTCAAGGTTCCCGGTTGGGCCTACGACGGGGGCTTCGCCGAGACGATGATCGCTCCGGTCGACGCGCTGGCCCGGATCCCGGACGCCCTGACGGCCGTCGACGCAGGACCCATGGCCTGCGCCGGTGTGACGACCTACAACGGGCTGCGGCGCAGTTCGGCCCGGCCGGGCGACCTGGTGGCCGTCCTGGGCCTCGGCGGTCTCGGTCACCTGGGGGTGCAGTACGCGGCGGCCATGGGCTTCGAGACCGTGGCCATCGCGCGGGGTGCCGAAAAGGCCGAGTTCGCCGAGCGGCTCGGCGCCCACCACTACGTCGACAGCACGGGAGCCGTCCCGGTCGCGGAAGCCCTGCAGTCACTGGGCGGCGCCAAGGTCGTCCTGGCCACCGTCGGCAACTCCGACGCCATCGCGGCGACGGTCGACGGCATGACGCACCGAGGTGAGCTGGTGGTCATCGGCGCAACACCCGAGCCCCTGGGGATCAGCCCGTTCCAGCTGATCCTGCGCGGCAGGACGGTGCGCGGCCATCCGTCGGGCACGGCACAGGACGTACAGGACACCATGGCGTTCAGCGTCCTGCACGGGATCCGGCCCGTGGCCGAGACCGTGCCGTTGAGCGAGGCGGACGCCGCCTACCGGAAGATGCTGGCCGGCACCGCCCGCTTCCGCATGGTGCTCACCACGGCATGACGGGCCGGGCTCACCGAGACCTGCGGAACTCCCGCTCGTTAGGTGGGGCATGGGCCTGCTCCGGTGCACGGGGCGGGGGCGGCACGGAGTGAGGAGTGGGCGTGGGGGACGTGGCGGGCGAGGCCACCAGGACTGCGGGGTCCGAGGACCAGGGGCGGGGTGAGACGGCCCCGGGGCCGAAGAAGCGGCGATCCCTGTGGACGGAGCTGCCCGTCCTGGTCGGTATCGCGCTCGTGCTGGCCCTGCTGATCAAGACCTTCCTGGTGCAGGCGTTCCTCATCCCGTCGGGATCGATGCAGAACACGCTCCAGGTGGGCGACCGTGTCATGGTCGACAAGCTCACCCCGTGGTTCGGCTCCGAGCCGGAGCGCGGCGAGGTCGTCGTCTTCCACGACCCGGACGGGTGGCTCAGGGGCAGGGCGACACCCGAACCGAACGCCGTGCAGACCTTCCTCAGCTGGATCGGCCTGATGCCGTCGGCGGGGGAGAAGGACCTGATCAAGCGGGTGATCGGGGTCGGCGGAGACACGGTCGAGTGCAGCGGGACCGGTCCGCTGAAGGTCAACGGCAAGGCGCTGGACGAGCCGTACGTGTACGCGGGCAACACGCCGTGCACCGACGACGACGGAGGCGGTCGGTTCAGGGTCGTGGTTCCCCGCGGCCATCTCTGGGTCATGGGCGACCACCGTCAGGCGTCGAGCGACTCGCGCTACAACCAGGACGACAAGTACCACGGCATGGTTCCGGTCGGTGACGTCGTGGGGCGGGCCGTGGTGAAGGCCTGGCCGCTCGGCCGCTGGGGCACGCTGCCGGTTCCCGATGCCTTCGACCAGGACGGCTGAACCGCTGGGCCCTGTCGTCACCTTCCCGCCTGCCCCGCGACGCCGTGCACGCACTCTCGCCGCACCGGGCCCTGACCCGGGTACGGTCCGGTACGAGGATCAGGGCCCGGCACGCCGGAGCACGCATCCGACGCCGCAGGGCCCGTCCTCCGGGCGGACGGCGGGAAGGTGACGACAGGGCCCAGCGTGCCCGTCTCGGTTCTCGTGCCGGGGCCGACGGGCCGATGCGCGCCCCGGCCGGCCCGGCGGCCGGGTCAGATCGGCCGGCGTAGTCCCGCGACGAGGACTTCGACCAGTCGGCGGGCGTCGTAGCGGGGGTCGTCCTCCGCGCCGATGCAGAGGTTGCCGACGCCCCGCATCAGCGGGTAGGCCTCCAGGCCGGAGCGGATCTCCCCGGCGGCGGCCGCGGCTTCGAGCAGTTGGCCGCACACGGGCACGAGGCGGTCGAGGAAGTAGGCGTGCAGCGTCTCGAAGCCTGCGTCGCCGGACTGGAGCACGGCGGCGAGGCCGTGCTTGGTGACCAGGAAATCGACGAAGAGGCCGATCCATTGCCGCAGGGCGGCGTACGGGGTCGGGCTCGTCGCCAGCAGCGCCGGACCGGCCTCGGCGCAGGCTTCGACCTGGTGCCGGTAGACGGCGATGATGAGGTCCGCCCGCGTCGGGAAGTGGCGGTAGATCGTGCCCACCCCGACGCCGGCCCGGGCCGCGATGTCGCGGACCGGCGCGTCCACGCCCGAGATGACGAAGACGGCGGCGGCCGCGTCGAGAAGGCTCTCCTTGTTGCGCCGGGCGTCCTTCCGCCTGGGCTCCGCCGCCTGTTTCCCGTGCTCGTCGCTGTCGCCCACGTCCGGCTCCTCCTCCTGCTCGCCTTGCAAAGCGGAACGTCGTTCCGTATCGTCTTTTCCGGAACGAGGTTCCGTTTGCTCATGATGTCAGAGCCCGGACCGACGGCCAAGCCACCCACACGCACTCCCACCACGCTTCACCCGCTGACGGAGGAGACACGTTCATGCAGTACCGCACCCTGGGCCGAACCGGTGTACAGGTCAGCTCGCTCGCGCTCGGCGCGATGAACTTCGGCGCGCTCGGACGCACCACCCAGGACGAGGTCACCGCCATCGTCGACGCCGCCCTCGAGGCCGGCATCAACCTCATCGACACCGCCGACGTGTACAGCGGCGGCGAGTCGGAGGAGATGATCGGCAAGGCCGTCGCCGGCCGCCGCGACGACATCGTCCTGGCCACCAAGGCCGGCATGCCGATGGGCGACGAGCGCAACCACCGGGGCGGTTCCCGCCGTTGGCTGTTCAGCGCGCTCGACGACAGCCTGCGCCGCCTCGGCGTCGACCACGTCGATCTGTACCAGATCCACCGGTGGGACCCCAGCACCAGCGACGAGGAGACCCTGTCGGCCCTGACCGACCTCCAACGCGCGGGCAAGATCCGCCACTTCGGCTCCTCGACCTTCCCCGCCCACCGCATCGTGCAGGCACAGTGGGCCGCCCGCGAACACCACCTCGGCCGTTACGTCACCGAACAGCCGAGCTACTCCATCCTCCAGCGGGGGATCGAGACCCACGTGCTTCCCGTGACCGAGCAGTACGGGCTCGGCGTCCTGGTGTGGAGCCCGCTGGCCTCGGGCTGGCTGTCGGGCGCCGTCCGCGCGGGCCGCGACATCACCACCAGCCGCTCGACGTTCATGCCGCAGCGCTTCGACACCGCCCTCCCCGCCAACCGGGTCAGGCTCGACGCCGTCGAGCAGCTGGCCGGGGTCGCCGACGAGGCCGGCCTGACCATGATCCAGCTCGCCCTCGGATTCGTGACCGCGCATCCCGCCGTGACCGGCGCGCTCATCGGTCCCCGCACGCTGGACCACCTGCACGCGCAGCTCGCCGCCGCCGACACCGTGCTCTCCGCCGACGTGCTCGACGCGATCGACGCCGTCGTGGCCCCCGGCACCGACCTGGCCGCACACGAGAAGCACGACACCCCGCCGGCGCTGCTCGACCCGTCCCTGCGGCGCCGCTGACCCCCGAGGGGCGGCGCACGAAGGGCGGTGTCCGAGGAACGGCGTCCACCGTCCGCCTCGGCCCGCCGTCCGCCTCGGCCCGCCGTCCGCCTCGGCCCACCGTCCCGGGGCGGCCGTGAGGGCCGGGCGGGGTCGCCACCCGCCGGCGAGCGGGAGAGCGGCCCGTCACCTCCGGGGCGGCACGAGCAGGGTGTGGACGTCCTGTCCGGCGAAGATCAGGCCGTCGGGATGGCCGAGGTCGATGGCGAGCGCCAACTCCTCGTCGGTGGGCCAGTTGGCCGCCAGCAGACCGAGCTGCACCTGATGCCCGATGTGCACCTCGGGGAGCGTGTGGAGCATGCGCTCCACGGAGGTGAAGACGGGAACCGTGTGCGGCTGCGGCGGGTCGTCGATCACCGGGAGGGTCAGCCTGCCGTCCTGCGGGAAATGGCGGGCGACGAACTCGTCCGGTTCCGGAACCAGGATGTCGCAGGCGACCAGGGTGTCCAGCACCGTCCGGTCGTCGGGCGTGCGGTTGAGGTCGCGCAGCGCCTCCTGGGCGGCCGCCACGAGCAGTTCCTCGGGGATGCTGTCGTCGCGCATGGCTTCACCCCGTCGTGGCCCCAGCCGGACCGCCCGGTGCGGGGTGCGCCGGGCGGCGCGCGGCTTCACCTTCCCGGTACCCGGGGCAGGTCGGGCCATGCGGGGTACCCGGGCGCGGACGCCCGCCCGTCCCTCCCGCTCCCGGCACGAGCCGCAGGCCGCCGGCCCGGCATCCTCGACGGCGCCGTGGATCACCAGGACGACAGGGCTGCTCGTGCGACAGGCTCCGGCGCGCAGGCGATCCGCCGCCACGGCGCCGACGCCCTCATGAGCGCCCGACGCGACATCGCCGCCGTCGACGTGTCCGCGCCGCCGGTACGAGCGCACGGACCACCCGCCTCCCCTCCCCGTCGAGAACGGAGGGCCGTGGGACAGCCGTCGGATAAATGCCGTGCCGGGACATCGACGGTGGTGCAGACTCGCCCCATGGCCGACATGGGGGCGTTCCGGGACGAGGTGAGTGCCTGGGCCGCCGGCGGTCCCGGTGGACCGGCGAGGGATCTGGCGGCGTGCCTGGGAGTACGGACCGCGGTGCTGCTCGAAGGGCCGAGCGACCTCGCCGCCGTCGAGGCGCTGGCCGCACGGCGCGGCCGGGACCTGGCCGTCGAAGGGGTGTGCGTCGTGTCCATGGGCGGGGCGATGAGCGTCGCCCGCCACGCCGACGTCCTCGGCCCGCCCGGCCTCGGCCTGCGCCTGGCCGGACTCTGCGACGAACGCGAACAGCCCTTCTACGACCGGGGCCTGGAGCGGGCCGGGGCGCCGCGCCGGGACTTCTTCGTGTGCGTGACGGACCTGGAGGACGAACTCATCCGCGCGCTGGGTCCGGCGAAGGTCGAGGAGGTCGTCCGCGCCGGGGGCGACCTCCGCGCCTGGCAGACCTTCCTGCACCAGCCCGCCCAGCACGGCCGGCCCCGACCGCAGCAGTTGCGGCGCTTCCTCGGCACGAAGAAGGGCCGCAAGATCCGCTACGGCCGCCTCCTGGTCGAGGCACTCACCCCCGACCGGGTACCGGCCCCGCTCGACGACCTCCTCCGGAGCCTGTGACCGACAGCCCCGCGACGCGAAGGACCAAAGGGCTGCCGGCGCGACGGCGATCGGGCGCCGTCACGAGGGAGCCGACCCGATGACGCCGCCCGAGCAGGGCCGGCAGCCTCCCGCCACGACCTGATGACAGCAGCCTTCCCGCTGTCTCACCGCCCGTGGGGGCGCCCCCCCCCCCCCGGGGGGCCCCCGGGGGGGGGGGGCCCCCCCCCCCCCCGCGCGGGCCCCCCCCCCCCCCCCCCCCCCCGCCCCGCCGCCCCCCCCCCCCCCCCCCCCCCCCCCCGCGCCCCCGCGGGGGGCCGGCCCCCCCCCCCCCCCCCCCTTGCCCCCCCCCCCCCCGCCGCCGCCCCCCCCGGGGGGCCCCCCCCCCCCGCGGGGGCGCCCCCACGGGCGGTGAGACAGCGAGCCGACAGATCGGAGAACCCGAGCAATGACCTCTCACCTGCACGCGCTCACCTTCGACGCGAACGACCCCACCCGTCTCGCCCGTTTCTGGGGCGACTTCCTGGGATGGGAGAGGACCGACGACTCCCCCGGCGGCATCCAGCTCCTGCCCGGCGACGACACGGGGTTCCGGATGCGGTTCCTGCCGACCCGGGAGCGGAAGACGAGCCCGAACCAGATGCACTTCGACCTGACGAGCACCTCCCTCGACGACCAGCGGCAGGTCGTGGCCAAGGCGGTCGAACTCGGCGCCCGGCACATCGACATCGGCCAACGCCCGGAGGAGGGGCACGTGGTGCTCGCCGACCCCGAAGGCAACGAGTTCTGCGTCGTCGGGCCGGGCAACGACTTCCTCGCGGACTGCGGATTCATCGGGGCGCTCGCGTGCGACGGTTCGCAGGACGTCGGGTACTTCTGGAGCCGGGCGCTGGACTGGCCGCTGGTCTGGGACCAGGACGAGGAGACCGCGATCCGCTCCCCGCACGGCGGCCCCAAGGTCACGTGGGGCGGCCCGCCGCTGAGGACGAAGACCGGTAAGAACCGGCTCCACTTCGACATCGCACCGCCCGCCGACGGCGACCAGCAGGCGGAGGTCGACCGACTCGTCTCCCTCGGAGCGAAGCGCATCGACATCGGCCAGGGCCGGACCGACCAGGTGGTCATGGCCGACCCGGACGGCCACGAGTTCTGCGTGCTGCCCCCTCGATGACGAGGACGCCCGGAGGGGGCGTCAGCCGCGGTGGCCTTCCGAACAGGTCGGCACGGTGGGTGGATCCGTACCCGGGACGAGGCGGCCCCGCCGTCCGTCACCTCGCGGCACCGGCTGGTGATCGTCTTCCTCGGCCCGTCACCAGCGTGTACGTTCGAACGGACTCGGCGCAGGGTGATCTTCGCCCCGCCGCATCCGCCGCATCCGTCACATCCACCACATTCGCGCGAAAAGAACACCTCATCCATGGACCTGGCCACGCGTCGCCGCAGAACGGCGCTGTTTCTCCTGTTCCTCGTACCCGGTCTGTCGATCTCCTCCTGGGTGACGCGGACGCCCGACATCAGGGACCTGCTCGGCGCGTCGACCGCGCAGATGGGGATCATCCTGTTCGGGCTCTCCGTCGGCTCCATGATCGGCATCCTCGGTTCCGGAGCGCTGGTGGCCAGGTTCGGCACCCGGCCCGTCATGGGCGCGGGGACGCTGCTGGTCATCCTCAGCATGACGGTCATCGGCGCCGGGACGATGCTCACCTCCGCTCCCGTCGTCACCGCCGGTCTGTTCCTCTTTGGCGCCGGCATGGGCGGTGGAGAGGTGGCGGTCAACGTCGACGGTGCCGAAGTCGAACGGCTGGCGGGGCGGACGGTGCTGCCCACGCTCCACGGCTTCTTCAGCCTGGGCACCGTCGTGGGAGCCGCGTGCGGCATCCTGTGCACCGCGGCCGCCGTTCCGGTGCAGTGGCACCTGGCCGCCGTCGTCGCCGTCACGGCCGGCATGTTCGCCCACGCCCTGCGCGCCGTCCCCGGCGGGGTCGGAAAGTCCCGGGACCGGGACCGGGACCGGGACCGGCGGTCCGACAGCGGTACCGCGTCGACCCGGGCGCAGGCCCGGAAGGACCGGCGGCTGCTCCTGATCGGCGGTGTCATCCTGGCCATGGCCCTGGCCGAGGGCGCCGCGAACGACTGGCTGCCCCTCCTCATGGTCGACGGTCACGGCGTGGACCCCGCCCTGGGGTCCGCCGTCTACACGGGGTTCGCCGCCGCCATGACGATCGGCCGCTTCGGCGGCGGCTTCCTCATCGACCGCGTCGGCCGCGCGCCCGTCGTGCGGGCCAGCGCCGTCTCGGCGACTCTCGGGATCGCCGTCGTCGCCTTCGCCGACTCCGCCCCCCTGGCGGGCGCCGCCGTGCTGCTCTGGGGCATGGGAGCCTCGCTCGGCTTCCCCGTCGCGCTCTCGGCGGCCGGCGACTCCGGCCCGGACGCGGCGGCCCGGGTCAGCCTCGTCGCCATGATCGGTTACGTCGCGTTCCTCGTCGGCCCGCCCGGCCTCGGTTTCCTCGGTGACCACTACGGCCTGCGCACCGCCATGATCGTCGTCCTCGTCTTCACCGCCGTGGCCATCGCCCTGGCCCCTGCCGTCGGCACCCGCTCCACCGAGACCCCGCGCACCCCTGACCCCGCGGCGCACCCCTGACGTCGGCGCCCTCCGCGGGCGGTCCTCCGGCACGCGGTGCCGGGCGGCCGCCTGCCGCCCGGAGGGGATCCGCGAACACGTGGGGCGCGTGGGGAAGGCCGGTGCCCGGCGTGACGGCGTCGTGCACGCGACGGTTATATCCGTTGCCCGAACAGCCGCGGATTGGTCCGAAAAA
Organism: Streptomyces sp. NPDC088766; assembly: GCF_044750845.1. Classification (NCBI taxonomy): domain Bacteria; kingdom Bacillati; phylum Actinomycetota; class Actinomycetes; order Kitasatosporales; family Streptomycetaceae; genus Streptomyces; species Streptomyces sp. NPDC088766. Next base: position 31,820 of record NZ_JBIVKQ010000011.1, on the reverse strand, counting down.
GAAATTCCCTCGATCGGATGAGTGACCAATCCGCGAGGCCGTCGGGGCCGGATTCCCCACGTGACGGACGACGAGAAGAAACCGCGGAAACCCCGCTCGCCGATGCGGACGGGGCTCGGTGCGCTCAGCGGCGTACTGGCGGGCGGCACGGCGCTGGCCGTGGCCGAGCTGGTCTCGGCGTGGGTGCGCCCGCAGGCCGGTCCGGTCATCGCCGTGGGCGGCGCCGCGATCGACCGTACGCCCGCCGCCGTGAAGGACTGGGCGATCCGTAATTTCGGCACCGACGACAAATTGGTGCTCCAGCTCGGAATTCTCGCGGTATTGGCCCTCTGCGCGACAGCGCTGGGCGTTCTCGCCCTGCGATATCGGCTTTTCGGCGCCGGGGGAGTTCTTCTCTTCGGGGTGGCCGGAGCGGCCGCGGCGCTCGGCCGGCCCGACTCCGACGGCTTCACCGACGCGCTGCCCTCCGCGGTGGGCGCGGTCGTCGGAGCGGCGCTGCTGTACTTCCTCGCCGGCCGACTGGAGCCACGCGATCTTGCGCCGGACCTCCCGGACGGGACTTCCCCGGAGCGCGACGCCTCCGAGGTCCCGGGCTGGGACCGCCGCGGCTTCGTGATCGCGGCCTCCGCCGCAGCCGTCGCCTCGGCCGGAGCGGGCGCCCTCGGCCGTGCCCTGAACGGATCGAGCGGCCGCGACGCGGTCGCCTCCCGCGAGGACGTCGTCCTGCCGTCCCCCGGATCGGCCGCTCCGCCGCTTCCCCGCGGCACCCGGCTGAGGATCCCGGGGATCACCCCCTTCGTCACCCCGAACAAGGACTTCTACCGGGTGGACACCGCTCTGGTGGTGCCCAAGGTGGACGCCACGTCCTGGCGGCTGCGCCTCCACGGCAAAGGAGTCACCAGGCCGGTCACGCTCACCTTCGACGACCTGCTGCGGCGGGAGCTGATCGAGCGCGACATCACGCTCACCTGCGTGTCCAACGAGGTCGGCGGCCCCTACGCCGGCAACGCCCGCTGGACCGGCGTACGTCTGGCCGATCTCCTCGCCGAGTGCGGCGTCCTGCCTCCCTCGAAGGGCGGACCCGCCGACCAGCTCGTGGCGCGTTCCGTCGACGGCATGACCCTCGGAACGCCGGTGGAGGACGTCATGGACGGCCGGGACGCCCTCCTCGCCGTCGGGATGAACGGCGAGCCGCTGCCCTTCGCCCACGGGTTCCCGGTCCGCATGGTGGTGCCCGGCCTGTACGGCTACGTCTCCGCCTGCAAGTGGATCGAGGACATCGAACTGACCACGTTCGACGCCTACGACACCTACTGGGTCAAACGCAAGTGGGCCCGCCGGGCACCGATCAAGACCCAGTCCCGGATCGACACCCCGAAACCGTTCGCCCGCCCGCGGGCCGGCACCGTCATGGTCGCCGGGGTCGCCTGGGCCCAGCACCGCGGCATCGACAAGGTCGAGGTGCGTGTCGACGACGGGCCCTGGCAGGAGGCGCGCCTGGCGGCCGAGGGCTCGCGCGACACCTGGCGCCAGTGGTCCTTCCCCTGGCAGGCCACGAAGGGCGGCCACACCCTCACGGTGCGCGCCACCGACCGTACCGGTGCGGTGCAGACCGACAGGCGCACCCGCACCATCCCCGACGGTGCCAGCGGCCGGCACTCCGTGGTGGTCACCGTCGAGTGACCCCCACATGACCACACAAGCCACCTTTCCCCCCATGAACGCAGCGTTCGCTGCATCCATCCATCAGGAGAGAACCATGATGAACACCCGTGTCCGTCGTATCGCCATGACCGTTGCCGCTGCCGCCGTACTGCCCCTGGCCCTGACCGCCTGTTCCGACGACGGCGGTGACTCCGCCTCCTCGGACTCCTCCAGCAAGGCGGCGGCCCCGGCGACGGCGTCCGACGAGGGCATGGACGGTTCGACGAACACCTCCGCCATGGACGAGCCGTTCGGCCCGGCCTGCGCCTCGGTGCCGAAGGACGGCGCCGGCTCCTTCGACGGCATGGCCAAGGACCCGGTGGCCACCGCCGCGTCCAACAACCCCGCCCTGTCCACCCTGGTGACGGCGGTGAAGAAGGCCGGCCTCGTCGACACCCTCAACAACGCCCAGAACATCACCGTGTTCGCCCCGACCAACGACGCCTTCGCCAAGATCCCGAAGGCCGACCTGGACAAGGTCCTCAACGACAAGGCCACGCTGACGAAGATCCTCACCTACCACGTCGTCGGTCAGAAGCTGGCCCCGGCGGACCTGGAGAACGGCTCCTTCGACACCCTGGAGAAGTCGAAGCTGACCACCTCCGGCTCGGACGAGTCGTACACGGTCAACGACTCCGCCAAGGTGGTCTGCGGCAACGTCAAGACCGCCAACGCCAACGTGTACATCATCGACACCGTCCTGATGCCCAGCAGCAGCTGACGGCGGGGCGGGGCCGCGGGCCGGGGACGACGGCCCGCGGCCCCCGCGCGCCCCCGGCCCCGCGCCGACCCCGACAGGGGGGGGCGGGGGGGGGGGCCCCGCCCCCCCCCCCCGCGGCCCCCGGGACCCCCGACCTGCTCGTCCCGCTGACCCGTTGTCAGGCGGAGGGTTCCGGTGCCGGGGAGTCGGCCCGGCCGCCCGCTCCCAGAAGGCCTGTGGCCTCGAAGGGATGCGCGGCGGCCAGCCGGGGCAGTTCCCTGCGGGAGAGCACGGTGACCACCGGCGGCATGGCCGCCCGGACGAGTTGCGTGGCCCGCAGCCAGGACGGCACGTAGACGGTGGGGCGGCGCCGCTCGACCGCACGGACCAGCCGTTCCGCCACGAAGGGCGCGGGATACACCTTGCGGGCCGGCGGGGGCATGTGGCCGCGCAGCTCCCGCAGCACCGCGTGGGCGTCGACGTCGCGGATCATGTCGGTGTCGGTCCAGTTGATGTAGGCGATGCCCACGCCCACCCGCCGGTGGGCGACTTCGGCGCGCAGGGAGTGGCAGAACGACTCGACACCCGCCTTGGAAGCGCAGTAGGCGCTCATCATCGGCGCGGCTCCGATGGAGGCGAGCGACGCCACCTGGAGGAAGTAGCCGCAGGTGTCGAACAGTGCCGGCAGATGGGCACGGGCGGTGACGGCGCTGCCGACCAGGTTCACTTCCACCACCCGGCGCCAGACCGCGGGGTCCGACTGCGCGAAGGGCCCTCCCTCCGCCAGGCCGGCATTGGCGACCACCACGGACGGTGCCCCCAGGCGCTCCCTCACCTCGTCGGCCACCTCTGCCATACGGTCGTCGTCGGTGACGTCCACCTCCCAGCACAGCGACCCGGTCGGCAGCCGTTCCCGGACTCTGGCCAGCGTGTCCTCCTCGCGGCCCAGCAGCGCCACCCGGACGCCACGGTCGGCCAGCCGCACGGCGATCGCCTCTCCCAGTCCCCGTGCCGCTCCCGTCACCACCGCCGTACGGCCACGCAGCGGGCTCGCGTTCCTCGTCACGCGGCGACGCCCCCGGCTCCGAAGTCCTCGGCGTGGCGCGAGACGACCGACGGCGAACCGCCGTCCGGGTCCGCCGCCACCGTCGGGTTCGCACGGCCACGGGGCCGGCGACCACCGCCCACTGCCTCACTCCGGCGGCCCGCCGTCGTCTTGGTGGTTGTCCTGGTCACTCGCGCCTTGCCCATGTGAGAGTCCGTTCCGATCCAGCAGGAAGCGCCGTTGACGGCCCGGTCCCAGCCTGACCGCCCGGCCCGCCGACCGCACCCGCACAGCCGGCTTCCGCGCCCCGGTGGCTCTCGATCCAGCCGTACGGCTCAGCGGACGCGTCTCCCGGCCGGACGGGGCCCCGGCTCGGGGCCGGATGCCGTCGACCCCGTGGTCGACGGACCGGTCGGGGCACGGTCCGCCCGAGCGGGACTCGGCCGACTCTCCTTCCGCGGGACCCGCCCGACGGGGTGAACGGTCCGCCGGGTGCACGTCAGGCCCGACGGGGCCGGTCCGCCGCTCGTGGCGGTCAGGCGTGGGAGAGGGCGAAGGAGACGAGGAAGCCGCTCACGGTGATCAGTCCGATGGCCAGGTGGGCGTCCTCGAACGCCTCGGGGATCATCGTGTCGGCGATCATCGCGAGGATCGCTCCGGCTGCCACCGCGGTCACGGCGGCGATCACCGTCGCGGAGAAGTGGCCGACCACCGTGTAGCCGAGGACGGACGAGACGGTGCTCGCCGCCGCGATCGCGCCCCACACCCCGAAGACGTAGGCCTTGCCGCGCCCGGCCTTCCTCATGCCCGCCGAACTGGACAGTCCCTCGGGGACGTTGCTGATGAAGACCGCGGCAACGGTCACCAGGCTGACCGACCCGCCGTCGAGCAGACCCACACCGATGACGGCGGACTCCGGGATGCCGTCGAGCAGCGCGCCGAGGGCGAGTGCCAGGCCCGAACCGCTCTGCTGAGCCTCCGTGGGCTGGGCCTGCGCCTGCCGGTGACCGGAGCGTTTGCGGTGCCGGGCGCCCCGGCCGGCCAGCCACGCGTTGCCCGCGGTGTAGGCGGCGGCGCCCGCCAGGGTGCCGACCGCGGCAGGGGCGAGCCCCGCCTCGTCGTACGCCTCCGAGAGCAGTTCGAAACTGACGGCCGACAGCAGTACTCCCGCGCCGAAGGCCATGACCGTGGCGATCACCTTCTGCGGTACCCGCAGGCCGAACCCCACCGCCGCCCCGAGCAGCAACGCCGAACCCGCCACCAGACCCCACAGACCCGCCAGTACCACTTCCGTCATGACCTCCGGGTACCCGGCGCGGGCGTCGCCGTTCCGCGGGTGTGCGGTCGTGTGACCGGAAGCACGGCCGCGGCCTTCGGCGGCCGTCTCTCCGCAGCCCGTCGGCGCTCTCGTGGCGGCACGGTCCGGCCCGCGGACCCGGGAGGCCGCCCCGCCTCGTCGGGCGGGGCGGCCCCGGTCACCTGACGGAGCGGGTTCAGACCGCGTCGCGCTTGGGCAGGCGCCAGTTCGGGCGGGGGAAGTGGCAGGTGTAGCCCTCCGGATAGCGTTCCAGGTAGTCCTGGTGCTCGGGTTCGGCTTCCCAGAACTCGTCGGCCGGGACCACCTCGGTCACGACCGGGCCGGGCCACAGGCCCGACATGTCGACGTCGGCGATCGTGTCCTCGGCGATGCGTCGCTGTTCGTCGTCCAGGTAGAAGACGGCGGAACGGTAGCTGGCGCCGATGTCGTTGCCCTGCCGGTTCTTCGTGGTCGGGTCGTGGATCTGGAAGAAGTACTCGAGGATGGTGCGGTAGTCGGTGGCGGCGGGGTCGAAGACGATCTCGATCGACTCGGCGTGGCTGCCGTGATCACGGTAGGTCGGGTGCGGCGTGCCGCCGCCGCTGTAGCCGACCCGCGTGCTCAGCACGCCGGGCAGCTTGCGGATCAGCTCCTGCATGCCCCAGAAGCAACCGCCGGCCAGCCACGCCTTCTGCTGGTCGTCACTCATCACGGGATCTCCCTTCCTCGTTCGTGAGCGAGGTGCTCACATGCGGTCGGACCGGTAACCCGTACGTCGACGAACTTCGGCGGAGCGGGCGGTGAGCCAATGATCTCACCTTCAACCGTCACCAGTCAAGGTGGTGACGATGTGGAGGGGGGTGTTCCATGCATCCCCCGACCCTGAGGGCGGCAGGGGGCGCCGAGGCGATGGTGGTCGCGAGGGCCGCGGCGCACCGGTCTCGTCAACGCGGCCCGGGCCGTCCACGAGGCGGGAGCACGTCGGCCGGACGGCCGGGCCGGACGGCGCCAGGGCCCGGCGAGAGCCTTCCGGTGTGCGCCCGGAGTCCCGATTGCCCACACTGGGCTTGAGGAGATACAGGCAGGCGTCGGCCGACTCCCGGCGTCGGACGTACCCGGGCGACCCGTGCCCGGGACACCCCGACGCCGGACCTGCTTCACGGGCCGGACCTGCGCCACACGATCATCACGGACCGTGGCGTCCCGGTGCAGCGTCGACGGATCTCCGCCCCGGCCCCGAACCGGTTCAGGAGGCCATGAATGGGAGTGCTCGACGAACGGGTGGCGATCGTCACCGGAGGAGCCAGAGGGATCGGTGCCGCGACGGCTCGGCTGTTCGCCGCCGAAGGCGCGGCCGTGGTCGTGGCCGACGTCGCCGACGCCGAGGGGGAGGAACTGGCCGCAGAGCTCGGCCCTCCCGCCCGCTACGCGCACCTGGACGTCAGCGACGGGGACGACTGGCGGACCGTCGTCACGCGGACCGAACGGGAAGCGGGCCCCGTGTCGGTACTGGTCAACAACGCCGGGATCCTGGCGTGGGGCACCATCGAGGAGCAGTCCCCCGAGTCCTTCCGCAGGGTCGTCGACGTCAACCTCCAGGGCGCCTGGCTGGGCATGCGGACGACGGCGCCCTCCCTGCGCCGGGCCGGGGGAGGGGTGATCGTGAACATCTCCTCCACCGCCGGCCTGACCGGGTACACGGGGATCGGGGCGTACGTGGCCAGCAAGTGGGGGCTGCGCGGCCTGACCAAGACCGCGGCGCTGGAACTGGCCGCGGACGGGATCCGGGTCTGCTCGGTCCATCCGGGGGCCGTACGCACCGCGATGACGGCCGACTTCGACGACTCCTTCACGGCCGCGCAGCCGCTCCCGCGGTTCGGCGAGCCCGAGGAGGTCGCCCGCATGGTGCTCTTCATCGCCACCGGCGCCACCTATTCGACCGGCGTCGAGTTCGTCCTGGACGGCGGCGCCACCGCCGGGCCGTCGACCGACCTGCCCGCTGCCGACTGAAGCCGGACCTGTCCGAGCCGTCCGCCCCCGGCAGGAGATCTCCCGTGCTCCACCGCCTGCCCCTGCGACTGCGCCTGCGGGCAGGACCGATCCACCAGGAGCGCGACGGCTGCCGGGGTGAGTACGCGCCCCCGCGGTCACCGCGGGGGCGGCGCTGAGGAGCGGACCCTCCCGCGGGAGCCGGGCAGCGGCCGTGGCCCGCTCGTTGCCGTGGCCCGCTCGTCGCCGTGGCCGGTGTACGGCGGCGGGGAGTACGCCGGTGCCCCGGTCGCCGCCGACGCACTCGCCGCCGACGCACTCGCCGCCGACGCACTCGTCGGCGGCGTGCCGGGACGGGCGGGTCAGGGGCTGCTCAGGGGCTGCTGAGGGCCTGCTCGACGGTGGCATGGCAGGGGATGATCTCGTCGATCCCCACGATGTGCAGGACATGCAGGACCGGCGCCTGCGCACCGGCGATGCGCAGCCACCCCGCGGTGGCACTGACGGCCCGGTGGGCGACGACGAGGACGTTGATGCCGCTGGAGTCCATGAAGGTGACGCCACTGAGGTCCACCACGACCCGTGACGGCGGCACCGCCCCGCGTGGCGGCAGCAGGGCTTCGCTCAGCACGTCCTTGACGTCGTGGTCGATCTCGCCGCGCACGACCACGACGCGTACGCCGTCGACCACGCTCTGCTCGACGACGAGCCCGTCCGGCCGGTCTGCTTTCGGGATGTCGGTCACCGTCTCCTCGACTGCGTTTACGCTTGCTCCGGGTCGGGATCATGCGTGGACGATTCTGCCTCACCGCCCGGGCCGGGTGCACGCGATCGGCTGTTCCGGACGGTGCATCCGGGGCAGACGTAGTCACCTGGTGGGATATCCGTGCTCGGGTGGACGGGGAGTGGGGCTGTGCTGGTGGGATCCGAGGCCGACGACGGCGACTGCAGGGCGTCCGGCGACCGCCTGTTGCGCGCCGCCTTCGCTCTGGGCGGGAACGACGGCTGCATCGCCGAGGCCCGCCACCATGCCACCGCCTTCCTCGAACAGGTCCGCGACGGTCATCGGCTGGCCGTGTCCGCCCGCGCGACGGACCTGACCCAGTTGGTGGTCAGCGAGCTGGTCACCAACGCCCGCAAGTACGCCCCCGGGCCCGTCCTGATGGAACTGCGGATCATCGCCGACAGCGTGGAGGTGACCGTGTGGGACAGCGATCCCACGGTCCCCGCCGCGCGGGCCGCGGATCCGGCGAGGATCGGCCAGCACGGCCTGGAGATCGTCAAGGCGGTGACCGAGGACCTCTCGGTCCACCAGGAGCCGGTCGGCAAACGGATCACGGCCCGCATCGCCCTGTCCGACGCGGCCGACAGCGGTGTCGCCGCCCGCGGCCCGGTGTGACGGACGTTCCCGTCCGGAGTAGGACTGTGGGCCCCGGGTGTTCCCGGGGCCCACAGTCACGCTGTCGTCCAGCGGGTCACCAGCGGTACCAGCGGCCCTTGCGGCCGCCGGTGTCCGCGCTGCGCATGACGAAGCCGAGCAGCCAGACCACCAGCACGATCACGGCGATCCACCACAGTGCCTTCAGCGCGAAGCCCGCGCCGAAGAGGATCAGAGCCAGCAGGAGAACAAGAAGCAGGGGAACCATGGTTATCAACCTCCGCCGCTCCTGGTGCCCGGCGAACGGAAGAACATACGGCCGGATCACCTGGTTTCTTCACCGTACTTCCGGGCACCCCCCTCACTTTCTCCACCGATGCTCGCCTCGTCCCGGAACGCGAGGGATTCCGGAGGCTCCCGCCGTGCGCCCGGCGGAGAGCGACGCCTCTCACGACGACTCGCGCACCACCAACTCGGTCGGCAGCGTCAACTGCTGCCGGTCGGCGCCGTGCCGGGTGATGTCGGTCAGGATCCGGGCCATCGTCCGGCCCAGTTCCTCCACCGGCTGACGCACCGTGGTCAGTGGCGGGGCGGTGTGGCGGGCGAGCACGGAGTCCTCGAATCCGACGACGGCGACATCGCCCGGCACCTGCCGTTCCTGGCGGCGCAGTTCGGCCATGGCGCCGACTGCCATGAGGTCCGACGCGGCGAACACGGCGTCCAGATCCGGCGCACGTTCAAGAAGTGAACGCATCGCCCGGCGCCCGCCCTCCTCGGTGAAGTCGCCGCCCTCGACCAGGGATTCGTCGGCTTGCACTCCCGCCTCGCGGTGGGCGTCGCGCCAGCCGGCCAGCCTGCTGCGGCCGACGTCCATGTCGAGCGTCCCGGTGATGGTGGCGATGCGGCGGCGGCCCCGGTCCAGCAGGTGCCGGACGGCCGCCGCGGCGCCTCCGGCGTTGTCGGAGTCGACGTAGCTGAGCCGCTCCCGCTCGTCCCTGCGGCCGGCCAGCACGGTGGGCAGCCCCATCTCCTCCAGCATGCCGGGCAGCCGGTCGTGCGCGTGGACCGAGACCAGGAGTACGCCGTCGACCCGGCGGGTCGCCACCGACGTGGTGAGCTGGTCCCGCTCGAGCTGGTCGCGGACGAGCGTGAGCTGCAGCTGGGTCCGGGTCTCGGCGAGCGCCGCGCTCACGCCGCGGATCAGGGCGGCGAAGAACGGCTCCGATCCGAGCCGGCTCTCGGACTCCGGGATCACCAGCGCCACCGAGTCGGTGCGGCTGGTCACCAGGCCCCGGGCCACGGAGTTGGGGATGTAGTTCAGTTCCTTGATCGCCGCCAGGACCCGTTCCCGGGCATCCGCGCTGACGAGGTCCGAGCCGTTGATGACGCGGGACACCGTGGTCCGCCCTACCCCGGCGCGGGCGGCGACGGTTTTGATCGTGGGCTGACGGTTCCCTGTCATGTGCTCCTCCGGGCGGCTACCGCGGCGGCGCCGCGGACGTGACCAGCGGCAATTGTGGCAGACACCACGGTGACGGCAGCACCCTCGCCGAGTCGTGGAACGAACGCCGGACGTCCGGTTCGGCAACGAATTGTTTTCAAGTCATTGACATAGCCGTTCGCTGCCACGAGTCTTCCATCCGCCGGTGGGAACGTGCCCACCATCTGGTGGGCACGTTCCCACCGCTTGTCGTACCGCCGTAGCCCCCACCTGCAACCCGCCACTCCGGTGCGTCAGCGCCGTCGCTAGGAGGACATTCATGAGCACTCACAGGACCCCGCGCACGCGAGCGGCCGCGGTCGTCGCGGCCGCCGGTGCGCTCGCGCTCGTCGTCGGCTGTGGAGGCAGTGACGACTCGGCGACGGGTGGCGGCAAGAAGGACGGCAAGGTCACCATCACCATGGGCATGTACGGGGTGATGGGCTTCAAGGAGACGGGCCTGCTCGAGCAGTACGAGAAGGAAAACCCGAACGTCGACATCAAGGCCGAGGTGGCCGGTGACGAGCAGACGTACTACACCGCCCTGCAGACCCGGCTGGCCGGGGGCAAAGGGCTGAAGGACATCCAGGGCATCGAGATCGGCCGGGCCAAGGAGATCGTCGACACCCAGGCCGACAAGTTCGCGGACTTCTCCGACGTGACCGGCACCGACCACTTCCTGCCGTGGAAGCAGTCCCAGATCACCACCGCGGACGGCAAGGTGCTCGGACTCGGCACCGACATCGGCCCCATGGCCGTCTGTTACCGCAAGGACTACTTCGAGAAGGCCGGTCTGCCCACCGACCGCGAGGAGGTCGCCAAGCTCTGGCAGGGGGACTGGAAGAAGTACGTCGAGGTCGGCCGCACCTTCAAGAAGGACTTCAAGGGTGACAAAGTGGCGTACATGGACGCGGCGAGCGGCCTGTTCAACGCCATGGTCTACGGCTACTCCGAGCAGTACTACAACGCCAAGGGCGACCTGATCTACGACGAGAACCCCGCCGTCAAGGAGGCCTGGAACCTCGCCGCCGACGCCGCGGAGGCCGGCCTGACCGCCAAGCTCCGCCAGTTCCAGCCCGGTTGGGACCCCGGCCTGGCCAACGGCACCTTCGCCACGGCCGTCTGCCCGGCCTGGATGCTCGGCCACATCGGCGAGAAGGCGGGCGCGGCCAACAAGGGCAAGTGGGACGTCGCCAAGGCACCCAAGGGCGCCAACTGGGGCGGTTCCTTCCTCGGGGTGGTCGAGCAGAGCCCGGTGCAGGAGGAGGCCAAGAAGCTCGTCGCCTGGCTGACCGCTCCCGAACAGCAGGCGCACATCTTCGAGAAGCAGGGCAGCGTCCCGTCCTCGCAGAAGGCGCTGGAGATGCCCGAGGTGCAGAACGTCACCTCCGAGTACTTCAACAACGCCCCGATCGGCCAGATCTTCGGCGCGGCCGCCCGGGAGATCCCCGACAAGCAGGTCCTCGGACGCAAGGACGGCACGATCAAGGACACCTTCTCGCAGGGCCTGACCCTCATCGAGCAGCAGGGCACCTCGCGCGACGAGGCCTGGAAGACCACCGCGGAGCGCATCGAGAAGGCGGTCGGCTGACCCGTCGCCCTCGCCGGCCACCCGGGTCCGCGCGCACCTCGCCCGCGGGCCCGGGCGGCCGGCTCACACCCCCCCGCTCTCAGAAAGGAACTCCGGTGGCCACCTCCATCTCCAAGGCCCAGGCCGGCGAGGGGCGTCGAGGACCGTCCCGGCCGGACGGCGACGGCGCCGTCCGGCGGCGCGGTGCGCTGCTGCACCGGCTGGACGTCAAGGGCGCACCGTACGCGTTCGTCGCCCCGTTCTTCGTCGTGTTCGCCGCGTTCAGCTTCTACCCCCTCGTCTACACGTCCTGGATCTCCCTGCACCGGGTGGAACTGGCCACCCTCGACGTCATGGAGTGGGTGGCGTTCGACAACTACGTCGACCTCTGGAACGACTCCCGGTTCTGGAACGCGACGGCGAACACCATCACCATCGGCGTCATCTCCACCGTGCCGCAGCTGCTGATGGCGCTCGGCCTGGCCCACCTGCTCAACTACAGGATGCGCGGCTCGCTCTTCTTCCGCATCGCCTCGCTCGTCCCCTACGCCACCTCGGTCGGCGCCGCCGCCCTCGTGTTCACCATGCTGTTCGAACGCGACTTCGGCATGATCAACTGGACGCTCGGTCTGGTCGGCCTGGACCCGGTCGACTGGGAGGCGGACAAGTGGCCCGCCCAGGCCGCGATCTCCACCATCGTCATCTGGCGCTGGACCGGATACAACGCGCTGCTGTACCTGGCCGCCATGCAGGCCATCCCGGCCGACCGCTACGAGGCCGCCGCCATCGACGGCGCCTCCCGCTGGAGGCAGTTCACCAACGTCACCGTGCCCGGGATCCGCTCCACCATCGTCTTCACCATCGTGCTCTCCACCATCGGCGCGACCCAGCTGTTCGGCGAACCGCTGATCTTCGGCCAGGGGCCCAACGGCGTGACGGGCGGCGCGGACAACCAGTACCAGACGCTGGGCCTGCTGCTGTACGAGGAGGGCTGGAAGAACTACCAGATGGGCCGCTCGGCGACCGTCGCCTGGGCGATGTTCCTGCTGCTCGTCCTCGTCTTCGTCACGCAGCGCCTGATCAAGCGCCTGCGCTCCCGCACGTCCTGACCAGGAGTCCCCATGACCACAGAAAGCCTCCCGGTCCGGGCGGACGCTCCGGCCCGGACCGCCCCGAAGAAGCCCGCCGCCGGCGGCGGCCGCCGGATGCTCGGCCAGCGCGCCGGCCGCCAGCACCACGCGGGCCCGCTCGCCTACGTCCTGCTCGCGATCACGGCCGTCGTGTCGATCTTTCCGCTGTACTGGACCATGGTGGCCGCCTCGACCGACAACACCCGCGTCAGCCAGACGCCGCCGCCGTTCCTGCCCGGCCCGAACCTTTTCAGCAACCTCGCCCGCGCCTGGGACGAGGCGGCGATGGGCAAGGCCATGGTCAACAGCCTGATCGTGGCCGGTGTCATCGCCCTGTCCACCGTCATGTTCGCGACGCTGGCCGGCTTCGCCTTCGCCAAGCTGCGGTTCAAGGGCCGCAACGTGCTGCTCATGCTGGTGATCGGCACCATGATGGTGCCGCCGCAACTCGGCGTCGTACCGCTGTTCATGATGATGTCCGAGCTGGGCTGGTCGCAGGAGCTGCCCGCCGTCATCTTCCCCACCCTGGTGAGCGCGGTCGGCGTCTTCTTCATGCGGCAGTACCTGTCGGAGGCCCTGCCGGACGAGCTGGTCGAGGCCGCCCGCGTGGACGGCGCGCACTCCCTGCGGATCTTCTGGAGCATCGTGCTGCCCGTGGCGCGCCCCGCGATGGCCGTCCTGTTCATGATCACGTTCGTGCACGCCTGGAACGACTTCTTCTGGCCCTTCGTGGTGCTCGACATGACCAACCCGACGGTCCCCGTCGCCCTCACCCAGCTCAGCGCCGGATACATCCGGGACCAGTCCCTGATCATGGCGGGCGCGCTGCTCGGCACACTGCCGCTGCTGGCGATGTTCGTCGTCTTCGGCCGTCAGATCGTCAGCGGCATCATGGCGGGCGCCGTCAAGGGCTGACCCGGCACACCGGCCGGCCACCGGCCCCGCCCCCGGACCCGTACTCCCGCCCACGCCACGCCACCCGCTCACCCCCTCATCAACCACTCACTCACCCACCTGGAAAGGACCCACGTGGTCACCGCAGCACAACAGCACACCGCTCCCGGCCCGCAGGCCCCCCGCACCTTCCCCGAGGGCTTCCTCTGGGGTTCCGCGACCGCCTCCTACCAGATCGAGGGGGCCGCCGCGGAGGACGGCCGCACGCCGTCCATCTGGGACACCTACGCCCGCACCCCGGGCCGGGTCCGCAACGGCGACACCGGTGACATCGCCACCGACCACTACCACCGTTGGCGCGAGGACGTCGCCCTGATGGCCGAACTCGGCATCGGCGCCTACCGCTTCTCCCTCGCCTGGCCCCGGATCCAGCCCACCGGCAGCGGTCCGGCCGCACAGAAGGGCCTGGACTTCTACCGGCGTCTCGTCGACGAACTGCTGGACAAGGGCATCCAGCCCGTCGCCACCCTCTACCACTGGGACCTGCCGCAGGAGCTGGAGGACGCCGGTGGCTGGCCGGAGCGCGCCACCGCCGAGCGGTTCGCCGAGTACGCGGCCCTGGCCGCCGACGCGCTCGGGGACCGGGTGAAGACCTGGACCACTCTCAACGAACCCTGGTGCAGCGCCTTCCTCGGCTACGGCTCCGGCGTGCACGCCCCCGGCCGCACCGACCCGGTCGACGCCCTGCGCGCCGCCCACCACCTCAACCTGGCCCACGGCCTGGCCGTCCAGGCACTGCGCGACCGCATCCCCGCCGACGCCCAGTGCTCGGTCACGCTCAACCTCCACCATCTCCGCCCGCTCACCGGCGACGCCGCCGACGCCGACGCCGTCCGCCGCATCGACGCGCTGGCCAACCGGGTCTTCACCGGACCGATGCTGCGGGGCGCCTACCCGGAGGACCTCCTCAAGGAAACCGCGCCGCTGACCGACTGGTCCTTCGTCCGCGACGGCGACCTGCGGCAGATCCACCAGCCGCTGGACTTCCTCGGCGTCAACTACTACACGCCCACCGTGGTCTCCCGGGCGGACGGCAGCGGCACCCACACCTCGGACGGGCACGGCCAGAGCTCCCACAGCCCGTGGCCGACCGCCGACGACGTCGCCTTCCACCAGCCCCCGGGCGAGACCACCGCCATGGGCTGGGCCGTCGACCCGAGCGGCCTGCACGAACTGCTGGGCCGACTGGCGTCCGACTTCCCCGGGCTGCCGCTGGTCATCACCGAGAACGGCGCCGCGTTCGACGACTACGCCGACCCCTCCGGCAACGTCAACGACCCCGCCCGCATCTCCTACCTGCGGGGCCACCTGGCCGCCGTCCACCAGGCCATCGCGGACGGCGCGGACGTGCGCGGCTACTTCCTCTGGTCGCTGCTCGACAACTTCGAGTGGGGATACGGCTACAGCAAGCGTTTCGGCGCCGTCTACGTCGACTATCCGACCGGTACCCGCATTCCCAAGGCCAGTGCCCGCTGGTACTCCGAAGTGGCCCGCACCGGCGTGCTCCCCGGCGCCTGACCCCGCCGCCCGGCAGGCGCCGCGTCACGACGTCTTCGGGCCCCGGTCCGCGGGGTCCGGAGACGGATCCGTCCTCCTCGTGGAGCCCGGCCCCTCCCGGCGGGCGGACCCCGGCCGGCACCGCGGCCCGTGCCGGGCCGGCCGATGGACATCGCCGCCGCCGGTGAATTTCGACGACGTGCCGGGTCCAAGGCGGCAGATCCTTCGCCGAGATGACCGGTCATGGTGGCAGCGGACACCCCGCGGAGCGAGGCCACCGTGCCCGGCACGTCACGGCAGGGCGCCGGGGGCAAGGTGCTCCGGCACTTCACGATGTCGCTGGACGGGTTCGTGGCGGGGCCGGATCACGCGATGGACCGGATGACGGGGCTCTCGTTTTGTCCCGGCCTCGTCGAGGAGTACGCCGGGACGACCGGCGCCGCGCCGGGAGGGCGGGACGGCCGGGACGCCTCCCCCGACGCCGGCGGCATCTACGGAGGCCGGCGGCAGGGGCCGGTGTTCGTCCTCACGCACCGTCCCGAGGACACCCGTCCCACCGCGGACGCGACCTTCCTGACCTGCGATGCGGCCGAAGCGGTCCGCACCGGGCCCGCAGCGGGCCCGCAGCGGCCGACGGCGAGAACCTCGAGATCCTCTCGGCCTCGATCGGCCGGCAGCTCCTCGAACGCGGGCTGACCGACGAGATCGCCCCGCACATCGCTCAGGTGCTCCTCGGAGACGGGATCCCGCTGTTCGACGATCCCGGTGGTGTCCCCGTCCGGGGTGTCCCCGTCCGGCTGGAGCGGCGCACCGGCGACGATCCCCCGGCCGTGGCGGACGTGCGGTACCGCCCGGTCCCACGGCGGTGGGAGCCGGCTCGACCGGTCGGCCCCGTCGCACGGGAACGGGGCCGACCGCCGCGCGACGGGAGGCCCGCGCGCAGCAGGAGGTCAGCAGGCGTCGTACTTCCAGCCGCCGTCCTCCAGCGCCCACGGCTGCGCCTGCTGGTCGAACCCGGGCAGGCCCTGGACCTTGTAGCTGACGCGGCCGAGTGCGCCGGACACCTCGGCCCGCACGTCGGTCGCCGGGTGGTCCGGCCCGTGGGCGGCCTTCGCCTGCTTCACGACGGCGGCGTACGCGTCCGCGCCGATCTCCTCGCGGCAGCGTGCGGAGAGCATGGCGTACGCGGTGTCGGTGTCGGCCGCGAAGTAGGCCGAGGTGTAGACGGCAGCGGCGGCCTCCAGGTCGTCTCCCTCGTGCTCCTTCGGGACGGCGACGGTCTGCTCGGCGTCGGCCGGACCGGAGTCGCTCGCGGACCCGCCGTCGTCCTTGCCGGACGAGCAGGCCGTGAGGGCGAGAAGCCCCGCGGCGACGATGATCGAGGCGCGAGTGCGCATGATGTCCCCCCAAAACGGTGTGGCTGAGGGGAAATCGTGCCACAGCGCCGTCAGTCCGTCGCCGGGCCGGTGCCGCACACCGGCAGTGTCGGGCGCGGTCCGCCGTTCAGGGCCTGCAGGGCTCGCAGCTGGTCCTCCAGCCGGTCGGGTGCGGCGAGGAAGTGCAGGACCGCCTGGTGGAAGGCGTTGCGCAGGGCGGGGGGCATGGTGTCGGAGGCGTCCCAGCACAAATGGCGCTCGGAGCCGCGCAGGATCGAGCCGACCTTCCGCTTCAGGGGATCTTGCCGGCCGTCCGGCGCCGCGGCCTTCCTGTTGGCCGAGAAGTCGGGCAGCGCGGTGCCGGGGTCGGCCAGGAAGCGGATCAGCTGCCGGGCCTCGTCGGTCGCGTTCAGCATGGCCGCGAGGTCGCCGGAGACCTCCCACCCGCCCGCATCGCCCGCCGCGCCGGGGATCACCTCGGCGGAGTGGACGAAGTCGCCCGCGACACGCTTCCAGTGGGTGTCCCGGAACGACCCCTGGTGCTCCAGGCGCTGCCGCGGGCAGTCCTGGGCGAAGTCGTCCTGGAGCACCCGGTCGACGCGGGTCCTGTCGCCCGCGCCCACCATGTCGCCCCACGTCCGCCAGGCCCCGCGTACCCGCGGGTCCGTCCACGCGATGCGGCCGGTCGCCCACTGCTCGTAGACCCGCGGGCCGGACTGCTGGAGCAGGACGTCCTCCACCCAGTCGGTGCCCGGCCAGCCGGAGGTCGCGCCGGACCCCATGGCGAGGCACCAGCCCCCGGGGTCGGCGGCGACCCGGGCGATCCGCTCCGCCGACATGTCGCCCGCGTGCCAGACCATGCTCTTGAGGCCGGTCTTGACCGGCAGCCAGTAGGTGCGTTCCCGGCCGTCCTCGCCCGCCACCTTCGGCATCCACACACGGTCGTAGGCACCGGCCTCGAACAGGCCGTCCAGCGGCTCCAGCCGGCCCTCGGCCGCGTAGGCCATCAGCTCGCCCGGTCCGGGCAGCACGGCCACGTCGGGCTGGGTCCCGGCAGCCAGGTCGGCGGCCAGCACCTGGCTCAGGGCGGAGCTGCCCTGGTAGACGACGTCGATGCGGTACTCGTCCTCGAACCGCCGCATGGCCCGCTCGAACTGGTCCTTCTCCTCGCCGCCCCAGTTGGCGAGCACGGTCACCGAACCCGTCCAGCCGCGCGCCCACCGCACTCCCGTGATCACCCCGGCCGCGAGCAGGACCAGACAGACGCAGACGATGCCGAGCGTCCGGGGCCGAAGGCGTCTCATCGCGGCGCCCGGAACCGGTACTCGGCGATGCGCGGCCACAGCCCCACCCAGATCAGCGCCATCAGCAACGCCCCTCCCACGATGATCCATTCGGACAGGGACGCCCAGAGACCGGCATCCGCCAGGTACCGCCCCACGTCCGCACCGGCCTCGGGGATCTCGTCCGGGGACCGGGTCGTGCGCAGCTCCGCGAGGGAGTCACGCATCGCCGCGTGCGCCCGTACGGTGAACCAGCCGAGGACCGCCACCCCGCCCGCGCACAGCACCGTGGCGGCGAGCAGGGGCGGGTGCACCGCGCTGCGGAAGCGGAGCCGCGCGAACCGCTGCGCCTCCACCAGAGCCGCGCACAGAACGAGGCACAGCACCAGGACCGCTCCCCAGCCCAGCCACAACGGCCAGGGGAAGGAGGCCTGTTCCCGGGCGACCCGCACCTGTCCGGCGCGCAGCTCGTCGAGGCGGTCGACTATGTCGTTCCGCCCTTGCCCGGCGTAGTGCAGGTAGGCCGCGCGCAGCGACGGGTCCGTCTCCTTGCCGGCTCGCTCCACCCAGGCCGAGTAGACGGTGATCAGCCCGGTGACGGTCTGCAGGGTGTGCCGGTCCGCCGGGCCGGTGACGTTCTCCGAGGCCGCGACGGCGATGCTCTGATGGGCGACCGACAGCTGCGTGTGGAACTCACCGGTCGTGTCGCCCGCCGCCCCGCGCCCGTCGACGGCCGCGTGCGCCCGTTGCAGCGCGGTCTTCGCGGTGTCCACGGCCAGGATCCCCGGCGTGCTCGACGACGCCAGCGGCACCGTGTCGTCGTGCACGCCCCGGTAGGCGGCGAACAGGGCGAGGGTGGTGACGGCACCGAGGGCCAGCAGCAGCCGGAGCCTGCGGGTCAGGTCCCGCCCGGTGGTGCTCACGGCCGCCCCTGGAGTCCGTGCCCGCACAGCGGACAGAAACGTGCCGCCGCGGGCACCTCCCCCTCGCAGGCCGGGCACCGCAGCATCGCCGCTCCCGGCCCGCCGGCGACCACCGGGTCGGCGGTGCCCGACGCGGGGCCGTACGTGCTGTGACTGCTGGCGGTGATCAGATGCTCGAAGTCGACGGCCGCCACGCCGGGACGCAGCCGGACCCGGCCCGCCGCCGGGTCGTCGATCTCCACGAGCCGTTCCAGCCGGCCGAGCGACTGGTCGGCGCCGATGGCGTGGGCGAGCTGCACGGCCCTGCCCAGGTGGTGCTGTGCCGCGTCACGCTCACCGTTGCGGTGGGCGTCGGTGGCGGCCGCGACGGCCTCGCCGAGCCGCTGGTGCTGCTCGAAGTGCTCGACGTGGACGTCGCTGTGCCCGGACAGCGCCGCGTCGTCGGTCCAGTGCACCAGGCACGGCCGGGGCGGTGCCAGCTCCACCCCGTCACCGCCGGGAACGTCGAGGGACACCACCGCGAGCTGGAGGTCCTCCCCGCGGGGCCGCCCGGTGGGGTCGGCGGACAGGCAGAGCTGGTAGCGGCGGGTCTCGTCGCCCCACGCCCGCGTGACGAACCGCCGCGTCCCGTCGGCGTCCGTGCCGACGGGATCGAGTTCCACCTCGGTGGGGAAGACCTGCTTGAGATAGCGCACCCCGGCCCCGGCCATGGGGGTCACCGAGACCACCAGCTCGGGAAGCCTCTTGGCAAGCAGCCGGTGCATCAGCTGCTCGTACTCGTGCGCGAGCGCCGCCTCGTCCTGCACGGAGGAGGTCCGGCCGTGCAGACGGCTGGTGATGCGCAGCAGCTCCCGGCCGTCCCAGCCGTCGCCGATGCCCCAGGCGTCGCACACGAAGCGCCCCGCGCAGGCCTCCAGGACGTCCGCCAGCGGCATCAGGTCGTCGTGCTGGTTCTTGCCGTCGGTCAGCAGCAGGACGTGTCCGATGGGCGCGTCCGCCTCCGTCAGCAGCCGGCGCGACAGGTCGAGCCAGCTGCCGATGCAGGTGCCGCCGCCCGCGACCAGGCGGTGCACGGCCCGTTCCGCCTCCGCACGGTGCCGGGCGTCCGCCCGGGCCATGGTCTCCGTCGGCGGATACACCATGCTCGCCGACTGGGTGCCCCGGACCACGGCGAAGGGGGTGCCGTCGGGGAGCAGCCGCAGCGCCGCCACGGCGGCCTGGTGGGCCGCGCGCAGCTTCTCCTGCGGATAGGCCATCGAACCGGAGCAGTCCACCGCCAGCACCTGTGCCAGCACGGGACCCGCGGCGCCGCCGTTCCCGGTGCCGTCCGCCCGGACGGTCACGATGGCGTGCATCTGCGGTTCGCGCGCCCGGCCGGACAGGTACTTCCACTGGCTGATGTCGAGGCCGGCCGAGGTGCTCCCGGCCGCCCCCGCGCCGGCCGAGGTGCTCCCGGCCGCCCCCGCGCCGGCCGAGGTGCTCCCCGCCGCGCCCGCGCCGGCCGCGGCCATGCCGTCCGGGTCTTCGTTCGCGGCTGCCCCTGTGTTCACGGTGTCCGTGCTCCTCGCCCTCGTCGGCGGGCCGTCGGCCCGTTCCGGGCCCGTCGGCGTGCCGCCCGCGGGCCTGGTGCGCGTTGCGAAAGTTCTTCCCCCGGAGGGGGTGCCCCCGGCTCGGCGGGCTGACGACGCTGCTTTCGCGGCACGTCCTTGTCCCTTCACGGCGTCCGCCGCCATCCGTGCAGCAGCTCCCGCAGGCCGGTGGCCCGCGGCAGGACCGCGTACGCCCGGTCGAGCAGGTCGCCGCGCTCGGCGGCGTCGCCCGCCTGGTCCGCGAGTCTCTTCAGCGAGCGGGAGAGCAGCGCGCTCAGAGCCCGCGGCGTGTCCTCCGGACCGAACCGGTCACCGGCCGGGAAGCGGGGCCCCCAGCCGTCGGGCGGCCGGCAGGCGAAGGCGCTGCCGCGGACCTCGGCGAGCAGCCGGTCCCATGTCCCGCTGCCGGACAGGTGCTCCTCGAGCCGGGCCAGCCGCCGGTCCGCGTCGCCCAACTGGTCCACCGTGGGACCGGAGGAGTCCAGCCGGCCGGCGAGCACCCTGATCGCCGCGACGCGCGCGGCGTCGTAGTGCCGTGAGGTGGTCGGCACCTCGTCGAGGACGGCGACGGCCCGAGCCCGGTCCCCGCGGCGCAGATGGAGCCGGGCGAGCCCGAACGCCGCGCTGCCCTGCGTGCGGTCCCGTCGCCACACGGCCTCGTAGTAGGCCTCGGTCTGACGTTCCGCGGCCGAGAGGTGCTCCGCGCAGAAACCGAGGGCCAGTTTCGGCGCCGACTCACCGGGCAGTGAGGCGTAGACGGCGGCGAACTCGCCCTCCGCCTGCTGGACCTGACCGTCCGTCAGCCATCGCAGGCCCCGGTGCCAGTAGATCCGCCAGTCGTAGGCACCGCTCTGCCGGCCGGCCCTGTCGAGCCACTGCCCCGCCCGGCCCGTGTCCCCGGCGCCGAGATAGGCACGGCACAGCCACAGCGAGGCCTCCACCGTGTCGAGCGCCGGGTCCCGTTCGGCCCGTTCCGCGATGCGCTCCGGGCTGCCGGACACGAGACCGCCGAGCAGCACCGCGGCCGCGTCGTGCGGATCGGGGATCGGCACGGGCAGGGCCCGCGCGGTGTCCGCGGGATCCGGCGCGCCGACCGGCAGCCCCGGCACCCCGGGGCCGGAGCGCCCGGTCCAGTGGGCCGGCGCGGGGACCGTGCCGAGCGCCGCGCCGAAGACCGCCGCCGTCGGCTCGAACCGGGTGGAGCGTTCCGGATACGGCTCGTGCCCGCTGAGCGCCTGGTGTTCGCGCAGTACCTCCCACAACTGGCGGGACATCTCGGCGGCGGAGCCGAACCGGGCCGCCCATTCGGCGTGGGTGGCGCGTCTGATCAGCGCGTCGAACGAGCGGGCGGCCAGCCCGGCGGCCGGCTCGGCGCGGGCGGCGAGGGTCTCCAGCGTCTTGCCGACGGTGTACAGGTCGGTGTCGATGTGGAAGCCGCGCTCGTCGCGTTCCGGCTTCGCCGGCGCGTACCCCGACGTGTAGACGAGGCTGGAGGTGCGGTCGTCGGTCCGCCGGATGGCGCCGAGGTCGATGACCTTGATGTCGCGCCCGTAGTGGATGACGTTGTCGGGCTTCATGTCGCAGTACAGCAGCCCTTGGGCGTGCAGGTACTCCAGGGCGCCGAGGATCTTGCAGCCGTAGGTGATGACGTGGCCGATGCCGAAGGAGCCGCCGAACAGGTGCGCCAGTTCCTCCTCGGAGGCGCGCCGGATCCAGTCGAGCGAGCGGCCGCCCACGTACTCCATCACCAGGTAACCGGTGGGTTCCGTCCCGCCGGGCTCCTGGTGCTGCACGTACGTCACGATGCGCACGATGTCCCGGTGGTGGAGCGTGGTGAGCGAGCGGCGCTCCTCGACGGCCGACCGCCGGGCGACGGCGTCGCCGGTGTTGATCAGCCCTTTGAGGACGACGTGCAGGTCCGGCACCCTGGTGTCCTCCGCCAGGTAGACCCAGCCGATGCCGCCCACGTCGAGATAGCCGAGCACCCGGTAGTGGCCGCCGACCCGGTCGCCGGGCTTCAGCCTCGGTTCGAAGGAGTACTCCCGTCCGCACTGGGGGCAGTAGCCGCGGGTGAGGGCGGGGCCGCCGGCGTAGGTGACGCCGATGGTGCCGGCGCAGTTGTCGACGCCGCAGCGCCGGCCCCCGGTGGGCGGGCTGGCGGTGGTGGGCGCGGCCTCGGACGGATCCGGGGAGGGGACGTACGGCAGGATCAGCAGGCCGTCGTTGTCGAGCGCGTCGGCGGCCGGATCGGCCGGCCGGCGCGCGGGCGCCTCGTGGGCGGTGGCGGGCCGCGCCGGGGCCACCCGGGCCCTGCCGGGCGGCCGGCGGTGGCAGGTGTCGCAGAAGCCGGTCACCATGATGACGCCGCCCGTGCAGTCGGGTCTCGGGCACGGCGCCGGTGGGGATGTCATGACGCGGAGGCGCCTTCCTGTCCCTGTGCCCGGCCCGGTCTGCGAGGGGTTCCGCGGTCGACGTGGCGGGTGTAGGCCGCCACGGCGGCCTCGGCGGCCCGCACGTCGCACGGCCTGGCCTGCAGCAGTTCGTGCGCGCGGAGGCGGAGGGCGTCCAGCGCCAGGTCCTCCTCCTCGCCCTGCACGGAGTCCAGGTGCAGGACGTGGTAGCCGCGCAGCCTGCCGTCGAGTTCCGCCCGCCGCTCGCGGAGCCGGTCGAGGGTGTTGACGGCCGTGGTCATCCGCGCAGCCACCCGGTCGGCGAGCCGCTCGTAGCGGGCCAGGTCCTGGTGCGGCCCGGCGTCGCCGTCCTGCGCGCGCCTGAGTGCCGCCAGTGCGGCATGGGCTCTCACCAGGTCCGCGTCGGCGGGCCGGACGCCCTCGCCCCGTACGGCCGCCAGGCGCCGGCGCAGGGTCTGCGCCAGGGGGCCGGTGATGTGCTCCAGCCGCTCGACGAGACGCGCGCGGCGTTCCCGTTCCGGTCCGACGACCAGTTCGCGCCGGGCCCGGTGGTAGGTCGCGCCGGCGGTGCGGAAGACCAGCAGCAGGCGGCTGCCCCTGGCCCGCAGCGTCTCGAGGAGGTCCAGCAGGGCCGGCGGGTCGGCGGCCTCGTCTACTCCGACGACGACCAGGGTGAGGGTGACGTCCGCGGCTCTGATGCGCTCGGCCACCGGGTCGGCCGGATGCTGCCAGAGCCCCATGCGCTCGGCGATCCGCTCCCCGATCCGGGCCGAGGTGAGCCCCGCCGCGTCCACCGCCAGGTCGTGACCGCCGGCCGACGGGACGGTGCCGGGCGGGTCGAGGGAAGCCCGGTTCACGGAGGCGGCGGTGCGCAGCTCCCGGTCGGCCAGGGTGATGGCGCGGCGCAGGGTGGCGGCCCGCACGGCGTCGTCGGCCGCCACGAGACTGATCTTCACCTGCTGTCCGTCGTTCTGGAGCCAGTCGGCGAGTCGCTGGGCGAACGGCTCGTCGAGCAGGGCCTCCGCCGCGTCCTTGCGCGTGGACCTGAGCCGGTCGTCGACGGCTGTCCTTCCCCGGATCCACCGGTCGGTCTGGGGCAGGTGCCGGACGATGGTCTCGGCCGGGCTCATGAAGGAGAACAGGTTCCCGTGCCGGTCGCCGATCCCGCTGAGGAGCATCCCGATGACCTTTCCGGTCAGGGTGTCCATCACGCCCGAGCCGCTGCATCCCGGACTGGCGAGCTCGCCGGGGCTCGTCGGACTCAGCTGGACCTGCCCGTCGCGGCCGCAACCACCGACGATGCTGGCCCGGAACCAGATGCCGCCGTTGTGGTCGTAGGGGAAGCCGTACATCTGCACCGCGCGGTCGGGCGCGGAGAGCCGGTACAGCGGTGTCGTCTCGGCGGCGGGCCTCGGACTCTCGAGCCGCAGCAGTGCCACGTCACCGCTGGGATCCCCGTCGGCGTCGCGGGTGTTCGGCACGTACGCGTCCCCGTCGACCCACGCCGTCACCGAGGGCACGGCGCGGCCGGGCGCCGCTCCGACGAACTCCGCGGTGTACCGCGCACTCCTGTCCTCGACCACGTGCGCACAGGTGAGGACCCGGTCCGGGCTCAGCAGGATGCCGGCGCCCGCGATCCTCCCGTCCGCCCGCCGGATACGCACCGCCCAGCAAGGCGTCTCAAGTGACGAACCATCATCGACACCCCCGTCGGCCGTCATACCACGACTATACGAGCGCTTGGTCCTGTCGCATACTGGGGCGACATGAGATCAACGAGCTGATGGGGGTGGCGAGTTGACGGACGGGCCGGGATTCGTGGGGCTGACCGAGGTGATCCGCCAGATCCGGGGTGAACTGGAGCGGGCCCGCGACGAGGCACAGGGCCGGGCCCTGGGATTCACCGTGGAGAAGGTGAGCCTGACGTTCACCGTGCAGGTCCACCACTCCGGAACAGGCCGCGGCGGAGTGCGCATCGGCGTGGTGACGGCCGAACTCGGCGGATCCGTGGACCGTCAGACGACCCATCAGGTGCAGGTCGAGCTGAAGCCCGAGACCAGCACGGGAGGACGGGTCTCGGTCAGCCGCGACGAGGGCCGGCCGGCCCCGGAGCGGAACGACAAAAGCGCCCGCTGACTACCTCGGTGGGGGCACATCGCCGACGGCCCGCTTGAAGTCGGGGCGGTCGACGATCGGCTCGTGGTCGCAGACGGCCGCGTGCCGCAGGCTGTCGCGCAGTCGCGTGAGCCGGCCGATCTGTTCGTCGAGGTCGCGGGCCCTGGCCGCCATGCCCGTGCGCAGATCCGCGTCGGACGGCCGCGCCACGAGGAACCGGCCGATCTCGGCCACCGAGAAGCCGGCGCCGCGCGCACACACGATCAGCGGCAGGCGCTCCAGCACGTCCGGGTGGTAGGTGCGGCGCAGGCCGTTGCGTCCCGTGGCGGCGATCAGGCCCTTCTTCTCGTAGAACCGCAACGCCGAGGGTGCCAACCCGGTCCGCCCCGCGACCTCGGCGATGTCCAGCGGTGAATCGGTCACCGGCTCCTCCTCGACTTGAACCGCGGTTCAAGTCGCAGCCTGGCCCTCATGAAGATCCGTCACCTCAACTGCGGTCTCCGTGCGCACCGTCGAGGCCACCTACGACGGCCCCACCGCCTCGGGGCGGCCGGAGACCGCCGCGGCAGGAGCGATCCGGTTGCAGGACCATGGCAACAAGGTCCGGTTCCGCGACATCCGGATCCAGCCGCTGATGTGACCCGACGGCGGCCCCCTGCGGGACCGCGGTCGGCGGCGGCAGGAACCGCCGCCGACCGCGGTGGCCCGCGGGGACGGGGAAGCCCGGCGTCACCGCACCGGGTGCGCCGGTCGTCGCGACGCCGTCCCGGCCGCCCTCCCCGGCCGGTGGATTCCTGGCTCCGGCCACGCGAGAATGCAGGCCTGCCGCAAGCTGTTTCCGGCGGGCCGCCGTACCGCGGTCCGGCGGTGGCCGCCTTCCTCATGCTCCATGAATACGAGGCCCCGATGACCGCTCCCCGCCGTCCCCTCGCCGCTCGCGCGGCCGCGTTCCGCGAGATGGCCGACCAGACCCGCATCGGGCGGCGCTCGGTACGCCGGCGTGCGGAGGGGATGACCGCGGTGGACGTCGCGCAGGCCCTCGAGGACGCCCGGTTCCTCGCGCGCCAGGAGTCCGGGCACGAGCCCGTGGCCGACGACGAGCGCGGCCGGGCGGAGCTGGCGGAGTGGGAACGCATCGAGCGGCTGCTCGCCGCCGCCGCTCCGAACGCGGTCTACGACCCGGACCTCGACGACGTCGTCCAGGCGGAACGCGCCGCCGAAACCACGGCCACGGCCGCCCGCGACGCCGCGTTGCGCGAAACCGCCCGGAGCGCGCCCGGTGCCGGTGAACTCCGGGCGCCGGGCGAGGACGGCACGTCGGAGCAGACCGGGCAGACCCCGCGAGGGCGACGAAGCCGCCCCTGACGGGCCGGCCCGCCACGCGGCGGACCTGGCCCGCCCCCGGGGCCGACGCCGCGTCACCGCCTCCCGCACACCGGACCGGCGGGCCGGCCGGCGGCCCAGGTCACACCGGCCGGGCCTCAGCCGTCCGCCGCCGGACGGGTCCGGACGACGGCCTGATCGCCGTGCCGAAGCCGCGAAGCTGCGCACGCCGTGAAGCTGCGCACGCCGTGAAGCTGCGCACGCCGTGAAGCTGCGCACGCCGTGAAGCTGCGCACGCCGTGAAGCTGCGCACGCCGCGAAGCCGCGCACGCCGCCTCGTGGCAGGATCCCTCAACGCAGACCGTAGAAGTGCAGGGGCGAGTTCGGTTCGAAGCCGATGCGCGGGTACACGGGGGCGCCGGCGGCCGTCGCGTGCAGGGTGGCGCGGGTCAGTCCGGTGGCCCGGGCGCCTTCGTGGAGCGCCTTGCGCGTCACGGCTTCCCCGTAGCCCCTGCGCTCCCACCGCGGGTCCGTCGCGACGAGGACGACGAAGAGGCGGCCGTCGGCCTCCACCGCCCCGGCGCACGTGACCGGGACGTCGCCGCGCAGACCCAGGTAGGCGTGCACCTTCTCCTTCCACAGCACGGAGCCGGCGAGCCCGTCGCGGCCGTCTTCCAGGGGGAAGCCGTAGGCGCGCGAGTTGAGGTCCGCGTACGAGCGCAGTTGTCCGTCGGTGCGGACACGGACGAACGTGAGTTCCGGATGGGCCGGCTCGGGAAGGGGGAGCAGGTCTCCGGCCATGCCGGTGCCGGGGAAGGCGTGGGCGAGCCCCGCCCGCTCGGCCGCGGCCGTGAGGCCTGCGCGCGCCCCGGCGTCTAGGAGGTCCTCGAAGAGCCACAGAAAGCCCGGGTGTTCCTTCGAGCGCATGATGTCCGCCGCCTCGGCCAGGCGCTGTTCCAGGAGCGCGGCACCGACCCCCACCTCGGTCAACGTGACGCAGTTCCAGAACGCGAAGCGGCAGTCGGCCCAGCGAACGGCGATCCCCGGGAGATCCCGGACGTCGGCGTCCGCGTCCCGGTCGAGCACCATGGTCCGCCAGACCGTGGTGAGTTGCTCCATCGATTCGACAGAGGCAGCAGCGCGAGATGTCATCTTGGCTCCTTCGGTCGTCGAGCGTTCTGTACACCGTCACGCAGGACAACGACCGTGGCCCGCCCGCCGGAACGGGCCGGGTGTCCCGGCACAGCCGCGCCGGGACACCCCGCGGCTCCTCGGACGCCCGGCACCCGCCGGTCCTCCGCCCGGGCACCGGCCGCCCCGCCGCCCGCCCGACGGCAGGAGTCAGCGCCGGCCGCGGGCCTCCCGCGCCCACTTCTCGACGACGGGCACACAGGCGTCGGCGAAGTGCTCGTAGTCGCCCGGGGTGTTGTAGACGTGGGCGGACAGACGCAGGTAACCGATTCCCCCGAAGCTGGTGAAGGCGGCCTCGACGCCCAGCTCCGCGGTCGCCCGGTCACGCAGGGCGTCGGCCTCGATCCGGCTGGTTCCCAACCCCTCCGGAAGCCGCACCAGACGCATCCCCGGCACGGGCATCCCGACGTCGACCGGCCCCGCCGGGCCGCCCGACGCCTCGAACGCGTCCGCCACCACCCGGGCGCCGTACTCCGCCAGTTCGTCCATGTACCCGCGGGCGGCGTCCCAGCCCCAGGTGCCGTCGATGAAGTCCAGTGCCGCCGGAGCCGCGAGGCAGCCGGTCGCGTCGAGCGTGCCCTGCTGGTCGAAACGGTCCGGGAAGGCTTCGGCGGCGCTCCAGGAGTCGATCAGCGGATGCAGTTCCTCGCGCAGCGGACCGCGGGCCACGAGAGCGGCGGTGCCCCGCGGCGCGCACCCCCACTTGTGCAGGTTGCCGACCCAGGCGTCGCAGACCAGGCCCTCCAGGGGCGCGGCGAGCAGGCCGGGGGCGTGCGCGCCGTCCACGAGCAGCGGGATGCCGCGCCGGGCCGCCTCCTCGCCGACACGGTCGGCCGGCAGCAGCCGTGCCGTGGCCGAGGTGATCTGGTCCAGGACGATGAGCGCGACCCGCTCGTCCACCTCGGACAGCACCGCCGTGCACGCCTGCCGGGCGTCGGCGTCGAGCGGTACGCGGGCGGTGCGCACGCGTCCGCCCCAGCGCCGGGCGAGCCGCGCGGCGCCCATGGTGACGGCGCCGTAGCCGTGGTCGGTGACCACGATGTCGCCGCCCGGACGCGCGGTGAGGGCGGCGTACACGACGCTCGCGCCGGCGCTCGCGTTGGGCACGATCGCCAGGTCCCGCGCCGATACCCGGAGATGGTCGGCGAGCGCTGCGCGCGCGGCGGCGATCCGGCCGGGCAGCCGCGGGAACCAGACGACCGGGGCCCGCTCCATCTCGTCCCGCAGCGCGCTCTGCCGTTCCTGCGCCACGCGGGGGACCGCCCCGAACGAGCCGTGGTTGAGGTGCCGCATCCCGGGGTCGAGGGTCCAGGCCGACGCGGCGTCCCGGCCGTCGGCCAGCAGCAGGGGACGGGGCGGGACGGGTGCGCGGGTCTCGGTCACGTGGATCCTGACGTCGGAGGCCGGACGGCCGTACGGCCGGGACGCGCGTCACGATACCCACGCCTCGCAGTCGTCCGGCGGTGGGGGAGACGGTGATCGCAGGCCCCGCCGGAGTGCCGGGGGCGCCGACGGCGACGCGGCGGGGATCCGGTTCGCTCCGTCGGGCTCCGGACGGCCTCGGGGACGGCCACCGG
The DNA here is from genome assembly GCF_044750845.1 of Streptomyces sp. NPDC088766. NCBI lineage: Bacteria > Bacillati > Actinomycetota > Actinomycetes > Kitasatosporales > Streptomycetaceae > Streptomyces > Streptomyces sp. NPDC088766. The sequence continues at coordinate 3,288 of NZ_JBIVKQ010000011.1, read as the reverse complement.
CCGCCGGTGACGGTGCCGCACCGACGGCCGTTGGCCGGTCGGCGGCCTCGCGGGCGCTCACCGGGCCACTGGTGATTCAGCCGATGGCGCCCGCCTCCCGCCCCGTGACTCTGGTCGGGTCAGGCACCCGCAACCCCGCACCCCTGTCAGGAGACCCTCATGCGTCGTCGTTCCCCACGTCGGCTTCTCGGCGTTCTCGCCGCCGCCACGGCCGCACTCACCCTGTTCTCCTCGGCGTCGACGGCCGGCGCGGCCGATTCCGCGACCACGGCGGCCCGCACCGCCGCGGCGCAGTCGTCGGACACGGCCGCCGGAGCGCTGTCGACCAGCACGCCCGTCGTCTTCGTGCACGGCTACACCGGCGACGCGTCCAACTGGGTCACCGCCATGAGCGTCTTCCGGCTCAACGGCTGGGCCGGCTCCGACCTCTTCGCCTACGAGTACAACTCCTACGGCAACAACATCACCAACGCCCAGGGCCTTGCCGCCTTCGTCGACGACGTGAAGGCGCGAACCGGAGCGAGCAAGGTCGCGATCGTCAACCACTCGATGGGCGGCCTGGTCAGCCAGTACTACCTGAAGGTGCTGGGCGGCAACACCAGCGTCAGTCACCTCGCCTCGATCGCCGGCGCCAACCACGGGACCACGTACGCCGGCGCCTGCCTGATCTACACGACGTGCCGGCAGATGTACCCGGGCTCCTCGTTCATCTCCGAGATCACCTCGGGCGACGAGACGCCGGGCACCACCAGGTACGCCACGTGGTACTCGGCGTGCGACGGCATCATCCTGCCGTACACCAGCACCAGGCTGGACGGTGCGACCAACAACAACGTGCTCTGCCAGACCCACATCGGGTTCCTCGCGGACACGGTCGTGCTCGGCCAGATCGCCCGCTTCGTCGCGTCCTGACGCACCGCGCAACACGGACCCCGGCCGTCGGCGGCCGCCCGTGAAGCGGACCGCGCTCGACACGCCTCGTCCCCGGCACCCGCCGGGGACGAGGCGTTCGCGGGTGTCCCTCCGGCTCGGTGACCGACCCGGAAGGCCGCGTCCTGCCGGTCCGTGGCCGTGGCGGGCGGGTCGACGCGCTGACGCCGCCCCCGGCCCCCGTCGTGCTGGCTCCGGGACACCACCGTTCACCGGCCGAGCGCCCTGCACGCCGGAGCAGCGGGGTGTGATCGCCACGCCGACCGCGTACACATCCGGCCCACGACGTCCTGTGACGGCGTCATTGCCGCACACCGGCGCCGGCCGGCCCGGCGCCGCCGCCGGGGGGATGCGGGCGGCAGCGTACGGCGAGGGCTGCGACGTCGTCGTCGAGTCTGCCGCCGCCGTAGCGGAGCAGGTCCGCGTGCAGTTCGTCCAGCAGTTCACGGGGCGGGGCCGCGTCGTGCCGGCGCACCCAGTCCGGCAGCGGGAAGAACTCGCCGGTGCGGTCACGGGTTTCCGTGACCCCGTCGGTGTAGAGCAGCATCTGATCGCCGGGGGAGAAGGCCACGGTGTCCACGTGATAGTGGTCCCCGAGGAGCCCCGAGAGGTTGAGGGGCGTGGAGGGGCGGGTGGGCTCGAGGACGTCGATCTGCCCGCTGCGGACGAACACCGGCGGTGGATGCCCGCAGTTGAGGATCCTGACGTGCCCGCCGCCGTTCGGGATCTCGGCGATCAGGGCGGTGGCGAAGTGCTCCGGTTCGTCGGCGGCGGGGATCGCGGCACTGTAGCGGGACATGGTGATCTGCAGGCGGCGCACCAGGCTTCTCAGGTCGGGCTGGTCGTGCGCGTTCTCCCGGAAGCAGTTGATCACCGCCGCGGCCGCCCCCACCGCTGACAGACCCTTGCCGCGTACGTCGCCGATGAGCAGGCGGACCCCGTACGGAGTGTCGGCGACCTCGTAGAAGTCGCCCCCGATCCGGGCCTGCTCCTGGGCCGCCCGGTACAGCGACTCGATCTCGATGTCGTGGAGGCGGTGCGGCAGCGGGCGCAGCAGCACTTTCTGCGCCGCGTCGGCGACGAGCCGGACCTGGAAGAGCGTCTCCTCCCGCTGGAGTCGCAGATGGCTCGCGTAGGCGGCGGCGAGGGTGACGGCGGCGATCGCGGCAACCGTGTACGGCGTCCCCAGATCGGGATAGACGAAGCTGAGGCCGATCATGATCAGAAGGCATGACGCCCCCAGCAGGACCGTCGGGAGAACCGGCCACACCGCGGCCGCGAGGGCGGGTGCCGCGGGCAGGAGGCGGCTGAAGGCGATCTCCCGGGGGGTGGAGAACGCGATACCGCTGATCAGGACGGTGACGAGGACCGGGGACAGCAGTACGGCCTGCCGCTGCCCGCCGCGGGGAGGACGGTGGCGGCGTCGGGGCCGTACTGATCTGATCACGAATTCTATCGTATCGGGACATATTGGACGGGGATCGGTTCGTCACCCGTCCGCTGCTCCCGCGCGCACCCGGCCGGACGCGGTGGCCGCGGTCGAGGCCCGGCCGTCGTGTCCGGCCGATGTGATGTGACGGGGGCACGTCACGGCCTGTCGTCGCGGAGGCGCCCGGTCAGACCCGCCCCAGGGGCCGGTGCGGCCCGGTGGGAAGTTCCGCCGTGATCACGTCGCCCGGCCGCACCGCACCACCGTCCTTCACGACGCTCATGATGCCGGCCTTGCGCACGACGGCCCCGGCCCCGTCGCGGCCGACGACCTGCTTGAGCAGCCCTTCCTCGAAGTTGTCGATCTGCAGGCAGGGATTGCGCAGCCCGGTCACCTCCAGCACCGCCTCGCCGATGCGCAGCAGCGTGCCGACCGGCAGGCCGAGCAGATCGATGCCACGGGTGGTGATGTTCTCGCCGAGGTCACCGGGTGCCACCGTGAAACCCGCCGCACCGACCTCGGCGAAGAGCTCCTCGTGGATGAGGTGGACCTGGCGCAGGTTCGGCTGTGTGGGGTCCTGCGCGACCCGCGACCGGTGCTTGACGGTCACGCCGGCGTGCACGTCACCCTCCACACCGAGCCCGGCGAGCAGGGTGATGCTGTCCCGGTTGGGCTTGGTGAACGAGTGCTCGCCGTTGCTGCTGACTGCCGTAACCGTGCCGTTCATCCTCGGAGCCCCCTCCTCGACCTTCTCGACGACCATGACCGGCCACGACCTTAACCGTCGGGCATCCGATGCGCACCGGCCCGGTCCGTCGCGGCCGGACCCGTGAGCCGTCCCGCGAAAAATTCGGGGAATGGTCGTCGGGGTCGGGGGTAGACGGGGGTTTGCGGGGAGGACGGGCCGGCGACGACGGACCGGTGGTGTC